>UQOJ01000056.1 GCA_900542635.1 uncultured Collinsella sp.
TTCGCCTTAGTCTCGTGGGCTCGGAGATGTGTATAAGAGACAGGCGCTCAAGCTCTTCGGGAAACACGCGCGAGCAACCGGCAAGCTCGCCGTCTACATAGAGCGTCACATGAATGCAGTTCGGATCCTCGTCGATGGCGTCGAACTCATTCTCGTAGCCCTGCTCGTCCATAAAAACGACGCGGCGCACCAACGCCGCATCATCAAAGCATCCCGTCTTAAGTTGAATATCCATGGCTGCCCCTTCATTCAATGCGAACGTTAGGGACAGATTTTAGCGAAAATGGGCTCCGCGCACGCTAAACTTCGCGCGAGCCTTCGCTAGGCAATCGTAATGACCCACGTTATGGGCATCGCTCGCGATGAAGCTGTACAGGTTCTGATCGAACAGGCGCTGTGCCGGCTTTTTCTCGCGACCAAAGCGACCGCCGGCAATAAAGTCCGCCGAAGCCTGCAGTTTGCAGCCCATATCGACCAGGCGCTCCGCCACGCTTACATCCTTTTGAACCGCACGATAGCGCTCAGGATGAGCGATGATCACCTGGTAGCCACGGCACTGCAAATCGTAAATCGTGTTCTCGTACTCTCTAAACGCATACGCATCGGCATGCGTCGAAAGCTCGAGCAGAAACTCGTTGGTTCCATCGAAATGCAAGTGCTCCGCGGCATCGATACCAAGCTCAACGAGCTTTCGATGGTTGACCTCGAAGCCCATCTGGAGCGGAAAACCGTCAGCGTTATCACGCAGCAGCTCAAAGGCATCCCACATCTTGTCGTAATCAAAATAGGGATCACGGCAGTGAGGAGTGCAAACGATTCTGGTTACACCGGCCCGCTTGGCAGCCTCGAGCATCGCCAAGCTCTCATCGAGATCGGCGGCGCCGTCGTCTACACCCGGCAAGATATGGCAATGAATGTCACGCATAGGTCAGCCTTAATCAACTAAACGTTTGCTCGGTTGGTGAAGATGCCCTTTTTGGAAGTCCCCTGATCGTCGGAGCCCTTCTTCACCTTCTTACCGTCCTTGGTGTAGTAGGAGTAGTAGTACTCGCTGGTCTCGGTCTCGCAGTAGTTCATAACGGTACCGATGAGCTTGACCTTCTCGGACTTCTTAAGCTGGCCGATAGCGTTGAGTGCCTCCTCGCGCTTGGTGAAGTCCTCGCGCACCACGAACAGCGTACCGTCGGTCAGGCTGGCAATCTCGGCAGCATCGATGAAGGTGCCGACCGGGGGAGCATCAAAGATGACGTACTGGAACTTGGCGGACAGTGCCTTTACCAACTTGGCAAAGCGGTGAGAGACGATGATGTCGGCAGGATTGGGAATATGCGGCTCAGCATCGAGGAAGTAGAAGTTCTTCTGACCCGTCTCGACAATTGCCTGGTCAATGGAGATCTGCTCGGAAAGGACCGCATAGAGTCCGCCGCGCGAACGAACGCCGAGCATATCGGAAAGGGACCTGCGGCGCATATCGGCCTCGACCAGGAGCACGGACTTGCCGCTCGTGGCGATTGCCTGAGCAAGGTTAATGGAAACCGTAGACTTGCCCTCGTTGGGAATCGAGGAGGTAACGGTGATGGTGCGAATGGGGTCGTCCACGCTCGCAAAGCGGATGTTGGCCAGAAGGGTCTTGGCGGCATTCTGTACAACGAGCTTATCGGTGTTCTTTGCCTTAGCCATGCCTATTTACCACCTTTCATAGCCGGAATTCGGCCAACAACGGGAATGCCCAGGAGCTCTTCTGCCTCTTCGGCACCGCGGATGCGGGTATTGAGCATGTCTGCCAAAACGACATAGGCAACTGCGATAAAGATACCGGCGAGGAACGCGACAGCAACGTACAGCGTGCGCTTGGGGCCGCTGGGGACTTCGGGAGTCTTAGCCTCGTCGATAACGTTGATGCTCTGGGCAGCGCCGACGTTCTGAGCGACCGTACTCACCGAGCTGGCCATGGCCTTTGCGACCTTAGCCGTCTCCTTGGCATCGGTGCCGGTAACCGAAAGCGTAATGACACGCGTGGTGGTCTCGGAGGAAACAGACACCTTGTAGTCATCCAGGTCAGCAAGGCCCAGCTCATTGGCAGCACCGCTCTTAACGCTATCGCTATCCAGCAGCGTGGCGATATCGTTGGAAAGCATCTGGCTCGCCGAGAGATCGTTGTAGCTCATCTGACCGCTATCGTCGGTTTTGGCGAGAATGTACATGCTCGTCGTCGCGGTGTAGGTGTTGTCCATCGCAACAAAGGACACGATGCCCATTGCGATCGCGCAGACCACCGGAAGGGTGATGACCAGCTGAAGGTGCTTTTTGAGCAGCTGGAACAGTTCGAGAAGGGTCATGCAGCTTGCCTTTCATTTCCCCAGTTCGGATTGACAAAACTGTCCGTATGTTATCGCATCTTTTTACCGAGACCAAACTCTATACATAAGAAACAGGCTCTCCTGTAAAAATGTCGGAAGCAATCGTAAAATTGCACAACAACGCCGCACCCGAAAGTCAAATGCGGCGTCTACATCAATATCTATGCTGTATCGCTATGCGAATGGCTCGTCCTGCTGTATGGGAAACGTCACCGTAATGGTGGTTCCCACACCCAACTCGCTCGACAAATCGAGCGTGGCGTGATGATACAGGGCCGCATGCTTGACAATGGCAAGCCCCAGACCGGTTCCGCCGCGTGCCTTGGACCTACTCTTGTCCACGCGATAGAACCGCTCAAATACCTTGCCCTGTTCTTCAGGCGCGATACCGATTCCCGTGTCGGCGACCGCAAGGAACGGATGGCCTTCGTCGTTGGTGCCGCACTGCAGCGTAACCGTACCGCCGGGTCGATTGTAGCGGATGGCGTTGCTTGCCAAATTATAGATGAGCTCGTCAATCAAGCGCGACACGCCCTCGATGACCACAGGCTTGGTCTCATGACTTATCGTCACATTCGCCTGACGGGCGACCTGTTCAAGACGCTGCTCGACCGCGTAGATGGCACGCGAGAGCTCAATAGGCTCCGTGGACCCAATGGGCACCGCCTCGCCCTCAGCTGCACGCTCGGCCTCGTCCAAGTTAGACAGCGTAAGGATATCGTTGACAAGCGCTGCCAAGCGGCCCGCCTCACGATAGATGCGACCGCCAAAGTTGCGCAGGTCGCCCTCGCCCTCGACCATGCCGTTTGCGATGAGCTCGGCATAGCCCGAAATCGCCGTAAGCGGCGTCTTGAGCTCATGGGTGATATTCGCCGTGAACTCGCGGCGCATACGGTCGTTGTCCGCCAGCACCGCCATTTGGCGCTTGAGCTCCTGGCGCTGCGACTCAATACGCTCAAGCATGGGGACCATCTCGGCATAGGCGTGCTCATAGCTACGGCGTGGGTGGTCCAAATCCACCTCTTGCAAAGGCGCGATGATGGCACGGGACTCGCGGCGCGCCATAAAAAACGAGAGTACCGCACCCGCTGCTGCGATAAGCAGCATCGGCGCCACCATCGACAGCAAAATCGCCGCAACGCCAGGCTGGGCCTGCGCCAAGCGGACAACCTGGCCGTTATCAAGGGCGACGGCGCGATACAGCATAATCTCGTCGAGCGTAGAGCTTGCGCGCTCCGCGGAACCCGAACCACTCTCAAAGGCCTCGATGACCTCGGGGCGATCGCCATGGTTGGGCAGTGTGGAAGGCGACGCCTCGTTGTCGTAGGCAACCGATCCATCCTTGTTAATCAGCGTGATGCGCAAGTCCTCTCGATCGAGGCTACGCAAGAACGGGATGGGCTCCTGCTGCTCGTCGAGGGCGGCAGCAATGAGCTCGGTTTCTTGCGCTAGGTTGGCACTCGTGGCATCCGCCAAGGTGTTTTGCACAAAGAACGCACCCAGCACCGTAAACGCCACGATAACCGCCATGGCGCAGACAAAGATCGTCACAAAAACGCGGTGCGACAGCGTATGTTTTCCCTGGGGGGCGAAGACCACGGGTTACTCCTCCGATGCGGTGGCCGCGGTGTCGTCACCTTCGGCACCATCACCGGCAGAAGGCTCGGCCAAGCGGTAGCCCACGCCGCGCACGGTCTCGATGGCGCTGGCATGCTCGCCCAGTTTTTGGCGAAGCGTCTGCACGTGCACGTCAACGGTGCGCGAACCGCCGTCGAAGTCCCAGCCCCACACGCTCTGCAGCAACGACTCGCGGGTAAAGACCACGCCGGGCTTGCGCATGAGGTACTCGAGCAGGTCGAACTCGCGCAGGGTGAGCTTAAGCGACTCGCCGGCAACAGTCACCTCACGATGGCTGGGCGAGAGCACGATGTCGCCCACGCTGAGCACATCGCTTGCCTGTTTGACCATGCCGCCGCGACGCAGCAGTGCGCGGCAGCGGCTGGCGAGCTCCATGAGCGAAAACGGCTTAGTCAGGTAATCGTCGGCACCGCCATCGAGCGCCATCACCTTGTCGAGCTCGGTATCCTTGGCGGTAAGCATCATGATGGGCACCGTCGCCGTCAGGCGATCGGCACGCAGTCGACGCATAATCGCCAAGCCATCGGTATCGGGCAGCATGATGTCGAGCAGGACGGCATCGGGTACCCGTCGCGCCACGGCAGCCTTAAACTCACCGTCGCACGAAAAGCCTTCGGCCTCAATCCCCTGCTTGCGCAGCGCATAGACCGTCAAATCCCTGATGTTGTCATCGTCCTCGACGTAATAGATCATGTTGAACCCCTTTGCGGCCGGCATGACCGCATCTTAACCCTAAAGGTACCTTTACTAGATGGTATCAGCCAAAACGCCCCGTCAAATAATCCGCCGTGCGCGGATCGGTCGGATTCTTGAAGAGTTGCGCGGTGGGCGCGTGCTCCACCAGCTCACCCAGCAAAAAGAATGCGACCGAATCGGAGATACGCGCCGCCTGCTGCATATTGTGCGTAACGACCACGAGCGTGCAGGTCTCTTTGAGCTCGCAGGCCAGCTGCTCCACCACCAGCGTCGACACAGGATCGAGTGCCGAGGTCGGCTCGTCCATCAGCAGAATGTCGGGCTGCACGGCAAGTGCGCGGGCGATGCACAGACGCTGCTGCTGGCCGCCCGAAAGACCCAGACCCGACTCTTTGAGCTTGTCCTTGGCCTCGTCCCACAGGGCGGCGCGTCGCAGGGAGTCTTCGACCAGCTCGTCGAGCACGACGCGATCGCGCACTCCCATACCGCGCGGCCCATAGGCGACGTTGTCGTAGATGCTCATGGGAAACGGGTTGGGGCGCTGGAACACCATGCCCACGCGCCGGCGAAGGCGGCAGATGTCGTAGTCGCCCAGGATATCTTGACCATCGAGCGCAATCTTGCCCTCGATTCGGCAGTCCTTGATGCCGTCGTTCATGCGGTTAAAGCAGCGCAGCAACGTGGACTTTCCGCAGCCCGAAGGCCCGATGAACGAGGTAATCTGCTTGTCGCGGATCTTGATATTCACGTCCTTGAGCGCATGGTGGTCGCCATAGAACAGGTCGAGGCCCTCAACATCGATTCGCGTCGGCGAGGCGGCAAGATCCTCTGCCGTGGGGCGAGTCGCATCCCCAACCTCGCGCTCGTGCGCGGCCTCGGCCTGCGCTTTCATGAGTTCTTCAAGCTCCGTGGGCTCCACAGCCGCAGCAGCCGTCATACCGCATACCTCCACATCGATATCAATTCAGCAGTATCGATAGTAGGAATCGCGGCTCATATGCACGTGAGCGCATTGTCAAGTGTTTGTAAGGGCACACTGGCTATGCGGCGGGCAGCTCGATGGTGAATATCGTGTGTTCGGGCGTCGATTCACATGCAACGGTACCGCCGTGCGCGCATACGATCTCCTTGGCGATGGCAAGCCCCAGTCCAGCGCCGCCGCGATTGGTCGCACGCGCCGCATCCAGGCGATAGAACTTCTCAAAGATCACCTTGAGCTTTGCCTCAGGGATGGGATCGCCCTGATTGATAAAGCGCACGCGCACGCCACCGCCGTCCCGGCGTCTGGCCTCGATCGTGATGGTCGAGCCCTCATAGCTATAGGCAATAGCGTTTTTCATGATATTGTTGAACACGCGAGCCATTTTGTCGCCATCCACGAGCACCGTCAGGTCCTCGCGAATATCAACTTGGACTTCCTTATGCTGCTCGTTGAGGATGGGATAGAACTCGTCAGTCACCTGAGCCAGCAGCAACCCCAGATCAACATAGCCGCGCGTGAGCACGATATCGTGGAAGTCAAAGCGCGTGATATCGAAGAACTCTTCGATGAGCGTATCGAGCCGGTGCGCCTTGTCGAGCGCCACGCCCGTAAAGTGCGCACGTTGCTCAACCGGCAGCTCGGGAGCCTCTTGCAGCAGCGAAAGATAGCCCACCACACTGGCAAGCGGGGTGCGTAGGTCATGTGCCAAGTACGTGACCAAATCGTCCTTGCGATGCGACTCGTCACGCAGAGCTTGCTGCACCTTGCGCTCACGGTCACGCACGCGGTTAAGGGCGCCCTCGACCTCCAAGAAGTCGCCGTCGATGTTATCCCAGGTGTCGGGGTGATCGATCAGGCGATCTTGAATACGAGCGGCCAGCACACAATCGGCATGCTGCTCGCCCTGCTCGTAGCCCTGGTAGTACAGGGCGCGGCCACACAAGAACAGCACGCACGCGGCAAGCGCCAGCACAAAGCCAAGCATGTTGAATACAAAGCCGGCATCGAACAGCACCGGCCCTTCGATGCCGCCGAGCGCCATGGCGCCAATCGCCAACGTCATGGCCCACGCGGCGCCGCCAATCACCACGCAGCGGCACACGATCTCAAATCGATCGATCAGCAAAAAGCCGACAAGCAGCACCGCCAAGATTCCGACGATGTTGTCGATGCCAATCAGCAGCAGGCTCAGCAAAAAGAGCAGCACCGTTGCAAGCGCGCGGTTGTCGACGACCGACCTCACGTATTCAAAGAGCCGATCGGGCACCTCGAACGCTTGCCTATCGTCTTTTGTCATATCAAGATCCTCACAAGCGAAAAGCGTTATTCGATGATGTAGCCGACGCCCCAGACGTTTTTGATAAAGCGTGGCTTTTGTGCGTCGTCGCCGATCTTTTCACGCAAGTGGCGAATATGCACCATCACCGTATTGTTGGAGCCGGGCATAAAGTCCTCGTTCCACACCGCGCGGAACAGGTCCTCCACGGCCACCACGCTGCCGCGATGCTCGACCAGATACAGCAAGATTGAATACTCGGTGGGCGTGAGGCGAACCGGTGAACCGTCCACTGTCACGGAACGAGCATCGCGGTTGATCTCCAAGCCGTCGAGCTGAATGGTCGGCGACTCAGCCGCCTGTGTACGGCTACCGTAGCTGGTGTAGCGGCGAAGCTGAGCGTGCACGCGCGCGATGAGCTCCAGCGGACGGAACGGCTTAACCACGTAATCGTCCGCGCCAAGCGAAAGGCCCCCGATCTTGTCTTGCTGGGCATCGCGCGCCGTCAGCATGATCACGGGATAGGTATGGCTGGAACGGATCGTACGCAGCAGCTCAAACCCATCGATATCGGGCAGCATGACATCAAGCAGCGCCAGATCGAACTCCTGCTCCAAAATCGCCTTGGCAGCATCGGCCCCGCTATAGGCAATCTGGACATCAAAGCCCTCTTTTGTAAGGTAGATGCCAACCAAGTCGGCGATGGCCTTCTCGTCATCAACTACCAAAATGCGCTCGTTCATGCGTGCTCCTCTCGCGCTCCATTATGCCTGAGGCGACGCACGCCACACACAACAAGCGTGGGTGATTAAGTCGGCCTTAAGCACCCTTGTGCCCGTTCGGGTGCGGATGTGGGCCAAGCGCGCACGCGATGATCGCCGACGCCGGCAAACGATATACTCTAGTTTCAGAAGAGACCATCCCGTCGAAAGCGAAATCTGTGAAGTCCCTCACCTCTTTTGCAAAGCGCTCAGCCCAGCTTGCCGCCGGCTTTGTCTGCGCTATCGCCCTTGCCGCTGGCGCGCCCACCGTCGCCGGCGCCCAAGTGCTCACGACCGACAATGTTTGCGGCAAAACCGCCGATGCGCGCGGCATCACGGCCGAAAACCTGCCCGATATCGATGCGACCAATGCCCTCGTCATGGGCAAAGACGGCACCGTCTACTATGGGCGCGGCGCCGATGAGCAGGTCAAGATTGCCTCGATCACCAAGGTCATGACCGCAATCCTAACCGTCGAGAATTGCAAGATGGACGAGAAGGTCACGGTGAGCAACGCCGCAGCCACCGTGGGTAATTCGACCGCCGGCTTGCTCGAAGGCGACGAGCTTACCGTGGAGCAGGCACTGCGCGGCCTGATGATTCCCTCGGGCAACGACGCCGCCATCGTGCTCGCCGAATATGTGGGCAAGAAAATCGACCCTAAGACCAAAGACGCCGAGGCCACATTTGTGAAGGCCATGAACGAGCGCGCTAAGAAGCTCGGCTGCACCGGTACGCTTTTTGAAAACCCGCATGGTCTGGACTTTGATGGGTGGGCTGGCGATATGCACTCAACCGCACACGACGTAGCGCTGATGATGCAGGAGGCCATGAAAAACGACACGATCCGCGAGGTCGTAGCGAGCGAGGATTCCTGGATCGAGGTCACGGGCGCCGACGGCACCGACCATTCGCATTCCATGGACACGCATAACTATTTGCTGGGCCAAGATGGCAACATCGGCGGCAAGACCGGCACCACCGACGATGCAGGCTATTGTTTTACGGGTGCCTACAACCGCGATGGCGACGAGATCTACACCGTTATTTTGAACTCCACCACCACCGACCAGCGCTTTACCGATACCGCAACCCTTGCCAACTGGTACTACGACCACAAGGTGACGGTCGCAATCGCCAACACGCAGGAAAAGACCGCCAACGGCAACCCGCTTATGGCGCGCATTAGTCAAACCGACTGGACGGATAAGACGATCGACGCCACGCTCGCCGATCCCACGGCGCAAGCGACCGTGTTTTCCCTTGCCGGCGAGGTGACCGAAAAGGTTAGCTACGACGATCTTTCGGGCACGGTGCATGTGGGCGACAAGGTGGGCAGCGTTACGCTCAAGCAGGACGGCACCAAGATCGCCGTCATGGACCTGGTTGCCGACGAGGAAGGCGCAGGGCCGAATCCCATTGAATGGCTGCTCGTGAAGCTCGATCGCTTGGGCCGCCGCATCGACAACCGCCCACTTGCGGCAGAGAGCGAGACCGTCGCCAAGGCTCCTGAGGTGTAGGGCCGGAGCGATATCACATCGAACCAAATGAGGCGTCCAACGGGGCGCCTCATTTTTGAGGGTTCGAATCCCCAGCGCCCTTTCTCGATAATAAAAAAGGGTCCCCGATGGGACCCTTCTTTAAAGTTAAACTGGCGGAGAGCTGGGGATGTCCGGGCATGCTACGCATGCCCTCCGGCTTCAAAGCCTGGCGGCTTTTCGCCCACGGGCTACAAACGCTTTCGCGTTTGCTTAACGCCCGTGCCCTCTCGGGTTCGAATCCCCAGCCTCCTTTCTCCGCACAAAAAAGGGCCCCAAATGGAACCCTTCTTCAAATTCGTACTGGCGGAGAGCTGGGGATTCGAACCCCAGATGCCCTTTTGGGGCATACTCGCTTAGCAGGCGAGCACCTTCGGCCTCTCGGTCAGCTCTCCGTAACAGCCGTTCTATAGTAACCAAACAGCCGAAGTTGGGCAAGGGGAATTTTGAGGCGTTTCCTCTTTTACCTCTCTTTTACCAGTAAACGTCTCAGTCAATCATCTCAACCTGTAACATCTGCAGGCCGTAATCCCCTCCAGATGTTACAGGTTGAGACAAAGATACAAGGACGGCCCCAGCGACAGCGCGGACAGCCCATTCTTTATTAGTCCTCTCGAACGGTCTCCAACAGATAATCGCGCATGTACGGAATTGCAAACGAAACACAGCCATAGCCCGCGGGCTCAATCAACCCCGCATCGATCAGACGCTTGCGATATGACCCAACTTTGTTCGCCGACAAACCCATCTTCTTGGCGATATCGCCGTTGGCGATATCGCCGCCCTCGCATTGAGCCATCGCCGCGAGATACTGAAACTGCCGTTCCGACACCCTGCGCAGCGCTGGGGCAATCACCATAGCATTAAAGCTATCAAGAGCCGCCTGGATACCCTTACGAGCCGCCTCTTCGCTCACGCTCTCCGCCCCACTGCGCGCAGCAACCTGCCAAGCGTAATATCCGACCAGCTGGACCATAAAGGGATAGCCTGCCGAAGCTTTTGTTAATAGCTCAGCGGCACCTTTGTCGAGCTCCTTGCCCGCTCGTCTCATCGTATCCTCAAACGATCCGCCAACTTCAAAATCGGAAAGCCGAGTAAGTTCAACATGTTTGGCTCGCTGAAGGAACGTCAACGTATCATCCACCACCACGCCATCTACCGATGTCGGCAGCCCGGCGAAAGCGAAAGCGACATTCGCTCCTTGGCGGATCAAGAGCTGCATCTCATTGCCTAGCTCGCGCATTTCCTCAGTTGAGGCATCCTGGATCTCGTCAAGCGTAATGAGCAGACCACCGCGCTTCGCAGCATCGTACATCGCCTCGCCCAGATGAGAGGCCGACTTCGACATCTCCATGGAGCCAAGGCTGACCCCTAAAATCGATGGGGAAATCGAGATTGATTCAAGACGAACGTTTCGCTGCAGAGCCTCGAGGATTCTATTGCAAAAACCAGCATTGGAGGCAACGTCAACGACCTCGAATCTTTTTTGCGTGCAAGGTCACCCAATGCATTAAGGAGCACCGTTTTACCTGTGCCTCGGACGCCCGAGATGCGCATGAGTCGATCGGGGGCACCAGGACCATTCTCAAGAGCCTCGGCAAAGTCATCCAAAACAGTGTCCCGTCCGATAAGCTCAGGCGGATTCATGCCCGCCGTTGGCTTAAAGGGGTTAACAGCTTTCGTCATTCTGCCCTCCTCTGCTAGTTTTAACAACTTTAACAAAGTTTAGCAACTTTAGCAGAGTTTAACAGTTTTAGCAGGCTCGGCGGCTTTATGCCTTACCAATCCTGCCGGGTCCTCCCGCCCGCGCCGATACAAATAGCGCGGTGCGGCCCCTCTATATCGCCCCTACCCCAGCGAGCGGTTGAGGGAGCCGAGCTCGTCGTTGCCCATGGTGCGCCACATTTGGAAGATGCAACCGCGTGCCAGGAAAAAGAAGCCGTTGTCGACCAGTTGAACAGCGGTATCTGCCAGCTGATTCGTCACGGCGGACACTGGCGGCAGCTCGAGTCCAGCCTTGCGGATGGTCTCGACCGCCTCCTCGAACGTCGGAGGCTCGCTGACGCACATCTCATTCATAAGGCCCTGCATTTCTTCCAGCGCGCTACTGCCCGACTCCTCGCCGCGCGGCACCAGACGGTAACAAGCCAGCGCCAGGTCGAGCTGATCGCAATTCCAATAGGCAAACGCCAAGCGATAGAACAGGTAGCCGATTGCAGAACGATCGCTGGCAATACGTAGGCCGTGGTGCGCCACCTCGATAATCTCGTCAAAGCGCTCCAGACGCGCAAGCACGTTGATGAGCGCAAAGTGCGATTGCATGGACGAGCGCGCCAGATCGTAAAGATGGCGCACCTCGGGCAGCGCCCGTTCAAAGTCCTCTTGCTCGGCGTAAAAGCTGCAGATCTCGTGCTGGGCAAAATACAGCGCATCGGGCGCACGAAGGATTCGCACAGAGCGGTCTTCTTCCAACACCGGTAGCACCATGCGCACCAGCTGGTTATCGCAAAACTGCGTTTGAACCGGACCTGTCGCCAAAAGCTCGGCGACGGCGCACTTAGCCTCCAACTCCTCGACAAGACGAGAAAAGCCTTCAAAAGCACCTGTACGGTCGACTTTTGCCTGCTCGCGCAATTCAACAACACGGGCCACGTATGGGTCGTCGTCCTCTTCCATGACCTCCAACTCGTCAGCCGTATCGGCAAGCAGCAGATCGCGCAGCGTCGGCGGCAGCGTGCGATGGTCATCACGCGGACGAGTATGAACCTCCACAGGCTCAATCGTCTCCGGAGCGGTTGACTCATACGCCTCAAGTACACGCTTGCACGACATATCGTCCATGTCCATGCTCTCAAGATCCTTGGCGACAGGCACGCAATCGGCCAGATAGGCCGCACGCCCAAAGAAATACGTTGCAACAACGCGCTCGCCCTGCTCACTGTCGGGAGCAGCAATCTGCACATAGCAGCGCGTGATGCAGGTGCCCGCGGCAAAACACGCTGCCGCAAGCGTGAGTGCCACGCGCGCATCGTGCTCCGCGGCCCAGATCGCGCGCGTGTCCTCGTCCAGCTCGCGCCAGGCGTCATCCTGAGCGTCGTATTCACGTTGCGGCATGGCATCAACGACAGACTGCCCAAACCGAACGAGCATAATCCCCTCGGCAACGTTTACTCGATAGGTATAGTCGAGCCGCGTGACCACGTTGAGCACCTCAACGATTCGCGCAAAACGGGTGCGCACGTCCCACTCGCCGCCCGGCTGGCAAGCCACCGTACCCGGCTTGCCCCACGGGTTATCGCTCGAGGCCGTATCGAGCAGTCGGGGAACATCGTTGGTCGTCTTGGCGATATGCCACGCATCAAAGAGCGCGCAGCCCTCAAGACTCGGCGAGGATGCCGCAGGGACCAATCCGGCCCCGATGCGCTCAAGGATGCCGGAGAGGCGGTTGAGACGACACTCGATGGCAAGCAGCATGTCAATCTCGTCCTGATCCAGCAGGCTACGATCAAAATTGAGATAGAAAAGCTTTGAGCGATCAATGCGAGCCAGGCTCATTTCGGACTTGGCGGCAATGGTGCGCAGACGGGGCAAGTCGACCTCGCTCATAAGGGCGGCGGCATAACGCTCGATACCACTCGGATTCTCGGCATGGTCAACGCGGTAAAGCAGCGTCTCGATAGCGTCGGGGAGTGGTGACGTGTTAAAGCCCAAAAACACCTCGACCGGCTCGGGTAACTTTACGAGCTTGATCTTGTCGACAACGTTTTGCATGTCCGCATCGAGACCGTCGACGCCCGCCGTGTTCGCAATAGCGCTTTCGGAGTTGGCAAATATCACGTAGCGCAGGAACATCGATGCCATGAACTCGCCGTAAGGAAGGGAGCGGGCCGAATTCCATGTCTCGTAGTCGGACTGCTCGCGCATGGGGCCTTCGGGAGAGCCGGCAGTTTGCGCACACGCGCGCATTGCGCCGTTGGCTTCCCTTACCATAATCTCACCAATACTGGAATCCGACTCGTCAAGGACCAGTTCCATGTCGGGATCGTTGGGCAGCGGAGCCTCGCTGACGGGGCGGTCCACCTTGTACACCTCACCCGAAACGCTTACGTAGCCCAAAAGCGACACATGACTTTTGCCAACGAACTCGACGACATAACAAGATTCATGCTGATCCTCGCCAAAGAGTTTCCAGACCACGCCATATGAGCGTCCCGCAGGCTGCTCGGGCATCGCCGGAAAGCGCTTCTTGGGATCGAGAAACCTGAGCTTGTATGTCGGACGCTCTGCCACGAAGTATCACCCTGATCGGTCGCTTGAAGAAGGAGTGGTCGCGAATGGGCCGCGACACCTACTCGGAATCTTACACGAGTCGACAGGAAATCGTCCGCTTCACGCTCGCGCCTCGACCGAGGTTCGAATCCATGCGGTGCTTACGTAAAAGAAAAGCCCCCGTTGCCGGGAGCTTTAATCTCAAATGGTGCGGCGTATAGGATTCCGCGCATCCGCTGCGCGGATCCGCACCGGCTTCGCCCGCCTGCCGGCGTGCTCGCCCGCGGGCTAAAAACGCTCCGCGTTTTCTTTACGCCCGCGCCTCGACCGAGGTTCGAATCCATGCAGTGTTTACGTAAAAGAAAAGCCCCCGTTGCCGGGAGCTTTAATCTCAAATGGTGCGGCG
>UQOJ01000057.1 GCA_900542635.1 uncultured Collinsella sp.
GCCCGTGGGTTATACCCTAAGAGCAAACCACCCTTTTTAAGGGTGGTTCTGATTTTATGCCGCCAAATTTTGATCCAAGGTCTGTATGCGATGGTCTTCGTATCCCGTAGGGGTGCCGGCAGATTGCATACGTCCTGACCGAACGTGACCGCAACATGTTGGTCAAGCATAATCTTTTGGATTCTTTTGGCGTGAGTGGCTTGGTTTTAGTAGGATTTGTCAGCGGCTTGACTAAGGGGGTTTTATAACTGCCATGCAGGTAGCCGTGTTGGTAACGTTTTACCGACTCGCCAAGAACCCCTCATTTATAATGCGTCTGCAAAATGACCAATTGCTTTGACCTGCTGAAACACTATATGTTGTGTTTGACCTAAAAAAAGAATACAGGATATAGATGCGTCTTTGTCGTATGATAGATGGCGGACAGAGAACGAGGACCTTATTCACCCCATTTGGACACGCCTTTGAGCCGCTTGATCGGCCGCGAGGAATGTCCGCATGAGGACCTATGGTTTATCGAGAACACAGATTGCGCGACGGCGCCGCAAGACAGGGGCAAGCCCTGCCGGGCATCGTTTGGCTCTGAAGCGCAATGAGGCTACGACGCGAAAGAGGCAAGAGGATGAAGATCATCAAGCGCAGCGGCACCGAGGTTGTCTTTGACATCGATAAGATCGTCAATGCGATTCGCGCCGCCAACTTGGAGGTCGAGGAGAGCTCTCGTCTAACCGACCGCCAGGTGGTTTACGCGGCACAAAACGTCGCCGAGGCATGCGAGAACGCGGGTCACACCGTGTCGGTCGAGGAGATCCAGGATCTGGTCGAGGACGAGATCATGCGTCTCGACTGCTACGAGGTCGCTCGCCATTACATCATCTATCGCTATGTTCAGAGCCTGAAGCGCCAGAAGAACACGACCGACGACAAGATTCTGTCGCTGATCGAGTGCAACAACGAAGAGGTCAAGCAGGAGAACTCCAACAAGAACCCGACCGTCAACTCCGTTCAGCGCGACTATATGGCCGGCGAGATCTCCAAGGACCTGACCCAGCGCGTGCTGCTGCCCCAGGAGATTGTGGATGCTCACAATGAGGGCCTGATTCACTTCCATGATTCGGACTACTTTGCCCAGCACATGCATAACTGCGACCTGGTGAACCTGGAGGATATGCTCCAGAACGGTACTGTTATCTCGGGCACGCTGATCGAGAAGCCGCACAGCTTCTCGACTGCCTGCAACATCGCGACGCAGATTATCGCCCAGGTTGCTTCCTCCCAGTACGGCGGCCAGTCTATCTCGCTGACCCATCTTGCCCCCTTTGTTGAGGTGAGCCGTCAGAAGATTCGCGGCGAGGTCGCCCGCGAGCTCGATGAGCTTGGCGTCTCTGCGTCTGCCGAG
Source organism: uncultured Collinsella sp. (assembly GCA_900542635.1). Taxonomy (GTDB): domain Bacteria; phylum Actinomycetota; class Coriobacteriia; order Coriobacteriales; family Coriobacteriaceae; genus Collinsella. The sequence continues at coordinate 1,400 of UQOJ01000057.1, forward strand.
AAGGTTCGCGAAGTCGTTGAGGACCGTCTGCGCGATGAGATTCGTCGCGGCGTCCAGACGATTCAGTATCAGGTCGTGACCCTTATGACCACGAATGGCCAGGCGCCGTTCGTGACGGTCTTTATGTATCTTAACGAGGCCCGTACGCCCCAGGAGAAGCACGACCTTGCCATGATCGTGGAGGAGACGCTTCGCCAGCGCTACGAGGGCGTTAAGAACGAGGCCGGCGTTTGGATTACCCCGGCATTCCCCAAGCTTATCTATGTACTCGAGGACGATAACGTTCACGAGGATTCCCCGTACTTCTACCTGACCCAGCTGGCTGCCAAGTGCACCGCCAAGCGCATGGTGCCCGATTACATCTCCGAGAAGAAGATGCGCGAGCTCAAGCTGTCGAAGGGCGAGACCGCCGGCAACGGCGACTGCTACACCTGCATGGGTTGCCGCAGCTTCCTGACGCCCGACCGTTCGGGCAACGGCTTTAACAATGTTGCCAACGCGCTGAACTACGACCCGAACAAGCCCAAGTACTATGGTCGCTTTAACCAGGGCGTTGTGACCATCAACCTGCCTGATGTCGCACTGAGCTCGCACCAGGATATGGACAAGTTCTGGAAGATCTTCGATGAGCGCCTTGAGCTGTGCCACCGTGCCCTGCTGTGCCGTCATGAGCGTCTGATGGGTACGCTTTCTGACGCCGCACCGATTCTGTGGCAGTACGGCGCCCTCGCTCGTCTGAAGAAGGGCGAGACGATCGACAAGCTGCTCGTGGGCGGATACTCCACCATCAGCCTGGGCTATGCCGGCCTGTATGAATGCGTCAAGTACATGACGGGCCACAGCCACACCGAGAAGGAGGGCACACCCTTTGCCATGGCCGTCATGCAGCGCATGAACGACAAGTGCGCGGAGTGGAAGGCCGAAAGCGATATTGACTTCTCGCTGTACGGTACCCCGCTTGAGTCGACGACCTACAAGTTCGCCAAGTGCCTGCAGCGTCGTTTTGGCATCATCCCGGGCGTGACGGACAAGGGCTACATCACCAACAGCTACCACGTCCACGTGTCCGAGGAGATCGACGCATTCGACAAGCTCAAGTTCGAGGGTATGTTCCAGCAGCTTTCGCCGGGCGGTGCCATCTCCTACGTCGAGGTTCCCAACATGCAGGACAACCTCAAGGCTGTCATCCGCGTGATGCAGTACATCTACGACAACATCATGTACGCCGAGCTCAACACCAAGAGCGATTATTGCCAGGTGTGCGGTTACGACGGCGAGATCAAGATTGTCGAGGATGACGGCAAGCTGGTGTGGGAGTGCCCCAATTGCGGCAACCGCGATCAGGAGAAGATGAACGTCGCCCGTCGTACGTGCGGCTACATCGGTACCCAATTCTGGAACCAGGGTCGAACCGAGGAGATCCGCGACCGCGTGCTGCATCTCTAATAACCATCCCAGGCCGCCCCGTAGCGAGGCCCCGGACCTTTACTCGCTATTTCGGACAGTCCTGGCTCACGACGGAGGCGCCACTGGCGCCTCCTGTTCGTGCGGAACTCATATCGAGCAAAGGTCCGGGGCCTCGCTACGGGGCGGCCAAGTTGATGTAGCTGAGATGTAGCATGCGGTCTGCTCACTTCTCGAAGTTCTTAGCGGAAATAATTCGAGTTGCAGCTGCAATTTACTTGCGATGGCGGTTGAGCCGCAACCCAGTTTTTATTGGACCTCGAACCCTATACTCGATGTTCGTTTCGTTCATTGAGTTGCCTTTTGCATGAGGCCGGGACATATCGTCCCGCCCGCAGTTTCGCAGGCCGAAGGCCGAGAATGTTTGAGGACGGGATGATATGTCCCGGCCTCCCGGGAGAGTTACCTATGAACTACGCGAACATTAAGTATTTCGACATTGCTGATGGGGAAGGCGTTCGTACTTCTCTGTTTGTGAGTGGGTGCCGTCGTGGGTGCAAGAATTGCTTTAACTCTGTTGCGTGGGACTTTGCTGCGGGCGAGTCCTTTGATCGCACCGTCGAGGACAAGATTATCGAGAGCCTCGATCATCCCTTTATTGACGGCCTGACGATTCTGGGCGGCGAACCTATGGAGCCCGAGAATCAGGCGGGACTCGTTGAGTTTGTCGAGCGCGTTCGTGCCGCTTATCCTGCGGGGTCAGGAAAGACCATTTGGTGTTTTACCGGCGACGTGCTCGAGGAGCTTATGCCGGGTGGTCGTCACCATACCGAGGTCACGGACCGTATCCTTGCCTGCCTCGATATGTTGGTGGATGGCCCGTTTGTTCAGGATCTGTACGATATCTCATTGCGCTTTAGGGGCTCGAGTAACCAGCGTGTGATCGATATGAACGCTACGCGCGACCGTGCTGAGCGTGAGGGCGTTGCGCTTTGTGATGCGGTTGAACTTTGGCGTGATGATCCGGTCTATTCGACCCATACTATGTAGCTTGTGGCCGATGCCGGAGGGCGTGGTACCATAGCGCGAACGCAAAATCGGAAAAGTGAGGCCCAGATGGTCGATCAGGAAAAAGTCGAGGCCGCCATTAAGCTGTTGCTTGAGGGCATAGGCGAGGACCCAACTCGGGAGGGCCTGCTGGAGACCCCGGCGCGCGTTGCCCGTATGTATGGCGAAATCGCCGGCGGTATGGACCAGAGTGCCGAGGAGCACCTGTCCAAAACGTTTGCCGTCGCTTCGAACGATTTGGTTATCGAGCGCGACATCACGTTCTACTCGCTGTGTGAACATCATCTGTTGCCGTTTTATGGCAAGGCCGCCATTGGTTATATCCCTAACGGTCGGGTGGCTGGGCTTTCCAAGCTCGCTCGCACGGTTGAGGTTTATGCCCGTCGTCTGCAGCTGCAGGAGCAGCTGTGTGCGCAGGTTGCCGACGCTCTTATGGATTATCTCGCTCCCCAGGGGGCGATTGTGCTCATGGAGGCTGAGCATATGTGCATGACCATGCGCGGCGTGCAAAAGCCCGGCACCAAGACCGTGACGCTCGCTCGCCGCGGCGTCTTTGAGACCGATCCCGCGCTCGAGGAGCGGTTCTTTAGGATGCTGGACCGTTAGCATGAGGGTCGTCAACGACTTTACATCGAAGACCGATGAGGGGACGTCGCGTCGCGGCTTTATGGCTTCGGGCCTGGCCCCCTTTGGTGCCATGCCTCGCATTGATTACATTTGTGCCAACGGGCTGTTTCGGCGGCACCTGGGCAACATTGCGCAGTTGGAATCGGGGCGCATCTTCTGCCGCCACGGTATTGACCATCTGCTCGATGTCGCTCGCATTATGTGGATCAAGAATCTCGAGGAGCAGCTCGAATTTGACCGCGAGGTCATCTACGCCACGGCACTTCTTCACGATATCGGCAAAGATGAACAGTATGAATCGGGTATATCCCATGATGTTGCAAGTGAACGCGTCGCTGATGCGATTCTCGGCGGCATGCCCGATGATGTGGCGTTTGAGCCGGCCGATGCCGCAGCCATTAAGACGGCCATTCTGGGCCATCGAAAGCTGCGCGTGAACAGCCAACCGCTTGAGCGTCTGCTCTATGCAGCCGACAAAGCGTCGCGCGCCTGCTTTGCATGCCCCGCGCGCAATGCTTGCAACTGGAGCGATGATAAAAAGAACCTGTCGATTCGCGTATAGTTAGTTTGCGCGGTCGGGGCTCTAAACGAAGGAGACGATCGCGATGAGCAACAAGAAACTGCCCGAGAATGCAACCAAGACCGAAGGCGCCGAGCTCGCCCGCCGTGGAAGGGGCGAAATATCCACCGCAACGGCGGTGCCCCACGTGAGCTATGACGATCTGCGCCATGCCGATCGCATTACTATCGACGGTCTCGAGGTCTTTGCCAATCACGGCGTGTATCCCGAAGAGAACGCGCTGGGCCAGAAGTTCATCGTGTCCCTGGTGCTCTATGCCGACCTGCGTGCAGCGGGGGAGCACGATAACCTGGACGCCTCGATTGACTACGGCTCGGTGTGCCACGATGTCGATGGCTATCTGCGTGAGCATACGTTTAAGCTTATCGAGGCTGCAGCCGAGGGTGTGGCCCAGATGCTGCTACGTCGTTACCCCTTGCTGCTTGGCGTGCGTGTTAAGCTCGATAAGCCTTGGGCGCCCGTCGGTCTTCCCCTGGCAAGCTGCGGTGTCGAGATCGAGCGCGTGCGCTAACCGGTTCTAATATGTCTCTATGGGTGGCTGCTTGAGCCGCTGGGACAGTGCTCTATTGTTGGGGCAGTACATGTCGAGCAAGGCGTGAAACCGCTGATTGTGGCTTGGCTCGAGCAAGTGGACGAGCTCGTGGGCGACAACCATGTCGAGGCATTCGACGGGGTAGGCGGCAAGTTCTCGTGCGATGCGAACGGCGCCGGATTTGGGAGTGCATGAGCCCCAACGCGTTTTCATGCTGCGTACGGAAACGCGAGAAACGGCGACACCCATTGCGATTTCGTATGCGTGCACCATATCGCGCAGCGCCGATGTGACTTCGGACGTATAGAGCTGGTCGATGTGGGCTTGGAGCTCATCGGACGTTAGGCCGTCGAGGATTGCGTGCCGCTTGGTCTGTGGGCCTTCGTCCGATTTATCGGTACCCATAAAACTTGCGAAGGTGGCCTGTTTGGGTCGCGGTGCGGGCGATGCAAAGTTGTGATCGAGCGCATCTTGTACCGTGATGGGCTTGCCCCAAAGTGCAATGATGGACGAGTGGCTGAGCGGCTCTCGCGCCGTCGCCTGACGTTGCTCGCGCTGGGCAAGTCGGCTGATAATCCAGGCGCTGTTGCGTTTCACAAACGCTTCTATACGCTCGCGAGTGGCGCTGAGCGGTGCGCTTGCGTGGACCTCGCCGCTCGATGTGACGCGTAGGTTGAAGTTCTTGACGCGCTTTTTGGTAACGACGACGGGGATGGGCGTCCCATCCGGTCGGGATACGGAAATCGTAAACTGCTGCGTCAAAAGCGGTCCTTCAGATTGGGGACGGGCCGGCATGTCGACCGTTCGGCATGCCGGCCCGCTCAAGGGATGTGAAATTAATAACGCTCAAAGAAGGCAAGCGCGTTGTCGCTGCAGAGCTTCTGCATCACGGTCTTGCCAAAGTGCTTGGAGAGCATGTTCTGGAACTCGGGCATCTTGCTGGCGTCGGAGAGGAAAGCGGGCACAGTGGCGCCGTCCCAGTCGCCGCCGAGCGCGATGACGTCCTCGCCGTCCAGGTCGAGCCAGTGCTCGATATGTGCCGCTAGCTGGTCGAAGGTGACGTCTGCGGCGGTCTTGTCGGTTGCGTCGTTGGAAAGGAACTCGCTGCAGTAGTTGAGACCGACGATGCCACCCATGTCGCGAATGGTGCGGAACTGGTCGTCGGTGAGGTTGCGCTTGACGCCGCAAACCGCACGGGAGTTGGAGTGACTGGCGACGAAGGGGCGCGTGGCGTGGGCGACAACCTCGTCAAAGCACTCATCGTTGAGGTGGGAGACGTCAAGCACCATGCCGGCGTGCTCCATCTGCGTAAGTGCCTCGATGCCGGCGGCGGTGAGACCGGCGTGGGTATCGTGTCCGCTCGCGAGCGGCCCCTGTGCGTTCCAGCTGAGTGATGACATGAGCACGCCCAGGCTCTTGAGCACTTCGATCAGCGCGGGGTCCTCGGCAAAGAACGTGGCGTTTTCGATGGTGTGGATGCAAGCGACCTTGCCGTCCTTGAGCGCGGGACGAATGTCTGCGGCGCTGCGCACGTTGACCATGCGGTCGTGGTTGAGCATTGCCTGGCCGCTCATGTGCGCCATGATCTGCGCCTGGAAGCGCGCGGCGTGGGCGGTGGGAATCTCGTCGGGGACAAACGTGGCGAAGCACTGCGCCCACGGCGTGTTGCCGATCTTTGCGAGCGAGATGGCGCAGGCGTTGCCCTCGATGAGGTCGAAATCTTGCGGATGCGTTTCGTCGCCGGGGAAATAACCGTCGGTGCCGGCGGTAAAGCGCAGGTCGAGATCGAGCGTGGCCCAGCCGATGCGGTCGGCGGTGTCGCAGTGTAGGTCAAATACGGGATATGCCATGGTTCCTCCGGTTGCAGCGTTTCTTTGCAAACTGTCTTTGAATTGTATGACTAGGGTATAGTTAGCGCCATATGTTCATGGCGGCCCACGTTGTGCGCCGCCCTTATCACGGAGGTTACCATGTCCAACCAGGGCAAGAAGGTCAAGACTCATTATCGCGGCACGCTCGACGACGGCACGCAGTTCGATAGCTCCTACGATCGCGGCGAGCCGCTGGAGTTCACCTGCGGCGCCGGTCAGATGATCAAGGGCTTCGACGCCGCTGTTGTCGACATGCAGGTGGGCGAGAAGAAGACCGTGCACATTCCTGCTGCCGATGCCTACGGCGAGCACAACCCCGAGATGGTTATTACCTTCCCGGCCGAACAGGTTCCCAACATCGAGCAGATCGAGAAGGGCATGAAGCTTTTCCTGTCCACGCCGAGCGGCATGCCCGTCCCCGCCGTGGTCATCGACGTAACGTCTGAGGCCGTGACGCTCGACGCCAACCACGAGCTGGCCGGCAAGGACCTCAACTTTGATATCGAGCTCGTTGAGGTCGAGGACTAGGCTATGCCTGTGAATCTGGTTTCGACAGCGTGTCTCGGAAATCTCAACGACCCGTCCTATGAGCTTTTGCTTCGCCGGGAGCTGGGCGGTGTCTTTGGGGTCGATGAGCTACTACTCGATTGGGACCAGGCCGATGCCCGCACATTTGTGGGCGTGACGGAGCTGGGGCGTACGGTCGATATTCGGCTGGGCGCTGCCGATGGCGATCGCCTTGCCGATGGCGATGTGCTTGTCATCGACCGTTCGGGCATAGTGCCCGTGGCGGTTGTCGTGCGCCTGCGCAGCGCCGAGGTTTATTTGGTCGAAGTTGACCGCATGGACCCGATTGCGCTCGCGCATGCGTGCTGGGAGATCGGCAACATGCATGCGCCGCTCTTCCGGGGCGACTCGGACGAGCATACCGTGCGCATGTATACGCCGGTGCAGCCTGTTTTGGGCCGCATGCTCCGGGGTGTCGAGGGTGTTCGGCTCTCGGTGGTTACCCGTGAACTCGATGCGGACCGACGCTTTGCATCGAGCGCGGCGGATGCCGTTGTGAGTATGGCTCCAGACTTTGCGATCGTAAAAAAGGCGCGCGGTTAACGTGCGTATGAGTAAGACGGACTTTGAGAGGCAGCTATTCAAAGTCCGTCTTACTGTTGATGAGGTGCTTTGGGGGAAAGCATATGGGTCTTGAGGGAATCAAGCTGATTGCATGCGATTTGGACGGCACGTTGCTGCATCCGGGGGAGCACGAGCCGCGTTCCGAGGCCTTTGAGCTCATCGATGAACTGCATCGTCGCGGCATCGTGTTTATGCCGGCGAGCGGTCGTCAATATGCGAGCTTGCGCCATCTGTTTGCCCCGGTGGCCGATGAGCTCGCCTATGTATGCGAAAACGGAGCCCTGGTGATGAGCGAGGGGCATGCCGTTGTCAAGCGCTCTATGGAGCGTGACCTGGCGATGGATATCGCGAATGCCGTGGTCGCCTACCCCCATGCCGACGTAACCCTTTCTTGCGAGGGGCACCTCTACACCATGAGCGGCAACGATGAGTTCGTCGACCATTTGCGCTATGAGGTCCACTGCGATGTGGCGGTGGTCGACCGCCCCGAGGACATCGACGAGGACGTCATTAAGATTGCCTTCCAGATGCCCGAGGTTGATCAGCCGGCGGCCCTGGAGTATTTCGAGCGCCTCTTTAGCGACCGTGTTGACGTGATGACGTCGGGAACCGAATGGACGGACTTTATCGGCTTTGGTTCGGGCAAGGGTTCCGCGCTTGCCGATTACGGTCGTGCCCTGGGTATTTCGCCCGATGAGATGATGGCGTTTGGCGATAACGAAAACGACCGCGACATGCTCAACGTAGTGGGCCATCCCTATCTGATGGAGAACTGCAACCCCACCATGCGCGACATCAACGACCGCGTCCGTTACGTGCGCACGGTCGAAGAAGAGCTGCGTCGCCTGCTTGCCGAGTAGGCATATCCCAAACATCTACCGGCAGTCGGGGCAGAGACCCTCGAAGATGGTGTAGTGCGACGTGACGTGCCAGCCGATTTGCTCGGACGCTTTGGCGTCGAGCTGGGCATCGAAGGGGAGCGGTACGTCGATGACGCGGCTGCACGAGGTGCAGATGATGTGTGCGTGCGGCTCGATGGTGCGATCGAAGCGACTCCCGCCCGGCGTCTTGATCGAGAGGATTTCTCCGGCGTCGGCCAAGAGATTGAGGTTGCGGTAGACCGTGCCGCGGCTGATCTTGTCATCCTGTTCGCGCACGGCGTTGTAGATTTCGTCGGCGGTGGGATGGTTATAGCTTTGGCGCACGGCGTCAAGAACCAGCTTTCGCTGTTTGGTATTCCTTCTTTGCACCGCCATGCGCCTCGCCTCTTTTCTATCAACGGTCGTAGGTAAATGATACCGTATTTAGCACACAATACTAATAACGAGGCGTGAAACCGTCTTCATTGGCAAGTGGGGCTCGGGCCTGGGCGTCTACGAGGCGAAAACGCGTTCCCATACGCTCGTAGGAGGCATGAAGCGCCTCGAGATGAGATAGGATATTTGCCGGAGCCCCCTGTATCTCCATCTCGACTGAGCCGTCTTCCATGTTACGCACCCAGCCGGTGAGCGCGCGTGCCTGCGCGAGGTTGGTGTTGGTAAAGCGAAAGCCAACGCCCTGGACTTGCCCCGCCCAGCGCAGGAAATAGCGCAGGGGAGTGTCTTGAGTGGCCTCGTCGCTTGCGAGCACAGTAAGCCTGCGGCGCAGCTCGAGCTCGACGTTTGATGGTTTTTGAGGCTCTCGACTGCCGCCGGTGACGCTGGAGAAGAACGTATCGAAGAGGCCCATAGCTATGCCTGCTTGCCTGCGTCGGCCGGGAAGGTTATGCCGGCCTGCTGGCGCACGGCATCCATGATGCGCAGTGAGACGAGTGTGACATCGCGGTAGTGGCCAAGCTCGTGGCGTCCCGCCGGGGTCTCCCAAATCTCTTCCTTAACGTTATCGATGCCGCCGATGGCGGTGATAAAGTCTGTGAGTTCGTATTCCATAGTGTTGCTCGATTTGGGCAGGTCGAGCACGCGGCCGTTGTCTCCCTGTTCGCGCGGTGCCTCGGTCGCCGAGCCGCGTACGACGTCGCCGCGATAGTCGATGCGGACGTTGCGGGGCGTGGACAGATGGTCGATTTGTATAGTGCCACGCTCGCCTTCGATCTGCGAGGGCAGCAGGTCATTCGTAATTTTGGAGTGCGCGAGCTCGACGGAGATACGGCCACCGCCGTAGCTGGCGAGGATGGAACCGCAGCCATCGATGGGGCCGTGCGTGAGCTGTCGCGTGGTGGGATCGAGCAGAGTGGTCATGCTCGTAAGGCCGGAGGGCATGCCGAAAATCTCGACCATGGGCTCGACGGTGTAGACACCAATGTCCATGAGGGAACCCGATGCCATATTGCAGTCGAAGATATTGGTGGCGCGTCCCGCGAGAATCTCGTTGTAGCGCGAGGAATACTTGCCAAAGCGCAGCGAGGCGCGGCGAATGGGCGCAATTTCGCCCAGAGCGTCCTCAATGGCGTGGAAAGCGGGATCGTGAAGCGGGCGCATGGCCTCGAGGGCCACGACGCCAGCTGCCTCGGCAGCCCGGAAGACCTCGAGCGCTTGCGCCTCGGTGGCGCAGAAGGGCTTTTCGACGATAACGTGCTTACCGCCGGCGATGCAGGCGAGCGCCTGCTCGTGATGGAGTGCATTGGGGCTGCCGATGTAGACGGCATCGACGTCGTCGGCGGACGCGAGCTCTTCGAGTGACGTAAAGTTTCGCTCGCCACCGCGCTCGGCGGTAAAGGCAGTACCGCGATCGGCATCGCGTGAAAGCGTGCCAACAAACGCGGCTTGGTCGTTGGCGTTGACGACTTGGATAAAGTCGTCGGTGATCATGGATGTGCCGATGGTCGCGATGCGCAGCATACGTCCCCCTTGCGTTGTTTGGTCTACAGGATGAGTGTAGCGCGTGGGGATATAAAGCTGCGCGAAAACGCTATTACAGGTCGCTCTCGTTAAAGCCGGTGTCGATATCGAGGTTGCTGCCGTCGGCCGCCGTGGTGGCGAGCTCATCGCAGCGCTCGTTGAGCTCGTGGCCGGCGTGACCCTTAACCCAGATGAACTCAACCTTGTGCTTGCTTTTGGCGGTGAGCAGGCGCTCCCACAGGTCGCGGTTCTTGACGGGCTGCTTGTTGGCGGTTTTCCATCCGCGCTTTTTCCAGCCGTCGATCCAGTGCTTGTTAAAGGCGTTGACGACGTACTGCGAATCGGAATGGACCTCGACCTCGCAGGGGCGGTTAAGTGCCTCGAGCGCCACGATGACCGCCATGAGCTCCATGCGGTTGTTGGTAGTCTTGGCATAGCCACGCGAAAGCTCGGAGGTGAAGGTCTTGCCGGCGGGGTTGGTGTACTTGAGCACGGCGCCGTAGCCGCCGCGTCCCGGATTTGATCGGGCCGAGCCGTCGGTATAGATGATGACCTTCACATGGTTCCTTTCGTTGGGTACGTTTCGTGTGAGTGACCATTGTAGCGCCATGCCCGCCGGGGGCTAGCAATCTACGATTTCTACCCCGTCTTCCGACGGTTAGTTGGCATGGATGATGCGGTTGAGCTCGTCGAGGTATTGCTGCAAGAGGGGAGAGGGCTTGCGCTCGTCGTGCATGATATAGCCTACGTGCATCGCTGGGGCGTCTGCTAACGGGATCGATGCCATACCCCATTGCATTTCATTGGAGAGGACACCGGTCGACAGGGTGTAACCGTTCGACGTGATAAGTAAGTTGGTAAGTGTTCCGCGGTCCGAGATTCGTATGTTGCGGTCGCAAGGGATATAGCTAAAAGGTTCCTCGGCGTAATAGAAGGAGTTCGAGGTTCCCTGCTCAAAGCTGTAGCGCGTATAGGGCGTGAGATCGGCAAGGGACAGCTGAGGGCGGCGGGCGAGCGGGTGGCGCTCGCTAACGAAGACGTGGACCGTTGCGTCGAATAGGGGATGGAAGCTCGCGCGCGCATCGGCAAAAGCCTTCTGCAGAACGCGGGCGTTAAAGTCGTCCAGATAGAGGATGCCGATGTCGCTGCGAAACGCGCGGACGTCATCGATGATCTGCGAGGTGGTGGTCTCACGCATGATGAACTCGAACTTGCTGTCACGGCAGCGCTCGACCACGTTGACAAAGGCCTCGACCGAAAAGGCGTAGTGCTGGGCAGAAATGGCGAGGCGGGCTTGCGGGGTGCCGCCGTCCTCGTAGCGCGCCTCGAGCATATCGGCCTGCTCTACGACCTGGCGCGCATAGCCCAAAAGCTCGGTGCCGTCGTTGGTGAGTGCAACACCGCGGCTAGAGCGCGTAAAAATTTCGATATGAAGTTCCTGCTCCAGGCTTTTAACGGCATTGGAGATATTGGACTGTGCCGTATAGAGGCGCTGAGCTGCGGCGTTGATCGAACCGGACTCTGCCACGGCGATCATAAAGCGAAGCTGCTGGAGGGTCATCGGCGTCCGTCCTTTCGATAGCTATCTAAAAAACCGATAACAGGTTAGCGCTTTTAAGTGATTGACCGAGGGAAACAATGCTCGTACTATTCAAAACACACAAAGGCGGTAGGTAATTAAGCCAACCACGGAACCGGGATGCGAAAGGAGGCCCGCATATGAATTGCTTACCAAGACGAATGCCGGGCTCCTGTTTGCGCCCGTCGGCGTGATCAGGAGACAGCGACTTACTTCTCTCTTTTTATTTACTTTTGTTCGATCAAGGAGATCATCATGAGCCAGTTCATCAACAACCCCGAGCACACCTTTGGTTTCGATACCCTGCAGCTTCACGTTGGCCAGGAGAGCGCCGATCCCGCATCCGACTCCCGCGCCGTGCCTATCTACCAGACCACGAGCTATGTGTTCCGCAATTCCCAGCACGCCGCCGACCGCTTTGGTCTTGCCGACGCCGGCAACATCTACGGCCGTCTGACCAACTCCACCCAGGGCGTCTTCGAGGACCGTATCGCCGCACTCGAGGGTGGTGTGGCAGGTCTTGCCGTCGCCTCCGGTGCTGCTGCCATCACCTATACCCTGCAGGCTCTTGCCCAGGCCGGTGACCACGTGGTGGCTCAAAAGACCATCTACGGTGGCTCCTACAACCTGCTGGAGCATACGCTCTCCCAGTTTGGCGTCGAGACCACCTTCGTCGATGCCCACAACCTGGACGAGGCCGAGGGCGCCATCAAGGACAACACCACGGTCATCTATCTCGAGACGCTCGGCAACCCCAACTCCGACATCCCCAACATCGACGCCATCTCCGAGATCGCCAAGAAGCACGGTCTGCCGGTTGT
>UQOJ01000058.1 GCA_900542635.1 uncultured Collinsella sp.
CGAGATTCGCCTTAGTCTCGTGGGCTCGGAGATGTGTATAAGAGACAGCCGTCAACGACGAGGGCCAGATCTACCTCGCCGGCTTGCTCAAGGACCTGGGTCTTTCGGCGAGCGCCGGCCAGGCTCGTCGCGATATCGACGGCGGCGGCGTCAAAATCAACGGCAAGGCCGTGGCTCCCAAGAGCTATAACATCGATCCCAGCGCCCTCAAGCTGGGCGACACCCTCTCCGTGGGCAAGCGCAAGGGCTTCAAGTTGATTTAGTTCCGCCGTTCTAACGAACGGCGGACCGGCCGACGCTGCGCGGGCCGCATTTGGACAATCTGACGTTCAACTTCAAGGGCGCGACCAGAAGGTCAGCGCCCTTTCGTTTCACGTCACCTTGTCTCAAATGCGGCCCGCTCGCTGTCGTTGCCAAAACATCGGCGCTTCCGTTGTTGGCACTTGGGGACGTTCCTTTTGTGCCGGCACTTTGGGACACTCCTTGTCATTGGTGCAAAGTAACCTGCCCCCATTGCGCCAAGCGGCGTGTGCCGTTAAGCGGAGAGGCGTATTGTTGACCCATCGTTTGGGCATACAATGGCTGTTGGCTTGCTGCGGTGAAGGTTTGTCCGCTCCGCAGCTTTTTTCTACGGTTAAAGGAGTATGTATGTCCGTTGAGGTCATGAGGACTGTGATCGATGCTGCCGAGGGGCGCGTGCCCGTCGACACGCTGTTCACCAATGCGCAGATCGTCGACGTGTATGGCCAGCGTGTGGCGCCCGGTAGCGTTGCCGTCAAGGACGGTGTGATCGTCGGCGTGCTCTACGATGGTCGCGACGATGCTGCTGGCACCTACGAGGCAACTGAGGTCATCGACTGCCAAGGTCGCTATCTCGCTCCCGGTTTTATTGACGGGCATCTGCATATCGAGTCTTCGAACATCCGTCCCGCCGAGTATGCTCGCATGGCCGCGACGCGCGGTACTACCACCGCCATTGCCGACAGCCACGAGATTGCCAATGTTGCCGGTCTCGACGGCTTGCGCTTTATGATCGAGGACGGCCGCCGCGCACCCATCTCCATCAAGTACATGATGCCTTCGTGCGTGCCCGCGCTGCCCGACGAGCAGGCCGGTGCCGTTATTTCGGCTGCCGATATGCAGGCGTTTTTTGCCGAGCATCCAGGCGATGTCTTTGGTCTGGGCGAAATGATGAACCTGCCGGGCGTCTTTATGGCCGACCCCGAGACCTGTGCTCGCATCGATGCTGCCAACCAGACGCCGTCCAAGCAGGTCGACGGCCATGCGCCGCTCGTTGCCGGTAAGGACCTCAACGCCTATGCCGCAGCGGGCATTATCGCCGACCACGAGTCGACGATTCCCGAGGAGGCGCTCGACAAGCTATCCCGCGGCATGTATGTGATGCTGCGTGAGGGCACGTGCAGCCACGACCTGGCCAATTTGTCCCCGATGCTGCTGGAGAATCCCGCGCGCGCCCGCCGCTGCTGTTTTGCGACTGACGACCGTGCTCCCTCCGATGCGCTTTCGACCGGTATGATCGACAACGCCTGCCGCGTGGCTATCGGGGCCGGTATCGACCCCGTGGTCGCTATCTCTATGGCGTCCCTTTCCACGGCTGAGGCATTTGGCCTGGACCACGGCTGTCGCGACCCGCATGAGCTCCGTGGCGCGATCGCCCCGGGCAAACGCGCCGACCTGCTGTTGCTCGATGACCTGACGTTTGCCAAGGCTCCACATCGTGTTTATGCCGCCGGTGCTCTGGTGGCGCAGGACGGCACCTTTGTGGGCGAGATTGCACCCGAGATGGCCGAGGTTGCGGCCCTTGCCGATGAGCTGCGTGCTTCCGTTAAGCTGCCGAAGCTTTCGCTTGACGTGTTCGATTATGCCTTTAAGCCGGGCGAGGCGGTTATTGATGTGATCCCTGGCATGGCTATCACGGGCATGGTTCGTCCTGAGACTGACGAGGACTTGCGTCGCATTATGCTGATTGAGCGCCATGGCCGCGGCGTGTCGCTGCAGGCCGAGGGCGTCGACGGCGATGGCCCCGCTGGCCTGGGTCTGGTTGGCAAGCATATCGGTCGCGGCTGGGTGCGCGGTTTCACTATCACCGGTGGCGCCATTGCCTCCACGATCGGCCACGACTCGCACAACGTGTGCGTGGTGGGCGACAATGCCGCCGATATGATGGCTGCCGTTGAGGCCGTGGGGCAAGGTGGTCACGTGCTGGTGCGCAACGGCGAGGTCGTGGCGCGCATTCCGCTGGCGCTCGGTGGCCTTATGAGCGAGGGCACGGCCGAGGACGTTGCCGCGCAGCACGACGACTTTATGGTCAAGGCGCGCGCCATGGGTATTGAGCCGCCGCTCGACCCCATCATGGGCATCATCTTCCTGCCCCTGCCGGTCATCCCGACGCTCCGCATCCGCCCCGAGGGCATGTTCGACGTTACAACCTTCACCTACGCCGACTAGTCATCGGGGACGTTCTTAAACGACTAGTCATCGGGGACACTCTTTGGCGGGCTGCCTGACGCCGCGACCGTAGGACCTCTGGCATGTGTGAGCTATTTGCCAGGTCCTTGTAACGTTTACGCCCGCGGAGTCTTATTTGAGCTCCCTTTGGGTACGTTGGAATCGGATACGCGTCCGATTCCATCAAGCCCGAAGGGAGCTTTTCTATGTTTAAACTGATTGCATCCGATATGGACGGCACACTGCTTGACGAAAACGGCCAGGTGCCTCCCGAGACCTACGAACTGATTCTGGCGCTACACGAGCATGGCGTGCATTTCGCCGCATCGTCAGGTCGTCGCTACGATCGCCTGTGCGAGTTCTTTGCGCCCGTTCGCGACAAGATGGACTTTGTCGCCGCTAACGGCGCCCAGGTCTACGCCGACGGTAAGATGGTAGACCGTGAGGTGTATTCCCACCTGGCGATTCGAAGGCTCGCCCAAGCCGTCAGGACGTTTCCCAATCTGCATCTTGCGCTCTTTGACCGAACCAAGTCCTTCCTGCTCGATGACGAGTGCAAGTTCGTGCGTGAGGTCGATAAGGACCTTCCCAATGCCGAGCGCATCTGGGAGCTGCCCGATCCCAGCGTAAATATCATCAAAGCGAGTATCTTTTGCGACGACAGTGCGGTTATGGACAGTGCATATGTGCTACAGCGCGAACTTGGTCAGCTCTTTACTTTTGCGCCTTCGGGCAACGCGTGGATCGATGCCATGCAGCCTGGTGTGTCGAAGGCCTCGGGTATCGCGCAGCTCGCGGAGCATTACGGCATTGGACGCGACGAGGTCATGGCGTTTGGTGACTCGATGAACGACTACGAGATCATTCGCTTTGTCGGCACGGGCTGCGCGATGGAAAACGCGCGCCCCGCGCTCAAGGCGGTGGCCGATCGCGTCGTAGGCTGCAACCGCGACCACGCCGTTCAGCATGAGCTCCGTCGCGTGCTGGAGAGTCTCTCCTAATCCGGCAGATGGGGACGTTCCTTTTCTGCCGGCAGTGGGGGACAGTCCTTGCAGCTTTTTCGCGAAGACTGTCCCCAACGACTAGTCGTTTAAGAACGTCCCCAATGACTAGGCGAGGGCGGCCATGATGGTGCGGGCGACGCCGTCGTGGTCGTTGTCGTATTCGGTGATGGCGTCGGCGGCGTCGCAGTCTTCGGACTCGGCGTTGATCATGGCCATGCCGTGGCCCGCTGCCTGCAGCATGGGGATGTCGTTGATGTTGTCGCCGAACGCCCAGGCATCGGCGAGACGCTCGCCCAGATGCTCGCATAGCCACGTGAGGGCCGTTCCCTTGGTGGCGCCCTCGCCCATGACCTCGATATTCATGGCGTACGAACGCGTGACCTCAATGCCTTCGAGCGTGTCGAGCGCCGCCGCGATGGTGTCGCGATCGGCCGGGTCGTGCCAGTACATGGCGATGCGTTCGAGCGTCTCGACCTCGTCGATCTTGCTGTCGATATCCATGTCGATCGGTGTTCGTGTGCGCTTGAGCGAAGCCGCGATGTGGGAGTCGCCGCCGCAGAATTCGTCCAGGCGCGTGTAGAGCGAGCGGGGGAGGAAGCACTGCCCGTCCGCGAAGATATCGAAGGTGACGTCATGGCCGGCGGCGATGCGATGGACGCGATGGGCGATGGCGCGGTCGAGCGGTCGGCTCAAAATGCACGTGGCGCGTGAGGCATCGGTAGGTACATCCTCGTCGAGCTGCCAGACGCTGGCACCATTGGCACAGACCGCGTAGTGCACGGCGGGATGGGCGAGAATGGGCTCAAAGATGCCCGACAGCGGACGCCCCGTGCAGGGAACAAACTCGATGCCACGACGTGCGAGCTCGTCTAGCATCGCCCAGGTAGCGTCGCTCATCTGCTTATCGCTCGTCAGCAGCGTTCCGTCCATATCGGAAAACACAATCATTTGATGCAGCCCTTTCTACTGGCAAAAAAGCGTGGCCAAGGGCTTGGGTCCCTGGCCACGCTCAAGATCTATAACGGTCCGCGTCCTATCGGTCGGCGAGTGGCTTGTACTCCAGCGGCTCGATAACCGGGCGGTAGGCGGGGCGGATGATGCGGTGCGCGCAGAAGAGCTCTTCCATGCGGTGTGCCGACCAGCCGGCCATGCGGGCGACGGCGAAAAGCGGCGTAAAAAGCGTCTCGGGTACGCCGAGCATCTTGTAGATAAAGCCTGTGTACAGGTCGATGTTGGCGCAGATGGGCTTGGTCATGCCGTGGTCGCGCATCACCTGCGGTGCCAGGCACTCAATGCGCTCGATCAGAGCGAATTCCTCGCCCAGATCTTTCTTGGCAGCGAGCGAACGTGCGTAACGGCGGCACACCTCGGCACGCGGGTCGCTCAGCGTGTAGACGGCGTGGCCCATACCGTAGATGAGACCCGTGCCGTCGAAGGCCTGCTTGTCGAGAATCTTGCCCAGGTAGGCTGCGACCTCGTCCTCGTCCTCCCAATTGGAGACGTGCGCACGGATGTCCTCGTGCATGGACACGACCTTGGCGTTGGCGCCGCCGTGGCGTGGGCCCTTGAGCGAGCCGATAGCCGCGGCGTAGGCGGAATACGGGTCGGTGGCCGAGGAGGACAGCACGCGGCAAGCAAACGTGGAGTTGTTGCCGCCACCGTGCTCGGCATGCAGCATGAGCATCACGTCGAGCAGCATGGCTTCGTCGCGGGTGAATGCCATGCCGCCGCGCAACACCTGCAGGATAGTCTCGGCGGTGGAGAGGCCGGGTGTGGGGTGCGGTACATGAACCTCGGAGCCGCGGCGCTTGGCGACTGAGGCCATATGCGCGAAGGCGGCGATGCGGGGGAGACGGGCGAGCATGGAGATGGCGACGTCGATTTCGTGCTCGGGTGTAATGGCGTCGGGCTCGGCGTCGAAGGCGTAGAGCAGCAGCACGGCGCGCTGAAGCACATTCATGATGCTCGACGACACCGTGGTCATGGGGAACTCGCGGACGTATTCGTCGCTCAGGTGCCTAAAAGCACCCAGACGTTCGCAAAAACCGTCAAGCTCTTCCTTGGTGGGCAGAGAGCCCGTAATGAGTAGATAAGCGACCTCTTCGTAGCCATAGCGATTCTCGGCCTGGGCATTGTTGACCAGATCCTCGATGCTATAGCCGCGCAGCGTGAGCTTGCCCTGGTCAGGCACGACTTTGCCGTCGACCATGTTGTAGCCGTGCACGTCCGAGATGCGAGTGAGGCCCGCGACCACGCCCGAGCCGTCGGCATTACGCAGGCCGCGCTTGACATTGTGCTCTTCGAACAAGCCCTCGTCATAAGGGTCGGTCGGCAGGCCGTGGTAGAGGTTTTCGCTCTCAGGCGAAATCTGGCGGCTTGCTTCGTAATCCAGAACCAGGCGGCTCAAGTGGTCATCGAAGCGGTAATAGATTTTCTTGGCGTCGTAGGCCATGCGCGCTCCTCTCCGGGCCGCATCGGGGTGACTTGCAGGGGCATGCGCGCGTCAGGCTATCCCCAGCGGCTTGCTCGCTACAGGCGGTACATAAAGTTAAAGACGTCCTCGCGCTGGATGGACACGTTGACGCCCGAAAGCTCGCCGGCCTCGGCCAGGGCCTTCTGCAGCTCAGCGAAGTCGAGCTTGGACTCGGCGGTATCGGCCAGCATGGTCATGGTGAAGATGTCCTCGATAATGGACTGCGTGATGTCGCGGATGTCGACGTTGGCCTCGCCCAGGACACGGGTGACGCCGGCGACGATGCCGGGGCGGTTCTTGCCAAGGACGGTGATGACGATACGGGAGGACGAGATCTCGGCCATGGGAAACCCTTTCGCGTGGTTGCGGCGCGCGCGGGGCGCTCCGCTACGGTACAGTGTTCATCATTGTACCTGTCTGGCGCAAAAAAGGCGCGCTCGCTGCGGCGTTACATGCCTGCAACATGAGCGTAAGGGGGAAGGCCGTACGGGGAAGAGCCGTCTGGCGCGTGTCCGGCTCGTGTTGGGTTGATTTCCGATCTCAGCCGAACACATTGAGCGGACAGGCCGTTCCCGCAGTCAGCCGAACGCCTCCGACGGCTGATTCCGAACTGGAAGCGGAGGGCATCCCCGCCCTTCGGTAGGGGATACCGCTCCGCGGCGCATGCCGCGGGCGGCGCCCCTATCGGACCACCGTGACCTCAGTTGGGATGGGCCCAGCACTGCCGCGTACTCGGTGAGCTAGAGCCAACTGTTCGTCTTCACGTCGCGTATGGCGATATTTCGGTCGTCCGGCTCGGTGATGCCGTAGCCGAACGCCTGGAGCGTCTCGATGGACTCCTGGATCCTCTGTTGGAACATGGGACCCGGATCGACCCTCGGCCCGAGGTGCCCGCGCCAAAGGCACGGCGTGGCGCGCAGCATGTTATGGATTTTGGAGATGGGCTCGATGTCGGCGTAGACGTTGAGCGTCGCCATGGCGTCCTTGTGGCCGAGGATCGATTGGAGCGCCTTGATATCGCCGCCTTGGCGGATCCACTGCGTTGCGAACGTGTGGCGAAGGCCGTGGAACGTGATCAGCTCGTCGTTGGTGCCCATGAGGCCGTTGGTCTCCGAGAACGTCTTGAACGCCCTGCGGATATAGCCTGTCGTCGCGAAGGTCGCGCCTGGCTCCGACAGGATGTAGCAGTCCCCGATCTCGACCGCCCCGGTAAGGCCGCGCAAGCGCAGCTTTCCGCAGTCGATCTCGTGGGTCTCCTTCAGGAAGGGGAGTAGGCCGACCGGGTCGATGGGGATACCCCTGGCGTCATGGGTCTTGGTGTCCTTGATGAACGAACCCATTCCCTTCGCGTACGCCACCGAGTGTCTGATCGAGATCAGGCCCGTCTCGAAATCCACATCGCACCACCGAAGGCCGCAGACCTCGCCGATTCGCATCCCCGTGTGCAGGGCGAGTACGACCGCCCTCTAATCCTCGGCGGACCAATCGAGTCCGAACTCCTTTCGGGCATCCTCTTCGCTCATGACTTCGAGAAGGTCTCCGGGTTGGCAACGAAGGGCGAGGCATAGCTGCTCGAGTGTGTTGAAGCGAATGCCGCGAATATGCCCTTTTTTAATACGGGACAGGTTCACGGGCGTGGTTCCAATCCTTTCGGCAAGTTCGTTCGAGGAAATCTTTCGCTCGGCCATGATCTTGTCGAGGCGAACAATTACGGGCATGGCGTTTCCTTACGCAATCTCGTCGGAGTCGAGGTACAGCTCTCGGGCGTACAAGAAGAGCTGGGAAAGCATGAACAGGACGATGCCGAGAACCAGAGAGGTCCAATCGAATGATGAAGCGATCTCTTGGGCGCCGACGGCCCCCTCGCCGCCAAACATCGAAACGGAGGTTTTGAGTGAGCCGGCGTAGAGGCTGGTGGCAGCTTGAACAACGAAGAGAATGCCGAGCACCTTCAAGCATGTCGCAGACCCTTTCTTGAAGGGGTCTCCGCTCTTGATCGTCCACACGAGAGCGGCGCTGAGGATGGTCGTAGCGATACCGATGACGGCAGGGACCAATGTCGAGATCGCAAGGGCTGGATACGCGGGGGAGTCTGCAATTACAGGGTTGTCGAGCACTTCGATTGCTGGCTTTAAGGAGAACGCCACTTGTGCGATGGCGGTGGCGCAAAGGGTCGCAGAGGCTATCGCACATGCGATGCGGAAGGAATGAAGCCGGGGAGTGCGATTGTCGGAACTCATAATAACCTCCGAAGAATTTAAAAAACTCAGGTTACTTTTTAACAGTTTATGTAAAATTGACTTTGCCGACAAGTAATCACAGCATGCTGCAACCGAAACCCCTCTAGATTGGAGAGGATTATGTTCAGTACTGTTAAGTCGTGTAAGCTCTTGGTTTTCCTCGGCCTCGCTCTTTGTCTGTTGCTGCCGGGAGCCCCCGCTTTTGCGGATACCCCGATGCCTCCTTCCCAGGAGAGCAGCCAGTGTGCCCTCGTTGAGCCCCTCGGGTATACGGACGACGTCGTCGATACCTACTGGAGCTACAGCTGTCCTCGCGGCGTAAGCGGGCACAGCATCTCGATGTTCAACATCTCTTACAAGACGATCTCCTACCGAAATGGCTATCGCCGATCCGCGCATCACAGGGAATCCCGCCTCGCTGCAATGTGCTCCTGTGGTGTTCTTGGCACAACTGATAAATGGCAATTTGTCTATAGCACCTACTAGATGCGAGGAAGGGCCGAGCATTTTGTTCGGCCCCTCTGTTCCGACTGGATGAGGTTAAGGTTGGCGATGAATATGCTCAAAATCTCGAAGGCGATCTTTAGGTCGCTTCTCTCCTCCAGGTCGCTCTGTGTTGTCGTTGTTGCGTTGATGGTTCTTTGTGCTCTGCCCGTCTTCAGGAGCGCGGCTGGCATCGACGGACGGGTCGAATACCCCGAGTCGGGAATAACCCGTGTTGAGCAGGAATTGTCAGCATCCTATGCGGATGCGCTTGTGAATGCGGGGGAGGACGGTGTCTATACCTCTTCATCAAGCATGCCCGCGCTTCTGTACTCTCTTGCCGCGGGACGTCTTATCTTGGCACCGCTCTCTCCCCTACTTCCGTTTCTGCAGATATCGGATGGAGAGTACACCTATTATGACGGATCGAAGGAGTACTTGCTATGGGTCGCAACGGCCGTTGCCGTCTCGTTCCTTGCCGCGCGTCTTAACAAACGTGAAAAGCTCATCATCCAGGCACCGATGGGCGAGCTGGGTAGACTTGTTGCATCGAGCGTATGGGCGAGTGTTTTTGCAATGCTTGCCGTCCTCGCCATCAATCTTCCAGGGATAATCGCCGCGCTTGTGAAGAATGGCCCGGGCTCGCCGTTCTATCCGATAGGCTACATTCAATATGCGACTCCGGTTATCAAACCGGCTTGGCTGGTGTTCGCGCAGACGGCCATCTTGCAATTCTTGGTGGCAGCGTTCATCTCGCTTGTCGTTCACCTTGCCGTGAAGATTGCCAATAACCCTGCGCTTGGAATCGTGTTCGTATGTGCCCTGATGGGGGTGACGATGGTTCCCGGGTATTACGGAAGATCCATCGCTTTACGTGAGTTCGCCCTGTTGAATCCCCTTACGTATGCGAACACTGAGTTGACCGTCGGCGCCTATAGCCCGTACCCGACAACGCAGATAGTGAATCTGCCTGGACTTTGCTTCGAGCGTGGCGCGATTGCCCTCGTATGCGCAATCGGGATCGAGGTGCTGGCAATTAGCCTGCTTTGCGTTGCTGGAAAGAGCGGCTGCGCGTGCCCGATATCCCCGATTTGTCTTGAGAGAGGTTCCTTCACTGCATCGAGAACGGCAACTCGTTCGAGCGCTTGTGCCTCCGCCGTTGCATACGTAAGAACGATGGGGAAACTGCTCCTGCGTTCTCCTACCCTCGCCGTATGCGCGATTGCAATGTCGACGACGATGCTGGCCCCGGCTCTGGTCGAGATGTTTCCTGACGCTGATAACGTTTCCGCTGTTCGGTATAGGGATGGGGAGCTCCGTTCAATAGATCGGTATCTAGAGCAGAACGCTGCGAATATGGACGTCGAGGGCAAAGCGGCCCTGGAAGACATGCGGGATGCTCTTTCGGGTTTCGTGTACGCGCCTATGCCTGCGGAGGGGTTTCGAAGCCTTGCGACGTACGAGCGCGCTCGAGGTGAGCTGGGCGCGGCAGATGCGACTCTCCTGCAATCGATCGGAATCGAGCCGGAGACTCCTTCTCGTGCGGAGGCGCGCGCCCTTCTGCTTGAGTCGATCGCGAGCTTGCCGGACCCCAAGGTTTACGAGTTAAGTACGAAGATGCCCCCATTAATCCTCCTTTCGTATCTCCAGGCAGCGCTTCCCTCCTTATTTTTGCTGTTGCCCGTGGTTGTCACATCGCTCGCGTGCACCCACCTGCAGTGTCGTTCCCTTCTGGTTCTCCAGATCCCCGCAACAGCGCATGTGCGTTTTCTGACGGCTGTTGCGCTGGCTCTCCTGCTTGGCTTGGTGCTGCTTTTGGTGTCGATGGTTCCCGCTGTCGTTGTGTCCGTGATTAAGAACGGTGCGGGTGGATCGGAGTATCCCGTCGCTCTCATTCGGGCGGGAGCTTCGACAACGTCCATGGTGGGGGAGGCGGTGTTGTGCAGTATTCCGTTGCTGGTCATGGCATACGGCGTGATTTCCGTCGTCGCTGCGTTGACAGCAGCGATTAGCCGCAACCCCGTTGTCACCGGAATGGTTTGCGCGGTTCTCTTGGTGTTGGGTTCGTTGAGCGCTCATGTTGAAAGCGTGGGCATGGGCGTCGCGCTGCTGGCTCCATTCGCCTCGTTTGATCCCGCTTCCCAGGTGGGGACGATTGGGTTCCTTGGGCGAGGGACGAACGCGATGCCTTTTGGAGAGGTCGTCGGCGCATCGGGCGCTCTGCTGGTGGTCTTGGGCGCCGTATCTCCGTTGATGGTGCGCCTGAGTGTTCCAAAGATCGAAAGGGGATGATCTCGATGATTGACCTTCAAACGCTGACGATCTCTTATGGAAAGAAGGTGCTTGTAGATTCGGTGAACGCTGAGTTTGCCCCGGGTACGGTCTACGGTCTCGTCGCTCCGAACGGGCATGGAAAGACGACGTTGCTGCGTGCGATGGCAGGTTTGCCGGGTCCTCGCGTGGACGGGAGCATCGTTCTGGATGAGGTGCAGGGTACGGGTGCGAGAGAGGTCCGTTCTATGATCTTCTATGCACCTGGTGAGGGGACGCTGCTGTATCCCGGATTGCGTGCGGAAGATCACCTCAAGATGGTTTGCGATATGTGGCCGCATGCTCGCGATATCGAAGAGATAGTGGAACAAACGCAGATAGGCGAGTTCGCGAAGATGAGGATCCGCACTCTGAGCCAGGGCATGAAGCAGCAGCTTACCCTGGCGATTGCGTATGCGACGGGCGCGCGGTACCTTCTATTATATGAGCCCATGAACGCGCTCGACCCCAGCAGGGTGGACTTGCATTCCGAGATTCTCAGGAAGCTGGCCGATTCTGGTACGTGCATCATCATGTCATCCCACATCTTGGATTCGGTCGATAGGCTGTGCGATGAGATTCTGTTTTTGAAGGATGGGAGGCTCATTAGAAGCATTCCGCAAGATGATGCTGCGCCGAAGTCTCCTGGATCCCATTTCGCAAAGCCTGCCGGACGCGCCGAGGGTGCGCTAAGCACGTATCGGCGACTCTACGAAAAGGGCGGGTAGAAATGCAAGTTAAAAATCTATGTGGCCAATGTGATACCGTTGAACCCGCATATCGATACCGCTCAGCCATTCGCCTCGCCCCCGTCGCACGTATCTTCATCCGGTCTGTTACTTTTAATCTAACAATTCTTTGAGGAACGTAGGTGCTTCTAAATGTACTGTCGACTTCTTCTCAAACTAATCCTAAGAGACAAGGCCGTATGGATTTGTACGCTCGTTCTCGCTGCAGCCTTTTCCGTCCCCATTGCGTTCAATTCACCCATCTACGGGCCCTTCTTTATGAAGCAGGGCATGCAGGGCTTTGTCGACGCATTCAATACGCGCGCGCCCCAGGCCAGCGGCACAGACCTATCTCCAGAGCAGCAAGTCGACGCGGAGCTTGCAAGATGCGCGAACGCCGCCCTTGCCGCTCAAACCGACGCCGCCTTTCTCGATTCTGCCGAGAGCTACTACGCGCTCATGGACGAGGGCTTCCAATCCGGGTCCATCGTGGGAGACCGAGAGACCAATGACGCAGCGCTCGCATATTGCCGTGCCCTGAGCAGCTCCGGCATCACGGATATCCCGGCCTCCGCAAACGACCTGCCATTCCTTTCCTTCCTGCCTTACGCCATTGCCACGGCGCCGTCTTTCCTTCCCTTCATCCCCTTCCTTCTCTCGTCGATACTCGTGCTCGGCGCCACAAGGCCCGGGACCCTGGCGGCAAAGGCGCCCGTGCCCAAATTCCGGCGCCTTATTCAGATCGTGTTTTCGATAATCGTCGCGGGGACCGCGATGCTCCTCGCCGGCCTCGCACCCGGGGGCATTTACGCCTTGGTCCTAAACGGCTTCGGGCAAATTGGGTACCCGATCGCCTTCTTCCATGACGGCGCGCTTACCACCACGACCGCGGGAAACGTCTTCACAGCCCTGCTTCTCGCGCTGCTTGCGGGCGGAACCTTGATATCCGTTTGCTCCGCCGTCCTATCGACCGCAACGAGGCGCGTCCTCGCGGGCCCCCTTACCTCCGCGCTGCTTGTCGCGGCCCCGGCATTCCCGTTATTGTCCGATTCGGCACTAGGGCATAATGCCGTGCTCGGGCTCCTGCCACTGCCCGTATTCTCGCCTATCGAGGCAACGGGTTACGTAGGATGCTTCCCGACAGAATTCATTGGCTCCGGTTCAGGCAGCGCATCGATGCTTGCCGTGGCCCTGGCATACGTCGCGGTCTTTTTTGCGGTCGGCGCCGTTGCGACACGTTCGCCCAAACAGCCTGGACCCGCGAAAAAGCACCATGGGCTCGAGCTTCTGGACGTGAGCGTGGGATACGGAAGCACGACGATACTTTCAATCGGGTCGCTTTTCTTGAGCCCGGGAACGGCGGCGGGCCTCATTGCTCCCAACGGCTCGGGGAAAACCACCCTTCTTGAAGCGCTGTCGGGCCAATTTCCCACCCGCATCCGCTCGGGAAGCCTGGCGGCAGACGGAATCTGCCAACGTCGATCAGCCGAATTTGCAGAACTCGTCTACCTGAGCTCTTCGGGCGGCGCGGATCTCTATCCCACGCTATCGGCCATCGAGCACCTTGCTTTCGTTAGGGAGGCGTGGAAATCGGCCGCCGACATCGACTCGCTCTGCAGCTCCCTCGGAATCTCCCCATATCTCGACAAGCCGACCCGTAAACTCTCGACAGGAATGAAGCAGCAGGTAAAGCTTGCCATGGCGATAGCGACCGATTGCCCGTACCTCATCCTCGATGAACCGCTGAACGGCCTCGATCCGGGAAAGCGGAAAACCTCCTGCGACGCGATGCGCAGCGAGGTGGCGCGGGGACGCAGCGTGCTCATTTCAAGCCACCTGCTCGACGACCTGGCAGACCTCACCAACTCGTTCTACTTCATCGAGGCCGGCTCGCTCGTGGAAAAGATCGAGTCGTCCTCGCAGACGCTCAAGCAGGAATACCTCGATACATACGAG
>UQOJ01000059.1 GCA_900542635.1 uncultured Collinsella sp.
GGCCCTTGCGGCGTAGTCGCTATTTGTTCAGTCCAAGTTTCGGGGCGCAGTTCACAGGCACCTTTGTGGTGGTTTTTGTTTAAGCGCCGGCGATGATGAGGGCTGGACGTGCGCTGTCGGTGGCTTCGGCGATTGAGGTGGCGACGGCATGATCGGGGTCACGGTCCATCACGATGGCGTCGACATCGGTCAGTTCGGCAAAGCGGTACATGCCTCGTCCGTTAACCTTGCTGTTGTCCATGAGGGCGACGCTTTGACGGGCGGCGGAGATCATGGCTGTTTTGGTCTCGGCCATCTGCGGAAAGTCGGTCGTAAAGCCGCAGCCGGGAACAAAAGCGCCGGGGCACATGACGGCAAGATCGGCGTGGACCATTTGGAGCGCCTGCATGGTAAGTGGACCGTACAGATAGCGATGACCTTTGCGCAGTGCCCCACCCAGCATGACGACATCGACCGAGGGCATGCTCTCGTCGATGTAATCGGCAATGGTAATGTCGGCCGTGATGACGGTGATGCCGTTGCGCTGGTCGAGGAGCCGGACAAACTCGAGCGCCGTGGTGCCCGAGTCGACGAGAAGCGTGTCGCCGTCATTGACGAGCTCGATGGCGCTTTGTGCGATGGCTTGTTTGGCGGCGACATTAACGTTGATGCGGCGATCCTGCGTGGAAACGGTAAGGCGTTTGTGGAGCGATACGGCGCCACCATGCGTGCGGCGCAGCTTGCCGGACTCCGCGAGTGCGTCCAGGTCGGCGCGAGCGGTGACAGAGGACACGCCAAAGGTCTGGGCAATTTCTGCCACCTGCACCGAGGCGTTATGCTCGAGCATCTCCATGATGGCGGCACGACGCTCATCGGCGAAGGCTCGGGTTGTCGCATGGGCCATAGCTGCTCCATTCTCACATTAATTTGCAGGAATTGTGTTGAATCTATTTTCGTTCATTTTCTTTTTGAGTAAGAAAACGCCTTTCGATTACTTATCTTTTCTATAAAAGAAAGATGCTTAACACCCAAAATTCAATATCGAACACGTCCACTCGGCTCATATTCCTTCCTTTTACTTTTCAAAAACGACTGTATTGACCTGTATGGGCTCAATATCTCGCACGTGCAAAGCCATCGATTTTCATACAATGGGCGCAGCAAAACGCAAGGTAATAGGCCTTGCGGACACGTACGCCCGATGTCCAGATGCGGGCGAGGGAGAGGAGCAAACGCTCATGGCACTTGTTACCACCGAAAAGATGCTCAAGGACGCTCAGGCCGGCCACTACGCCGTCGGCGCGTTCAACGTCGAGAACCTCGAGTTTGTTATGGCCGTTCTGGCCGCCGCCGAGGAGACCAAGTCCCCCGTCATCATGCAGACCACCCCGGGCACCATTAAGACCGCTGGTCTGGACTACTTCTACGGCATGGTCAAGGCTGCTGCCGAGCGCGCTTCCGTGCCCGTCGCCCTGCACCTCGATCACGGCGATGGCTATGACCGCTGCATGCAGGCTTTCCGCACGGGCTACACCTCCGTTATGATTGACGGCTCGCACGAGTCCTTCGAGGACAACATCGCCCTGACCAAGTCCGTCGCCGACGCTGGCCGCGCCATGGGCGTGCCCGTCGAGGCCGAGCTCGGCAAGGTTGGCGGCAAGGAGGACGACGGTCCCGCGGTTGAGGGCGAGAGCCCCTACACCGATCCTGCCGAGGCCAAGGAGTTCGTCGAGCGCACTGGCTGCACCTCGCTGGCCATTGGCGTTGGTACCAGCCACGGCGTGTACACGAGCGATCCGCACATCGAGCAGTCCGTGGTCAAGGCCATCCGCGACGCCGTCGACGTGCCGCTGGTTCTGCACGGCACCTCCGGTGTGCCCGATGAGCAGGTCGCCGAGGCCGTGAAGAACGGCATCTGCAAGGTTAACTACGCTACCGAGCTGCGTCAGGCCTACACCAAGGGCTTCATGGCCTACATGGCCGAGAACCCTGCCTGCTTCGATCCCAAGAAGCCGGCCAAGGAGGGCATGCGCGAGATCACCGAGCTGGTTAAGATTCGCATGACCAACCTCAACTCTGTGGGCAAAGCAGAGTAACAGCAAGGGTACTCTGATCCCACCGGACGGCTTGGGCGGGTCCCCGTACTTAGTTTCCAAAACGTCCTCGCGCATGAAGGCCCCCGTTGCCTCGCTTCTACGAAGCGTTGGCAACGGGGGCCTTCGCGCTGCGGAATGATTTTGGAAACTAAGTACGGGGACCCGCCCAAGCCGTCCTGCTCGATCGCCCTTGTGGCGTTAGGGCGGAAAGGATGGGGCGCGAGGGGCGCTTTGTTGATGAGGGATTAGTATGCCCGGGCTTGGTTGGGGAATGCCTGGTCTAGGGATGCTTGGAGCTTTTCGAAGGATGCTCGTAAGTTGAGGCTCTGATCGGCTGAGCGCTTGGTTTTTGTGGTGGGGGAGTCGAGGAGGCCGTCTCTCTGTGTCGGGGGGAAGGAGAAAAGGTCCGCATGTTTTAGGGATGGCTGCTGTGCTGCGTCATTGGAAGAATGCATGCTTATGCGGCCTCCTCGATGTCCACCAAAAGGTTACGCACGGGGTGTGCTGCTAGGTCCCGTGCGTTGGCAGTATTATGCCGCGAGTGCAGATAAGAAAGCGCTAAAGAAAGGCTTAATTGGGTTTGATGTAACCATGAAACCGCAGGTCAAAGCCATTGCATAACACTCTTGAAAGGTTGGGGGCTTAAGGGCTTTCTAAGGTTTGTGGCGCGGATGTGGCTCGCCTGTGTGGGGCGTGTGGATGGCTCGTTCCTAGCGCTGCGGCTCTGCGGCGCGCACCTGCTCGATGACCTTTTCCATCGTGGCGTCGATGCGGTCTTTTTTGAGCTCGCATTCCCAGATGGTTATGGGTGTCCAGCCCATTTGAGTGAGTGCTGCCACGGCAGCGCGGTCGCGCTCGACGTTGCGACGGAACTTTGCCTCCCAAAACTCAACGTTGCGCTTGGGCTGGCTAGGGTTGCACTTGGGGCAGCGGTGCCAAAAGCAGCCGTTGACGAAGATAGCGATCTTGCGGCCGGGAAAGGCGATGTCGGGCTTGCCAGGAACCTTCCATTCCAAGCGATAACCCGTAAGGCCCGCTGCGCGCAAGCGCTGGCGAACGAGCAGCTCGGGCTTGGTGTTTGCACGCTTGTTGCCCTTCATGGACTTTTTTATAGCGGCGCGACGGCGCACGAGTTCACGCTCGTCGGCGGAAAGGTCCGAGGTGTCGATGCCGTCGAGCAGACCTGGTTTGGGGCGCATTTTGCTACGGCGCTTAGGTGCGCGCTTGGGCTTGGTGGCGGGCTCGTCGGTCGCGGTGGCCTCGGCGTCGTTGGCAACGCCGTTGGCCTCAAGCCGGTCTTCCTTCAACTCAATTAGGGCATCAATGAGTCCCTTGTCGGCGGGCATCCACTCAACGGTGGCAAGCGAGGTGCGCGGAATCCAGCGGATATCGAGCTGGCGGTCGTGCTTCTGGGGCTCGCCAGACTCTTTAGCCAGCGAGCAGTAGTAGCACTCCATGGAGAGATGAAAATCGGGGTAGTCGTACTCAACGGTATAGAAATCGCGCAGATTGGTGACTTTGACCTGCAACTCTTCCATAAGCTCGCGGCGTACGGCGTCCTCGGGCGACTCGCCGCGCATGAGCTTGCCACCGGGAAACTCCCAAAGTCCCTGCATGTCGCCGTAGCCGCGCTGCACGGCAAGCAGCTCATCAGATCCTTCCTTGCGAATGATCCCAGCGGCAACATGAACAGTCTTCAACAGGAGTCCTCTCTCAACATCAACACGTGGCAGGGTAGCTACGCGTACCTTACACAACGGTAAGGCAAGCGTAAGCCATATCGATGGTAGCCGACTCGTCTTCTTGCGACTATAGATGCCGTAGACTAATCGCAAGAAAGGACTCGGTATGCAAACCACGCACATGGCGACCCCGGTACTGGAGGTCGCGCATCTCGAAAAGGTATATGGAGCGCTGGGCAACGTGACCCGTGCGCTCAACGACGTCAGCTTTACCGTCAACCGCGGTGAATTTGTTGGCATCATGGGCGCTTCGGGCTCGGGCAAGTCGACGTTGCTCAACTGCGTGTCGACCATCGATAGCGCCACGAGCGGCACGATCCGAATCAACGGGCAGGACGTGACGCGCATGAAGCAGGCCAAGCTCTCGCAGTTTCGCCGCGAGGAGCTCGGCTTTATCTTCCAGGACTCCAACCTGCTCGATACGCTCACGGCACGCGAGAACATCGCCCTGCCGCTCACCATTGCCCGCACAAACTCGGCAGAGATCTCGACCCGCGTGCAGGATGTGGCAGCGCGCCTGTCCATCAGTCAGGTGCTCGACAAGTATCCCTACCAGATGTCCGGCGGCCAGCAGCAGCGCGTTGCCGCGGCTCGCGCGCTCGTCACCGACCCCACCATGATCATGGCCGACGAGCCTACCGGCGCCCTCGACTCCAAAAGCGCCCGCCTGTTGCTCGAGAGCCTAGAGGCCCTCAACCGCCGCCTGCGCGCCACCGTGCTCATGGTCACGCACGACAGCTTTGCCGCCAGCTACACGAGCCGTGTGCTGTTTATCCGCGACGGCAAGATCTTCACCGAGCTGCGCCGCGGCGACACCGACCGCCGAGAGTTCTTCGACCGCATTATGGAGGTCGTTGCCATGATGGGCGGTGAGGGCTCCGATGCTCTGTAAACTCGCTTGGGGCAACGTCCGCCGCGCCGGCCGCGACTACCTCGTCTACCTTTTGACGCTCACCCTGGGCGTCACGGTCTTCTATGCCTTTAACACCATCTCGATGCAGGTCGACATCGCCGGAATCGATGAAGAGGGCTTGGCGCAGGTTATGGGCAGCATGCTCGGCGACCTGACGTACTTTTTGGCCGGTGTCATGGCCTTTTTGATGGTGTATGCCAATAACTTCATCATGAAACGCCGCAAGAAGGAGTTTGGCCTGTACCAGGTGCTCGGCATGGGGCGCGGGCGCGTCGCCACGATTATGGCGCTCGAGACGGTGATCGTTTCGGTCGTGGCCTTTGTCGCCGGCATTGTGCTGGGCGTGGGACTCTCCCAGCTCATGACGTTCTTTACGACCTCGCTCTTTAAGACACAGATCGCCAATTTCCACTTCTTTTTCTCGGTGCATGCGTTCAACCTGACCCTTGCCTGCATGCTCGTAATGTTTGTGCTCACGCTACTGCTGAACCTTCGCGCCGTGCGTCGTACCAAACTCATCGAGCTTATGGGTGCCGAGCGTCGCAACGAGAGCATCAAGACACGCAACCCCTGGATTGCGATTGCCATCTTTGTCGTGGGCGTGGCGCTTGTGGGCGTGGCCTATTACCGTCTGTTACGTGATGGGTTCCCGCTAACCGCGACGGACAGCAAGCTGCAAGAGGCCATGAACCAGTTTGGTATTACGACCGCTATGGTTACCGTGGGCACCTTTGCCCTGTTCTGGGGACTCTCGGGCATACTCATCAAGCTGCTGCAGAGCCTGCGCGGCGTGTATTGGCGCGGCCTCAACATGTTTACCGTGCGCCAGCTTGCGGCCAAGGTCAACACGGTGTGCTTTTCGATGGGCGTCATCGCGATGCTCCTGTTTTTGGCCATCACCTCGGTGACGTGCGGTATGTCGATTGCCAACGTGATGAACGAGAATCTGGAGCGCTATAATCCGGCCGACATGTCACAGACGTATGTCTATTACACGCCCGATACGCTCGACTTCTACAAAGAGTCTTTCAATCCGTCTGAGGCCGATCGAATGGTGCTGGCCGATAGTACGGTCGATTTGTACTCCGCATGGCACGGCGATCGTATCGATCACGATAACGTTGCAGACGGTATTAAGGGCAAGTCGGCGGACAACAACGACGAGACCGGCAAGAAGGTCAATATCGCCGATGTTGCCGGTGAGCATGTGCAGATCGATTCGTATCTGAGCTACCCGCTTGGCGGCTCGGATCCTTCGGTGACTCCAAGTGAGATGTGCAAGACCATGGGCGAAAAGCTTCCCAAGGCGTTCGGGGGTAGCAATGCCGATACGATGGGCCTGTTTGTGACGCCGGCGAGCCAGTACAACAAACTGCGCCAGATGATGGGCGAGGAGCCGGTGCACATCGGTCACGACCAGTATCTGCTCACGTGTGATATGGGCGGCGAGCTGGTCGACCTGTACACCAAGTATATGGCTGGCGGCCATGCCCTTACCTTGGGCGGGCATACGCTCAAGCCCGCAACCGATAAGTCGGACGAAGATACGGCGGCCATCGCCAACTCGGCGATGGGCAGTAATCCGGGTACCGTCGTCGTTGCCGACGAGCTGTTGTCCCAACTTAATCTGCAGCCGTATTCCAGTAGCCTGCTCGTTAACTACAAACAGGGGATGGATGCGACCGAGGCAGACGAGAGCATTAAATACACTGTGCTCGACAATCTGCTCGTTGACGGCAAGGAGTCGGGGTCGTGGGGAACCTTCATCACACGCTCCGAGATGTACACGCAGGCAGCGCAGATGAACGGCTTGATTAGCTACCTAGCCATCTACATCGGCTTTGTATTGGTTGTTGCATGCGCGGCGATTCTGTCGATCCAGCAACTCTCCAACGTGGCCGACGGCAGCCGCAGCTATCGTGTGCTGGCACAGATCGGCTGTGACGACCGCCAGATTCGCCATTCGGTGATGGCGCAGCAAGCGGTATTCTTCCTGTTCCCGTTGGCGGTGGGCTTGGCGCACTCCTTTGTGGCACTTAAGGTGATCATCGAGCTGGTGAGCATATTCGGAAATATGAGCATCGGCGGCACCGTGGGCCTCACCTGTGCAATCTTCCTGGCAGCATACGGTGGCTACTTCCTGGTGACCTACCTTATGAGCACTGGCATGGTGCAAGCTGCCATCGCCACCCGCTACAGCGAGTAACAAGCGGGCAAAACCGTCGCAAAATCAGAGGCGTATGACCGCCGCGAAGGGACCAGGGCCCTTTCGCGGCGGTTTTTGCCTATCTGGGGGTGTTTCGGATGCAAGTGAGTAGACTTTTTTGAACTTACCGAGCACATCGCGACAAACGATCGATAAAACCGCAGGTCGGAGCTGTGGCGTTTTTAGGGTGTGCTTGGTCTTCTGAAAAAAGCCTACTCACTTGGTTTTTTCTGCTAGAAAACCGCCGCGAGGGAAGGCAGCTCTCTCGCGGCGGTTGGCGTTTGCCTAGATAAAACCTACCAAAATAAACCTGCCCCTTTTTGGCAGGTGGTTTTAGCTGAACGGCGGGCCGTGCGGCTTGGGCGTGCGGGCTCACAATCTGAGAAAACCAAACAGATTGGGGGCTTGTATGATCGATTCGAAGGGAAATGTGCGACCCGAGGGCATGTTTAACAGGGTGCATCTGGCCTCCGAAGCCCGGCGCGTATACGATACGCGAGGGGTAGTCGTTGAGGACGTTCTTAAACGACTGGTCAAACAAGAATGTCCCCAACGATTACCCCAAGGAATGTCCCAGACTGCCGGCAGAAAAGGAACGTCCCTAACTGCCGCATCCGGAGCAAGACAACGCCGCAGGTAGAGGACGGACAGCGATCGGGTCGCATTTGAGACAAGGTGGCGTGAAACGAAAGGGCGCTGACCTTCTGGTCGCGCCCTTGAGGTTGAACGTCAGATTGTGCAGGTGCGGCCCGCGCGGCGTCGAGCCGTTACGCGGTTTGGTAAAACCGCGTAACTAAATACGTTCCGCGATCTCGTGGATGAGGTAGTCGGTCTTTTCCCAGCCCAGGCACGGATCGGTGATCGACTTGCCGAAGACGCCGCCATCGACTGGCTGGTTGCCGTCCTCAAGGTAAGACTCGATCATAAAGCCCTTGACCAGCTTGGAGATGGACTCGTTGCGGCGGCAGCTGTCGAGCACTTCCTTGCAAATGCGATACTGCTCCAGCGGACGCTTGCCCGAATTGTCGTGGTTGCAGTCGATGATCGCTGCGGGATTGGCATAGCCGGCGTGCTCGGTGTAGCGTTCGGCCAGGCGCTCCAGGTGTTCGTAGTGGTAGTTGGGGTAGGTGCGCCCATCGAGACCGATGTAGCCACGCATAACGGCGTGCGCGAGCGGATTGCCGTCGCACTCGACCTCCCAGTTGCGGAAGATGAAACTCTGGTGCGCCTGCGCGGCGTAAATGGAGTTGAGCATGACGGTGGTGGAACCGGCGGTGGGGTTCTTCATGCCCACAGGCACCGAAATACCGCTCGACACCAGGCGATGCTCCTGGTTTTCGACCGAACGCGCACCCACGGCAACATAGCTCAGCAGGTCAACGAGGTACTGGTAGTTGGACGGATAGAGCATCTCGTCGGCGGTGAAGAAGCCCGTTTCCTTAATAACGCGCAGGTGCATATGGCGGATGGCCTTGACGCCCTCGAGCAGGTCGTCGGGAGCCTCGGGGTTGGGGTTGTGCAGCAGGCCCTTGTAGCCGGTGCCCTTGGTGCGCGGCTTGTTGGTGTAGACGCGCGGAATGATGATGAGCTTGTCCTTGACCTCTTCGGCGGTCTTGGCCAGTCGGTTCATGTACTCAAGCACCGAATCCTCGCGGTCGGCAGAGCACGGGCCGATGATGAGCACCTTGCGTGCGTCCTCGCCGGTAAAGACTTTGGCGACCTCGGCGTCAAATGCCTGCTTTTTGGCGGTAAGCTCGGCAGAAAGCGGCATTTCCTCGCGGATCTCCATGGGGATCGGCAGCCTGCGTTTGAATTCCATGGCCATAAGGGCCTCCTCAATCTATAGAAAGAGCAATAAGCGTATTGTCGAGTGTTCGGCATTATCCGCTGTCGCACGCTAAAGTGCAAGCCCTTGTCACCCCGAAACCTACCAAATAGGGACAGGTTTATTTTGTCAGGTTTTATCTGGGTAAACGTCGGCGGATGTCGGGGAGGGAGTGGCGCCGCGCGCGACCCTAAGGCTGTTGTCGGTTCCCCAGGAAACACCCTGTGGGCAAAAAATGCCAAATATGAGTACGGTTGCTAACCTAGTAACATATCGGTCTAGCAAGATAATAGACAAAGTGAAAAATATGTTCATTAACGTTGGCACGCAGAAGCCCGCTAACGGGCGTTTTGATTAATTTGAAGGCGTATAGAGGCCGCAAGGAGGTCGTTTGAGGCGGTTTTGGCTGTTACCAAAAAGGTAACAGTACTCATATTTGCCATTTTTTGCCCACAGGGTCTGGAAAGCGCCGTCAATGAGGTCTCAGGGAAGGCGTTTCGAGGGCTGCAAAACAAAACGGGGGCGCAGGTTGTCCTGCGCCCCCGTTCTCGGGCGTTATTCGTTCCCTGCGGCAGAATTTACGCCGCCTCGTCGAACTGCGAGTTATACAGATCGGCGTAGAAGCCACCTTGGGCGAGCAACTCGTCGTGCGTGCCCTTCTCGACGATGTCGCCGTCGCGGATCACCAAGATCACGTCGGCGTTGCGAATCGTGGACAGGCGATGTGCGATAACAAAGCTGGTGCGGCCTTGCATCAGCGCATCCATGGCACGCTGAATAAGCTCCTCGGTACGAGTGTCAACGTTGGAGGTCGCCTCGTCGAGAATTAGCGCCGGACGGTCGGCCAAAATGGCACGGGCGATGGTCACGAGCTGGCGCTGGCCCTGCGACAGGTTGGTGCCTTCCTCGTTGATCATAAAGTCGTAGCCGCCGGCGAGCGTATGGATAAAGTGATCGCAGCGTGCGGCGCGTGCAGCGGCTTCGACCTCGGCATCGCTTGCATCGGGGCGTCCGTAGCGGATGTTCTCGCGGATGGTGCCGTTAAACAGCCAGGTATCCTGCAGCACCATGGCAAACTCGCCGCGAAGTGCCGCGCGGTCCCAGTCGCGCACGTCGATGCCCTCGACGCGCAGCGAGCCGCCGTCCACATCGTAGAAGCGCTGCAGCAGCTTGATGAGCGTGGTCTTGCCGGCGCCGGTGGGACCGACGATGGCGATGGTCTGGCCGGGCTTAGCCTCGCAGCTAAAGTCGTGGATGATGGTCTTGTCGGGCGTGTAGCCAAACTTGACGTGGTCGAACTCCACGTGGCCGGGGCGCTTTTCGGGAATCTGCGCGTCGGCCTTCTGCTCCTCTTCGGGCGCGGCCAGGAACTCAAACACACGCTCGGTGGCAGCTGCCATCGACTGCATCGTGTTGCTCACGTTGCCCAGCTGCTGCACCGGCTGCGTAAAGTTGCGCACGTACTGGATAAAGCTCTGGATGTCGCCGGGCGTGGCATTGCCGGTCAGCGCGAGCTGTGCGCCCACCACGACGACGCCCACGTATC
This sequence comes from uncultured Collinsella sp., assembly GCA_900542635.1. Lineage (GTDB taxonomy): Bacteria > Actinomycetota > Coriobacteriia > Coriobacteriales > Coriobacteriaceae > Collinsella. The sequence continues at coordinate 10,308 of UQOJ01000059.1, forward strand.
CCATGTTGCCCACCAAGCTCATAAGCGGCATCATCAGGCCCGACAGGAACTGCGAACGCCAGCCACTAATAAACAGGCGATCGTTTTGACGGTCGAACTCCTCGATCGAAGCCTCGGCGCGGTCGAACACCTGAATGACGTTCTGGCCGGCAAAATCCTCCTCGATAATGCCGTTGACGGCGCCCAGAACCTGCTGCTGCTCGCGGAAGTACGGCTGCGAGAAGTGAATCATTACGGTCAAGATAATCGCGGCGGCCGGCAGCGTGAGCACGGTGACGCCGGTAAGCGGCAGGCTGATCGAAAGCATCATGACGAGCACGCCGATAATCTGCGTCACCGACGTGATGAGCTGCGTCACGCTCTGGTTGAGCGACTGACCCAGCGTATCGACGTCGTTGGTGATGCGGCTGAGCACATCGCCCTTGCTGTGACCGTTGAAGTAGCTCATCGGCACGACGGCAATCTTGGCGGCGATTTCCTTGCGCATGCGGTAGCAGATCTTTTGCGTGACGCCGGTCATGAGCCAGCCCTGGACCAGGCTGCAGACAGAGCTCGCCAGATACAGGCAGAGCAAAAAGCCGAGCGTCTTGGCGATCCAGTCAAAGTCGACATCGCCGGTACCGTTGACCTTGGCGACCAGGCCTTCGAACAGCTTGGTCGTAACCTGGCCGAGCACCTTGGGTCCCACAATGTTAAAGATGACCGAGCACACGGCAAAGGCGACGGCGGCAAACACGGCAATCTTGTGCTGGCCGATATAGCCGAGCAGCTGCCTCATGGTGCCCTGAAAGTCCTTGGCCTTTTCGCCGCGACGCATGCCGCCCATGCGGCCCATGGGACCACGCTGGCGGGTGGGCTTGGGAATCTGAGTCTTGGTCTCGTCTGCCATTAGCGCTCGCCTCCTTCCATGACGGCTGCAATTTCTTCTTGGGTAAGCCCCAGCTCCTCGGCGGAAAGCTGCGACTGTGCGATCTCCAGGTACGCCGGGCAGCTGCGCAGCAGCTCCTCGTGCGTGCCGGTGCCCACTACGTGGCCGTCGTCGAGCACGATGATCTGGTCGGCGTGCATGATGGTCGCGATGCGCTGGGCCACGACCACGAGTGCGGCGTCGGTAACGTTTTTGGCCAGCTCCTCGCGCAGGCGCGCGTCGGTCTTGTAGTCGAGGGCACTAAACGAGTCATCGAACACCACGACCTCGGGCTTTTTGGCCAATGCGCGGGCGATGGCCAGACGCTGGCGCTGACCACCCGAAACATTGGAGCCGCTCTGGCTGATGGGGGAGTCGTAACCGCCCTCACGCTCGGCGATAAAGTCCTCGGCCTGTGCGATGCGCGCGGCCTGGCGCATGTCATCATCGCTCACCATGTCGCCGGCAAACTTGAGGTTGCTCTCGACGGTGCCCGAGAACAGACGCCCCTGCTGCGGGATGTAACCAATGCGGCGGCGCAGCTCGGAAAGGGTCATGTCGCGCACGTCGATGCCGTCGAGCGAAATGCTGCCGCCCGTGACGTCGTACAGGCGCGGAATCAGCTGTACGAGCGTGGACTTGCCCGAGCCCGTGGAGCCAATGATGCCGAGCATCTGACCGGCATGCGTGGTGAAGTTCACACCGCTAATGACGTCGGCGCGGGCATCGGGGTACTGGAAGCTCACGTCGCGGAAGGTGAGCTCACCGCGCGGCGAGCTGGCCGCGGGCAGTTTGGGCGAGGCAGGGTCGTTGATGCTCGTGGGGCAGGTGATGACCTCATCTACGCGCTCGGCTGCGACCTCGGCACGGGGCAGGATGACCGAAACCATGGTGAGGATCATAAACGCCATGACGATCTGCATGGTGTAGGAGATAAACGCCATCATGTTGCCGACCTGCATCACGCCGTCGGACACGCCCTGCGCGCCAAACCAGACGATAAGCACGGTGATGCAGTTCATGACGAGCATCATGAGCGGCATCATAAAGCTCATGGCTCGGTTGGTGTAGAGCTGCGTGGTCATCAGGTCGAGCGACGCCTTGTCAAAACGTTCGAGCTCATGTTCCTCGCGGTTGAACGAGCGGATGGGCATAAGGCCGTCGAGCAGCTCGCGGGCGGTAAGGTTCACGCGGTCAACAAAGCTTTGCATCTTTTTGAACTTGGGCATGGTGAGGCCCATAAGCACGCCGACGACGGCCGAGACCGCGATGATGGCAACGGCGATGGTCCACTCCAGGCCGGTATGGTTGGCCAGGACGCGCATGACGGCGACGATGCCCATGACGGGGGCCATCAGACACATGCGGATAAACAGAGTTGCGGCCATCTGGATCTGCTGAATGTCGTTGGTGCAGCGGGTGATGAGCGAGGCCTGGCTAAACTTGCCCACCTCGGCCGGCGAGAAGTGCATAACCTTGTTGAAGGTCTCGCGGCGCAGGTCGCGGGCGATGGAGCAGGCGGTGCGCGAAGCCACGGCACCGGTCAGGATGGTGGCGACGAGCGACACGAGGCACAGTCCAAACATCGTGGTCGCCATGCGGCTCAGGTAGGCGTTCTGCACGTCGGCGGGGTCGATGCCCTGCGCCTTGTACTCGTCCTGTACATAGCTCACGGCGCGCTGGGTGACGATGGAGCCCGACATGGAGCCCATTTTGTCCGCCATTTGGTTGGCGCCCTCGACGAGCTTGCTTTGGTCTACCAGACCGCCCTCGACACCCAGGCGCAGGCTCTTCATAGTGATCTTACCGCCGTCGGCATCAATCTGCTTTTGCATGTTCTGCGCCGCCGCGGCCTTCTGCTGCATCTCGGCGAGCTGCTCGGGCGTCATCGCTGCCATTTGCTCGGGGGTGGGCATGGCCTGGGCAGCGTTGTCGTCTTTCTCGCTGGACGAGCCCATCATGTCGCCCATGGAGTTGGCGTCGATGCCCTGGTTGAGCGAAAGGACAACAGTCTCGGGCAGGCTCATAATGTCGGCAATCTTGCCTCCATCGGCACGCTCTTCCTCGGTGCCCTCGTACGTTCGAATGTCGTTTTTGTCAGCCTTGCTAAACACGGCCTCCACAGCCTTGGCGTCCTTGGCGCTCATAAAGAGTTCGAGGTCGTCGAGCGATTCGGCGCGGATGGTGTCGGGTACGGGCGACGCGATGCCGCCTTGCTGCACACCCACGTCGACGATGTCTGTCTCTTATACACATCTGACGCTGCCGACGACTTAATAGGTGTAG
>UQOJ01000060.1 GCA_900542635.1 uncultured Collinsella sp.
CCGCAGGAAGCTTGGATACGCCTAGGCGCGGTCCAAGAAATCGTCCGCACCCCCATTTTGGCCATTTTGCCCTCCAAACGGCACTACCGCCGGCAACATCCAGCAGATACGCTGAATCTAGTCGTATAGGCCCTATGAGAACGGGAGCAACCATGGCAGCCTTGTTCACGACCCCCAAACGCAATGACACTACCGCCGGAACCCATGTTGCCGAACCCGACGTTCGCCGTCGCATAGGACTCGCGCACGGCAGCTGGCGCCGCGTGACGCGCCGCATCGTCGCGGGCGCCGTGTGCGCGCTCACGGTGAGCTCGCTGCTCATGCCGAGCGTCTCGCTCGCAGCGGAATGGGTCAAGGTCGGCGGCAACAAGTACAACACCGCGGCGAGCGACGAGGCCGGTACCTGGTCGTGGGACGGCGCCGACGACTTGAAGCTCAACAACTATAACGGCGGCGAGATCCAGGCCGCAGGCAAGCTCAACGTGAATTACTCGGGAACCAACATCGTCACTGCCGAATGGATCGAAAGCATCAACGTTTCTCATGGCACTAACGAGAATGCCGAGCTCAATATCCAAGGCGACGAGGGCGGCACGCTCAGCGTGACATCTACTGAGGACGCTATCCTCTCCACGGGTAATATCAACATCGACGGAGCCGGATCCGTCAACGCCACGAGCACTGGGTTTGATGCCATCAATGCCGGAGGTAATCTCGCTATCAAAGGTTCGGGCAACGTCAACGCCACGGGTGCATCGGATGGCATCAGGGCAAACGGCAATATCACGATTGACGACAGCGGAGCCGTCACCGCCAGGGCTACCAAGGACAAGGGTATTGGAGCCGACAAGAACCTCACCATCAAGGGTGGCGGGACGGTCGAGGCAAGCTCAGCCGATGGTGAGGCCCTTTGGAGCGGCGGCAATATCAACATCTCGGACGGCGGCCAGGTCAAGGCAAGCTCCGAGAAAGACGCTGCCGTCGAGGCCAAGGGCAGCCTCGCAGCCACAAACGCCTCCCTCAACGTAAACGGTGTTGAATATGGCGTCTATGCCCACAAGGGCATCACCCTCGATCATGCAAACGTGACGGTCCGTGCAAGTAAAGGCAGATACGGTGGCGCCAACGCCCTCTTCACCTACCAGGACGACATCGTCGTCAAGAACGGCTCCACCGTGGACGCGTTTGCGGAAGGCGAGGTTTCGGCTGCATTCTCCACCAGAAACGATCGACCCAACGAGAAGGGCGGCCACATCTACATCAGCGACTCCGTTGTCAAGGCCATAGCCCGCTATGTCGAGAACGGCGACGGCCCCATCCCCTACAGCGAAAACCAAGATGGCGAGACGAGGCGCGAACCCCAAGGCGAGAACATCGGCATCATCGCCCAGACCAGCGAGGGCGTCACACCCGCAGTCATCTCGATCATCCGCAGCAAGGTAACGGCCGAAGGAGATACAGCGGCAATCTTTGCCCGTGCCATGAGCGCTGACGGCAAGACAATCGGCACCATCAAGATTGAGAACGCCGCCATCCAGACGCCCGAAGGCAGCAAGGTCATTGACTATCGCAAGCTCCGTGACGGCATCTACGAGGCAGGCCAAGCCATCGGCACGGGCGACGCCACGGTCGACTCCCTCTATATCAAAGCAGTCGCCAAAAGTACGACCATCGCACCTCCCGAGGTAGCCAAGCCGGAAGACCCCAAGCCCGACGAGACCAAGCCCACAGAAAGCAAGCCCGCGGAGTCCAAGCAGAACCCCAAGCCTGAGGGCTCAAAGCCGACCAAGGCCGTTGCGGCTTCAACCACGAAAGCCAAGACTACCGGCGTGCTCGCGGCAACCGGCGACACCTCGGGTGCGGCCATCGTGGCAACCGTCCTTGCGGGAACAGCCGCTATCGCCGCAGGCACCATGGCGAGCCGTAAGCGTTCTTAGACGCCTCTGCGCACATGGCAGCTCCCGCGAAGGCCCCGAGCCCCAGCACCGTTTAACAACGCCACCGCCGAGCTCCCCTCCAGCGGTGGCGTTTTCCATATGCGTCCGCAGGGGATGCACGAGATTGTCTTTGGTCTAGCCCAACCGGCATACGCTGGCGTGCGACAATTGGGGCTGCCGATATCACAACACTGAGAGAAGCCCGTCATGGAAGCGCATCAAAAGCAGATAACCGTTTATTCGAATCATACGGAAAGCGCGCCTGTCATCTACCTTCCTGTGGTCGTGGGCGACGGCAGCGAGGTTTATAAGTGTTGCCGAGAGCTCGACTGTCCGCCATTCGCCCTCGTCACCATTGGCGGGCTCGATTGGAATCGCGAGCTGAGCCCCTGGGCATGCGACGGGACCGTACGCGATGCCGAGCCTTTCGGCGGCCAAGCTGCCGATTTTCTTGATGAGCTGCTGAATCAGATAATCCCCCAGGTCGAGTCGTCGCTTCCTCAGCCGCCCACCCGGCGCGGCATTGCCGGTTACTCGCTCGCGGGCCTCTTCGCACTCTGGTCCCTCTGGCAAACCGACGCCTTTGACCGCGCCGCGAGCGCATCGGGGTCGCTATGGTTTCCCGACTTTGTCGACCGTGCCAGCACGGCCCCTTTTGCCGGCAGCCCGCAAGCCGTCTACCTGTCACTCGGCAAAAAGGAAACCAAGACGCCCAACCGCATGATGCGGCATGTACTCGACGACACACGCGCGATGGAAGCGTTGCTCGTCGAGCGCGGCATTCCAACAACGCTGGAGCTCAACCCCGGCAATCACTTTGCCCAAACCGACTTACGCATGGCCCGCGGCATCCACTGGATACTGACACATTAAAAATGGTGCCCACACGCATATACGCATGGGCACCATATCTTGTTTTAGCTGAACGCAGCTGCTACTCAGCAGCCTCCTCAAGCTCGGAGACATCAAACTCAAAGTCGTTACCCGGCAGGATGGCGTTGAGCACAATGCCCACCAGTGAGCCCACGGCAATGCCGGACAGCGAAATGGTCACGCCGCCCAGCTCCAACACGATGGCGCCGGCGGTGCTGTACGCGATGCCGAGCGAAAGCACGAGCACCAGCGCGGCAACCAGCACGTTGCGGTTGTTCTGGAAATCGACCTGGTTCTCGATGAGGTTGCGGACGCCCACAGCGCTGATCATGCCGTAGAGCACGAGCGACACACCGCCGATCACACACGCCGGCATGGCCGCAATGACAGCCGCGAACTTGGGGCAGAACGAAAGCACGATGGCGCAACACGCGGCAATTCGAATTACGCGCGGGTCGAACACGCGCGTCAGGGCGAGCACGCCGGTGTTCTCACCATACGTAGTGTTGGCCGGAGCGCCAAAGAGCGAAGCCAGAATCGTGGCAAGGCCGTCGCCGAGCAGCGTGCGATGCAGACCGGGATCGGCAATGTAGCTGCGCTCGCAAGTCGAACCGATAGCAGAGATATCGCCGATATGCTCGATCATGGTCGCGAAAGCCAGCGGCATGATGGTGATGATGGCCGTCGTGGCAAGACCGCTATCGAACTGCGGGCCAAAGAGCGCAAACACGGTGTTGTCCCACACGACGGGCAAGCCAACCCAGGGAGCGGCCGCGACGCCCGAAAAATCGACCTCGCCCAGCGCAGTCGCAACGGCATAGCTCACCACAACGCCCAGCAAAATCGGCACAATCTTGACCATGCCGCGGCCCCAGATGTTGCAGATCACGATAACGGCAACGGCAATAACAGCCACAAACCAGTTGGTCTGGCAGTTGGCAATAGCGGAGCTCGCCAGAATCAAGCCGATGGAAATGACGATAGGGCCAGTCACCACCGGCGGGAAGAAGCGCATAACGCGCTTGGCGCCAAACGCGCGGAAGAGCGCCGCCAGCACCGGATAGAGCAGACCGGCGCAGGCTACGCCCAGGCAGGCGTAGGGCAAAAGCTCGGTCTCGCGGTTGGGCGCGATTGCGGCATAACCGGCAATAAAGGCAAACGATGAGCCCAAAAATGCCGGCACCTTACCGCGCGACAAGAAGTGGAACAGCAGCGTACCCAAGCCGGCAAACAAAAGCGTCGCCGAAACCGAGAGACCGGTGAGCACGGGCACCAGCACGGTGGCGCCAAACATGGCAAACAGGTGCTGCAGACCGAGCAGGAACATGCGCGGGCGGCCAAGCGACGATGCATCGTAGATGGCATCGGTGACGGCGGGCGTCGAGGATTGGGACATGGATGTCCTTTCGAATGGAAGGGCGATCGGGCATATCGGATAACCTGCCCGAACGATACGATCTGAACCATTGTACGCGATACGCCATGTCTCGCACGCGCCGTCACCTGCGAACGTTACCGCTATTTCCAAACGCGCTTGGCAACGCGCTTGACCAGCGCGATCTTTGCCCATTGCTCGTCCTCGGTCAGCTTGTTGCCAATCTCGCAGCTGGCAAAGCCGCACTGGGGCGACAGATACAGATTCTCGAGCGGCACGTACTTTGCGGCCTCGCGGATGCGCTCGACGATAATATCCTCGTTCTCGAGCTCTGCCGCCTTGGTGGTCACCAGGCCCAACACGACCTTCTTGCCCGGGGCAACGTACTTGAGCGGCTCAAAACCGCCGGCGCGCGGCGTGTCGAACTCCAGATAGAACGCATCGACATTCTCATGCGCAAACAGGTACGGCGCGATGGGATCGTAACCGCCCTCAAAGGCATAGGTAGAGTGGTAGTTACCACGGCACACGTGCGTGTTAATGACCAGGTCGTCGGGCTTGCCCTCGATGGCGGCGTTGTTGAGCGCCACGCCCAGCTCACTCACCTTTTGCAGATCAACCGGGCTCATTCCGGTCTTGGACACAAAGTCGGTATCGCAATAGATGCCCCAGGTGCAGTCATCAAACTGGATGTTGCGGCAGCCTGCAGCGTACAGGTCGGCGATCACCGTGCGATAAGCGGCTGCAATGGCGTCGGCAAGCTCCTCATCGGTCTTATAGACAGCGCGCAGGCTCTCCTGCTGGCCGTCGCAGCGATCGAGCGTGACCTCAGAGAACGTCTGGATCGGCGCCGGAATGGTTTGACGTGCGACCTGACCCTCCCCCTCAAGCGCCTTGACAAACTTAAAGTGCTCGACGAATGGGTGGTTCTCGCCGCTAATGGGACCGGTTACCACGGCGGTATCGGCCGTGGTCTCCTCGTCGTGGAACATATAGCCCGTACGCGAGGTACGGCGTTCAATGCCGTTGAGCCCCCACATAAAGTCGAGGTGCCAGTAACTGCGGCGAAACTCGCCATCGGTGATGACCTGCAGACCGGCGGCCTTCTGCTTTGCCACCAAATCGCGAATGGCATCGTCCTCGACGGCCTTAAGCCCCTCGGCATCAAGCGTGCCTGCCGCATAGGCAGCGCGGGCGTCCTTTACGGCCTGCGGACGAAGAAAGCTGCCGACGATATCGGCGCGAAACGGCGCGTTCGGTTGAATTGAAGTGCTCATAGATATCTCCCTTTGCATTGGTTGCTTTACTGGGACAGAGTATGAGCGCTCATATGGACATCGTAAAATATACGTTTATATCAGTTTGATATAGACGTTTCCTATATCAGTCTGGACTGCCATAAAGAGATTTGACCCGCGCGGAGCACAGCAGCCTAGATATGCTGGCGAATCGCGTCGATATAGGCCTGCCCGTAGCGCGTAAGTGTCGTGTTCTTGCGCGTGATGATGCCAATCTCCATGTACTCGTCTACATCAAGCGGAATCGAGATGATGCCGGGACCGTTAAGCTCATGGCTGATCACACCCGAACACACCGTGTAGCCGTTGAGGCCCATGGCCAGGTTGAACAGTGTCGCACGGTCGCGCACGCGGATATTCTTGCGGCGCTCAAACGTCGAGGTCAGTTCCTCGGAATAGTAAAACGAGTTGTAGCTGCCCTGCTCGTAGGACAGGAAGGGATAGTCCTCCAGGTCCTCGAGCGTCACGCTGGAGCGGCCCGCCAGCGGATGGTCGGCACACACAAAGACGTGTGGCGTGGCGCAGAATAGTCCTTCGAACACGAGCTCGTTGGCCGCCAGCATGCGCTCGATAACCTCGCGATTGTGCTCGGATAAGTACAGGATGCCCAGTTCGCTCTTCATATGCGCGACGTCCTCGATAATCTCGTGAGTCTGCTCCTCGCGCAGGGTAAAGTCGTAGCGCGCGGCATCGAACTCACGGATCACATCGACAAACGCATTAACGGCAAAGGAATAATGCTGACAGCTCACACTAAAGTGCGGCACCTGCTCGGACGCGCCCTTGTACTTGCCCTCGAGCAGGTCGGCCTGGTCGAGCACCTGGCGCGCGTAGCCCAAGAAGGTCTCGCCTTCCTCGGACACAATGACGCCCTTGTTGGTGCGCTCAAAGATGTGCACGCCCATCTCGTTTTCGAGATCGCGGATTGATGCGGTAATCGAAGGCTGCGACACAAAGAGCCGGCGCGAGGCCTCGGTGATGCTGCCGCATTCGGCAACTTTGACGACATACCTGAGCTGCTGAAGCTTCATGGCTTTCTCCCTAGACGTTCGTGACGTCGAAACCCGTCGCATCCATCTGACGCATAAACGGCGGCATCTCCCCCGTCGCGGCGCAGGCGGCAATCTGATGCAGAGCCCCGGCAACCGCATCGTCTGCCGCAGCGCCGATATGCCAGCGCGCGGCAGCCGTGACGGCCTCGTTGGCATTGGCGACTGCAACGGAGTTGGGAACGGCATCGATCATGGGCAGATCGTTATCGGAATCGCCAAATACGGCCACCTCATCGGTCGTCAGGCCCAAAGCGCGCGCCAGCTCCAGTGCAGCGCAGCCCTTGTCCCAACCGGCCGGAAGGATGTCAAGCAGGCGCACTCGATTGTTGGGAAACACAAGCGAGAGTTCCGGCACCTCAGCGGCAACGCGCTCGCGTAGCTCCACGAGCTCCTCACGTGAACGGGCACTCCAAATATTCGCCTTAAACACCGGCGCATCATCGACGACGGGACGGCACGGGGCCTCTTCGCCCTTGAGCCACGCGTTGCCGCCCGACTCCATGGCGCGGCGTACGCGCTCGGGATCGCTCGTCACGCAGTAGGCATCGTTATTCCAAAAGTCATCACCCAGGCTGTAGACCTTCAGATACGTATCGTCGGTCTCCTGCTCCAAGTAGTCAGCCAAACGCATAAGGGCGGCGTTGTCGGTCGCGCGCGAAGCGACCGCCTGACCGTCGACAAACATTACCTGGCCGTTGCAGAACGCGCCGGTCGAGAAGCACTCGACGCAATTGCGGAACATCCAGCCCATCGCGGACGGCTGGCGACCCGAAACCGGGCCAAAGTGCAGACCCGCCGCCTGCATGGCATGAATGCCCTCGATGGCGTAGTCGCTGGCGCCGTCATGCCCGGCTGGAATCAGCGTATCGTCCATATCGGTCAGCACAAGTTTAATCATAAGGCCCCCATTCGTATCGGTCCTACCTATTGTAACGACCTGCCAAAATAAACCTGTCCCTTTTTGGCAGGTGCGCTAGTATAGGGAACAACAGATTCGATGCGGGAGTGCCGGCGGTGCAAACCACAAGGCTGAGAGGGCATGGGGCCCAATCCTTTGAACCTGTCAGTTAATGCTGGCGTAGGGAGCATGCCGCCTTTACAGGGGCGCTGTCTATGCACAGCGCCCCTTTTCTATGCCAAGGAGGCATGTGCAGTGATTGATTCGGAACAGCTTAAGCAAAATGTGGTCAAGGCCGTGGAGGAGATTCGCGCCACCAATCCGATGGCCGGCTCCATCACCAACACGGTGACGATCGACTTTGTCGCCAATGCTCAGCTCGCCGTGGGCGGTTCGGCCGCCATGGTCTATCTGCCCGACGAGGGCGAGGCGCTCGTTGCCGGCGGCGGCGCCATCTATCTCAACATGGGCACGCTCTTCCCCATCTACGAGCAGACGATTCCCCGCGCGGCCAAGGCGGCACACGACGCCGGCAAGCCCTGGGTGCTCGATCCGGTGGGCCTGGGCATCGGTAGCCTGCGAACCCAGCTGGTAAACGAGCTCAAGCAGTACAAGCCTGCCATCGTGCGCGGCAACGCCTCCGAGATCATCGCACTCGCCGGCCTGTGGGGTCTTGAGGGCGAGGCAGCTGATCTGAGCCGCGTGCGCGGTGTCGATACCACCGACACGGTCGACGCCGCCCGCGATGCCGCTGTGGCGCTCGCCCGCTACACCGGCGGAGCCGTAGTGGTCTCGGGCGAAGTCGACCTGATTACCGACGGCACGACGGTGGCCAAGTCCCACGGCGGCAGTCCGCTCATGTCCAAGATCACCGGCTGCGGCTGCTCGCAGGGTGGCGTGCTGGCTGTGTACGCCTGCGCTGCCGATCCGTTTACGGCAGCCATCTGCGGCACCGCCGTCTACAACGTTGCCGGCACGCGTGCCGCCGCTGTCGCCGATGCCCCGGCAAGCTTTAAGGTCGCCTTTATCGACGAGCTCTACCGCGCGACCGCCCAGGATATTGCCGATAACCAACTCGAGCTCGAGGAGGCATAAGCCATGTCCGAGCCCGCAACCAATGCCGGCATGAACACACTCGTCGCCGTGGCCATCGCCCCGTGCGGCACCGGCGATGAACTGTCCGCCGAGGTCGCCGAGGTCGTGCGCGTCATTCGCGAGAGCGGCCTTCCCAACCACACCACCTCGATGTTCACCGAGATCGAGGGCGACTGGGACGAGGTCATGCAGGTCGTGCGCGACGCAACCTTTGTGTTGGCGAGCAAGGGCATCCGCACCGAAGTCGTGCTCAAAGCCGATATTCGACCCGGATTTACCGACACCATGACCGGCAAGCTCGAGCGCATGGAAGCGCAGATAAAAAAGCAGGAGGAAGCGCGATGAGCATCCGCGACAACCTTAATATCTCGGCCTATCTGGTACTCGGCCCCGAAAACACCCTCGGGCGCCCCGTGGGCGATGTGGTGGCCCAGGCGCTCGACGCCGGCTTTACCTGCATCCAGGTGCGCTCCAAGGTGGCAAGCGCGCGCGAGATCATCGCGCTGACCGGCGACGCCGCACAGGCAATCGCACAGGCCGGAAAGACCGGACAGGTCGCCCTGCTGATCGACGACCGCCTTGACTGCGTACTCGCCGCACGCGAACAGGGTATTGCCGTCGACGGCGTGCATGTGGGTCAGAGCGATATTCCCGTCGAGGTCTGCCGCAAGCTGCTGGGCCCCGATGCCATCGTGGGCCTTTCGGCCCGCTGCGAGGAGATGCTCGAGTACGTCAAGACCGCCGACATGAGCCTGGTCGACTACCTGGGCGTGGGCCCGCTCCACGAGACCGAGACCAAGCGCGATTGCGGGCGCGCGGCCGATGGATCCATCATCACCAAGAGCTTTGAGGACCTGGCCGCCCTCCACGCGGCAAGCCCCGTGCCCATCGTGGTGGGCGGCGGCGTCAAGACGGCCGACCTGCCGCAGCTCAAGGCCACCGGCGTCGATGGCTTCTTTGTGGTGAGCGCCGTCTGCAGCGCCGATGACCCCCATGCCGCGGCCAAGGAGCTCGTCGACACCTGGCAGCAGGCATAGGCACAGGCCGAGCAGCCGATTCGCAACCTCATATCTTCAGCAATGGAAAGCGCATCCCAGTTTGGACCTCCACTCCGGGATGCGCTTTCCGCATGCGACCCTTACCCCGCCAGATACGCTTCCAGCGCCGGCAAGGTCGCCTCCGCATCACGACGACCGACCTGGTAGATGCGCTCGAGCTCATCGGGCTCGCGGCACAGCGACGGCACCTTCACCGATTCGCTCGGCCGCACCACAAAGACCTCGCCGGCAGCCTCGCGACGTGCCAGGTCATCGAGCGTGGCATTGTAGACCTCATGCCGATGCTCAAGCGCTGCGACAAACTCCGGGTAGTGACGGAACACGCGCCGCAGCATGGGCATCACGCTGTTGGGCTGCTTCACAAAGCCCGCCGGCTGCGTGAGCACTACGATATTGCGGTCATACCCCTGTGCAAACAGCCATGCGCTGGGAATAGAATCAGCCACGCCGCCATCTAGGTACTTACGGCCCTCAATGGCGACAGGACGCGTCGCCACAGGAATCGCCGACGATGCCCGGATCCACTCGATATCCCTCTCGTCGCCATAGGGCAGGTCGTGGTAGACGGCCTTGCCCGTCTCGATATCGGTACACACGCACGTAAACCGCATGGGGCAGGCGCGATATGTCTCCAAATCGATGGGATCGCGCTCGATGGGCACCTCGTGATAGGCAAAGTCGGCATTGAACATATCGCCGGTTCGCAGCCAGCTGGTCACGCTCGCATAGCGCTTGTCGGCGCAATAGGCCTTGTTGTAGCGAATAGCACGGCCGATCTGGCGCGATTTAAAGTTGTAGCCAAACGCCGCGCCCGCCGAGACACCCACCATATGGTCGCAGGTCAAACCGTGCTCCATCCATACGTCGAGCACGCCCGCCGTATACATACCGCGGTAGCCGCCTCCCTCGAGCGCCAGCCCCACCGTGCGCATCATATTTGACTGTGCCATGCGACCATCTCCGTCCCCGCAAATTCAAACGGAACAAGTATACCCGTCAACATATACCGCCCCAGTCGCATTTTTATCGAGCATCGCATCGTCGCGCTACCGCTTGTCGAATAATAGCCGCCCACAGCATGTGCACCCATCTATAATTATGTGCTGTTGTTTATACTACTCAGCAGTTATCAACAGCGAACATTCGTCGGCAAATTAACCCAACAACGCAGCAAGACGGGGGCCTGGATACACGCAAGACGCCGAGCAACGACGCGTGTACACAACGAGCTCGCCCGACGTAATCCGCCCCGACCTCAGAAAGCCGCTTAGAACATGGAAACTGTCAGCAATTACACCGAAACGCTCGAAAAGACCGTCCGCGACCTTCTCGAGCGTCAGGATGATCTGATTAGGACCGCCTTTACCGACCAGCTTACCGGACTTGGCAACCGCGGCGGCTTTGCCCGTTCCCTCGAGGAGCTCTGGGAGCAGGACGCCCCCGTTACCATGGCGTACATCGATATCGACAATCTCAAGCACTGCAACGACGTCTTTGGCCATGACGAGGGCAACCGCTATATTTTGCAGGTAAGCCTCTATCTCAAGCTGTATATGAAAGTGGACGAAGCGGCGTTTCGCATAGGCGGCGACGAGTTTGCCATCCTATCTACGATTGCGACTGAGGACGACCTCGCCGAACGTCTGGAACACTGCCGAACGGTCCTGCTCAAAAACAACGATTCCGAGATGCCTCACTCGTTTAGCTATGGAGTGTCGCATGCCGACCCCGCCCTGGGCGAAGCCCCCAATCGCATGACGCTCGATGCCGACCATCGCATGTACGACTACAAGCTACGTCATGCCATGCACCTTGATCGACGCAATATCACGCAAGTCCACGCCGACGACTTCGAAATAAGCGATCGCATTTTCGACGCCTTTTCGATGCTCAACGAGGGCCGCTATTTCTTTATCGAGAACTTGGACAAACATCGCACCCTTTGGTCACAAGGCGCCTTGCGCGATCTTGGCCTTCCCTCGGAGCACATAGACAACTGTCGCGATTACTGGAAAACGCGCGTGCATCCCGATGACCTTGAGGCCTACATCAACGACATCGACCAGGTCTATAACGGCACAAAGCACCGTCGCGTCATGCAGTATCGTGTGCGCAATGCCGTCGGCGACTACGTCCTCTGCCGTGCTCGCGGGTTTCGCATCGACGGCGACGAAAATGTCCCCTCGCTCTATGTCGGCGAGCTCGTCAACCACTCACTTGCCGAAACCGTCGACGCCGCGACAGGCCTCGGAACCCAGCGCATGTTGGTCAATGCCATCGACGCCTGTCGTTGCGACCGTTGCGAGACGGGCCTTATAGCGGTGCGCGTTCGTGGCACGACAAAGCTCAACGAGCTCTACGGAGCCGAGGCTGTCGACAACATGCTCGCCGAATACGCAGGCCGCATGCTGTCGATCACCCGCGGCAGGAGCAGGGTCTACCGTTCACGTAGCGTCCAGTTCGTCGTGCTCAGCAACGACCTGGACCACGAAGCATTCGAGCAACTGACCCGCCACCTTAAAGAGGCCGTTTTCGCTCCTGTGCAAATCGCGGGCGACACCATTACTCCCGTCTGTCTTGTCGTCCCGGCCTTTTACGAACACTTAACCCATCAAGCGACCGCCGTTTTAGGCGAACTCGACCGTCGCCTTCGCACGGCCGGCGGGCTTGTTCCCAACGACAGCCTCCCCATACCCGAGGCGGAGCGCAAAAGCGCCATCGCCGAACGTATCGACTCGCTCACGGGCCTCTATCGACCCAGCGAGTTTATGCGGCGCGCCAACGCATTTCTCGAGGCAAGGCGCGACGGCGCCTGGTGCATTGCCACGGTCGACATGGGCCACATGCGCCTGTTTAATGAATGGCACGGCCAGACAGAGGGCGACCGCGTGCTCGCCGATGTGGGCACGGTCCTCAAGGACATCGAGAATGCCGATATGGGCGTCGCAGGGTACTGGGGCCAAGATGACTTTTGCGTACTCATCCCCTTTAAGCACGACACCGTCCATCAAATCTACAACCGCATTCGCGAGGCCGT
The DNA here is from genome assembly GCA_900542635.1 of uncultured Collinsella sp. Lineage (GTDB taxonomy): Bacteria > Actinomycetota > Coriobacteriia > Coriobacteriales > Coriobacteriaceae > Collinsella. The sequence goes on from UQOJ01000060.1 coordinate 12,624, forward strand.
AGCCAGGCATGATGACGGCGTAGGCTTTTGGCCGTCCATGGGCGTTTACCCCATCGACTCCAATGAGGAAATCACCATCGATGCACAGGCGAAGGCCATGTTTACCAATCGACGCGCAAAAAACGACTTCAAGGAGCGCATTGCTATTTTCCGCCCCGAGGAATATGAGCATGAGGTTGCGTTCCACCGCACGCTAACCGAGTTCCAGTACGCGCTGTCAAATGGTCGCATCACGTACTATCTTCAGCCCCAGGTCGATATGGAAACCGGTGAGATTATTGGCGCCGAAGCACTCACCCGCTGGATTGACAAGGACGGCTCTCTCATTTCGCCCGCAACGTTTATCCCCGCACTCGAGGAAAGCGGCTTTGTGGTGACGCTCGACAAGTACATTTGGCAGGGTGTCGCCTCGTGGCTGCGCGAGCGCATCGATCGAGGACTTCGTGTGGTTCCGGTTTCGCTTAATGTGTCGCGCGTGGATATCCTTGCCTGCGACGTTGCCGAACATATGGGGGCGCTTGCCGCCCAATACAACCTACCGCCCGAGCTCATGCGTATCGAGATCACCGAGACGGCTTATACGGGAGCTGTCTCTTATACACATCTCCGAGCCCACGAGACTAAGGCGAATATCGT
>UQOJ01000061.1 GCA_900542635.1 uncultured Collinsella sp.
CACCTATTAAGTCGTCGGCAGCGTCAGATGTGTATAAGAGACAGCTTCTTAAGCACCGCATCCGAAAGGCCCGTATAGCCGAGCGCCAGCGGCATGGAAAAGTCGATGCCGCCCGCCTTTTCGACCTTTTGGTTCAGCAGGTTGCGGCCGTTCTTGGAACCGCGCGCCTTGCCCAGCTGCACGATCAGACCGTCCTCGACAGCCACCACGGGCTTCACATTGAGCAGCGTGCCCACAGCGCCCGCAGCAGCAGATAGACGACCGCCGCGCACCAGGTACTCCAGCGTCTCGAGCAGGCCGATAACCACCACACGGTCGCGCACGGCCTCGACAGCCGCCGCGATCTGAGATGCACTGCGGCCCTCGTCCACCAAGTGCAGCGCATACTCGACCAGGACGCGCTCGCCCAGGGTGACGTTGTTGCTGTCTACCACGAACACGTCGCCGCCCGGCGCCTCGGCAAGTGCGGTACGGGCACTCTGATTGGTGCCCGATAGCTTAGCGCCCACGGTAATAATCACAGCCTCATCGCCGGCCTCACGCGCCTCGGTAATAGCCTGCGAAAACGCGTACGGGTTGACCTGGCCGGTCTTGGGCAGCTCATCGCGCTCCACGAGCATCTCGTAAAAGCGCTGGTGATCGATGTCGACGCCATCCATGTACACATCGGTGCCAAAGGTGACGGACAGCGGCAGAACACGCAGAGCGGGGTGCTCAGTCGGCGACATATCGCTCGCGGAATCGGTAATAATACGAATGGACATAGCGAATCCTTTCTTGCGCAGGTCCCGCGCAGGGAATTTTGACAGCAATGCCCCGGCACGGCATACGCGCTCAAACGGGACTATGCAGTTGTTAAGTTGTTAATTGGAAGCAAATGCCTTGGCGGCCTTAGATCTCGCGCAGGGTGTTGAGAATCGTGCGCAGCGACGCATACATCTGCTCGCGCTGCTCCACACCCATAGCCTTACCGGTGGTATCGAGCACCTCGCGAATGATGCGGTCTGCCTCGCTCATGCTCTCGCCGCCCAGAGCGGTCAAACGCACCGGAGCACGATACTTAACGGCGGCATCGCCCGAATCATCGACCTCGACGTAGCCGCCCTCCTCCAGATGCGCGAGCGTACGCGAGACGGCGGCGCGGGTCACGCCTGCCATGCGAGCCAGGTCAGCGCCAGTCAGGCCATCCTTGCTGCGCTCAAGATAGTACAGGCACATAACGTCGGAGCCCTTGAGACCCAGCCTTGCGCCCTCAGACGTCTTAATGCGCTGGATCTCCTTGTAGAGTCCGCTGATCAGTCCGACAAAGTCCTCGAAACGTGTCTCGTCGCTCTGCTGCATGGGAGACGACCGCCTTTCGCTTGCATAATGCTAACGGGTAAACATCTTAACCGCATGCGCGAACCCCCATACCCAAATATCCCAATTGTTAACCAATCAACATAAAAACCACCACAAAGGGGACAGGCACCTTTGTGGTGGTTTGGGGCATCAATAGGTTCTAGGCGCCGCTACAGCTCCACGCAAGGATTGTCGCGGGTCACAAGCGTCTTAATGACAACCGTCGCTCCCAGATAGCGCTCAAGCAGCTCGGCTAAGCGATCGATCGCAGCCTGGCAATCCCCCATCCGCTCGGGCTCCACGCACTCAATCGCCAGGAACGCGTCGGCCGAATCGTCGGACAGAGCCGTTCGAACGCCGTCGCGCCAGTTCCAGCAGCGGCACACGGCGCCCGCATCGTCAATGTAGGCGAGCTCGCCGGGCAGCGTCGGGTCGTCCGCTTCCTCGCCAAGCGGCAAGAACGCATCGCCACCGTCGGTCACCTTCAAGCGAAGATCTCCCTCAATCGCATGCAGGTCCTCGCCGCCAACGGGCAGCGCGTAGGACAGCGACACCGTGTTGTAGATATCCACCGCAGGCGTGATATGACCGACCGGCTTGCCCTTGAGCACGCGCTTAAGCAGGTTCTCAATCGAACAACGCGCACCCTTCTTAGTCTTGAACAGACGATAGGCCTCGCGCCATGCCTTGACCGGTGCGTTCTCGCTGATAGTGTCGCTGGTCAGATGACGCTCCGCATCGATATTGGCGCGGTCGAGCAACGCCGCAATCGCATCCACGTGCTCTTGAGGAATCTGAGCCGCGGGCTTCATGCCCTCCACGACCACAACACCGACCGCTGCCTGCGGAAACAGCTCCCAGAATGAATCCTCGGCAATAAAGCTCTTCATACGCTCTCCCTTCATTGTGCGCGCCCGAGTGAGGGCGCCTAAACAAAAAGCGCCCTTACAACGGCCACCTTCAAAGTCCTACGGTGCCGTCACAAGAACGCTTGCGCTGTCCCCATCCGGAGAAGGGGACGATATGTCAGGCGTATTGTAACCCGAGTCATCCACGCGAGCAAAACCACCACAAAGGTGCCTGTCCCCTTTGTGGTTGATATGGACTCACGGCGAAGCTAGTGGCGAAGTCCCAGCAGCCCGCGGCCGCGATGACGGGCGTCGGCGTGTACTTGAGCGTGCGGACCGGCGGCCTTGACGGACTCGGGCAGATGCGAGTACTTCTTCTCGAAGTTCTCCTCGAACATCACGGCCAGGTTGTGTGCAGCCTCGTCGTAACGAGCGGTGCTCTGCCAGTACTGGCGCGGCACCAGGATGCCGTCGGGCACACCGTGGCACGTGGTGGGAATGTCGACGTTAAAGATGTCGTCGTGTACGAACTCGCTGTCCTCGATGGTACCGTCGAGGGCGCGCGCGACCAACGAGCGCGTGTAGACCAGCTCGATGCGATGGCCTACGCCGTAGCCGCCGCCGATCCAGCCGGTGTTGACCAGGTACACACGCGTGCGGCCATCGGCAATGCGCTCGCCGAGCATCTTGGCGTAAACCATGGGGTCGAGTGGCATAAACGGCTCGCCGAACAGCGAAGAGAACGTGGGCGTGGGCTCGGTGACGCCGACCTCGGTGCCGGGAATCTTAGCCGTAAAGCCCGTCACAAAGTGGTACATGGCGGCGTCGGCCGTCAGACGCGAGATGGGCGGCAGCACGCCAAAAGCGTCGCAAGTCAGGAACAGCACGACACTCGGAGTGGTGCCCATGCCCTTAGTCCACGCGTTAGGAATGTGCTCCACGGGATAGGCCACGCGCGTATTGTGCGTAATCGAGATGTCATCGTAGTTGGGCTTGCGGTTCTCGTCGAGCACAACGTTTTCGCAAATCGCGCCAAAGCGGACAGCGTTGAAGATCTCGGGTTCGTGGAAGGCGTCCAGGCCCTCGCATTTTGCGTAGCAGCCACCCTCAATGTTGAAGATGCCCATGTCGGACCAACCGTGCTCGTCATCGCCGATCAGCAGGCGCGTGGGATTGGCCGAAAGCGTGGTCTTGCCGGTGCCGGACAGGCCAAAGAACACGGCGGTCTCGTGCGTGACGGGATCCATGCTGGCCGAGCAGTGCATGGGCAGCACGTCGTCCTCGACGGGCAGCAGATAGTTCATGACGCTAAAGATCGACTTTTTAATCTCGCCGGAGTAGCCGGTGCCGGCGACCAGAATCACGCGTTCCTGGAAGTTGATGACCACGGCGGCACTGGAGTTGAGGCCCTTGATGGCAGGATCGCACTGGTAACCGGGCGCTGCGAGCACGCAGAAATCAGGCTCGCCGGTGCGCGCGATTTCGCGGGCGAGCGGGCGGGCGAGCATCTGCTTAATAAAGAGTGCCTGGCTGGCACGCTCGCAGGCAACGAGCAGGCGACGCGTGTGGTTGCGGTCGGCGCCCGCCATGCCGCGCGTGACGAACACGTCGTGCTCGTTGAGATAGTCGACGATGCCGGCCTTGATGGTCTCATAGCTCTCGACGGACAGCGGGCGGTTGACCGCGCCCCAGGCGATTTTGTCGTGCACGTCGGGCGTGTCGACGATAAAGCGGTCGTTGGGGGAACGGCCGGTACGCTCCCCCGTCTCGATCACCAGCGCGCCGTTGGAAGCCATGCGACCTTCTTCGCGGCGGATAGCGTGCTCGACGAGCTCCGCGGCGGGTAGATCGACCAGCAGACGGGGTTGATTCTCGGCGGGATCTTCAACGAGCGTAATACCAAAGTTGGACAAAACTTCTGCAGGGGTAACACCAGGCATGGGGCCTCCTTTAAAAACGCGGCACATGGACGCGGCGCGCACTTTACTCACGTAAAGCCCGTTGTACCCGATATGCAAAAACGTTTTTGCGGCAAGGGCGGCAAGCCCGCCCAACGGTCAAAAAACGCAGGCAAGCGGCCTAGTCATTGGGGACGTTCTTAAACGACTAGTCGTTGGGGACACTCTTGAACAGGCAACAACCAAGGAGCGTCCCCGGATGCCGGCACTTAGGGACGTTCCCAAAGTGCCGGCACATAAGGAACGTCCCCAAGTGCCGACTACTGAATGGCGCCGCCGAAATTATTGAACAACCTGTTCAAAAACACGAATGGATACCACCGCGACTATACTAGAGCGCAGCAATAGAAAGGAACCGCCTTGAGCATCACGCCCCTCGATAGCATCCGCCGCGCCATCGCCCGCCGCAATGGCGTCGCCGACCCCGCCGTATCGGGCGGGGCGCACGGGCAGGGCGGACGCATCGAGAACGGCCTGTTCCCCGCATCGCACACTGCTGAGGAGCTCGCACGCATCCAAGAGCTAAGCCAGCGTAACGCCGGCGGTCCCGACAGCAGCCAGGCCACACGTCGTCGCCGCGAGCGCGATCGCCAGCCCGGCCCCATCCACCGCATGGTCAATGCCTGGTGGAACCGCCTGCTCGGAGCCGTCTACGGCGGCGGCTTCTCCACACAAGAAGCCGAGTACGAAGATCATGCCACCCGTCGCGACTACCTTTGGAACACCCTCGGCACCGCCGTGTGGGGCCTGGCGTTTCCGCTGCTCACCATCGTGTCCACGCAGCTCGTGGGCGCCGAAGAAGCAGGCAAGTTCTCCATCGCCTTTGTCACCGGCACGCTCATCATGATTGCGTGCAACTACGGCGTGCGCAACTTTCAGGTCTCGGACATCGACGAAAAGATGTCCTTTGCCTCCTACCAGCTCAACCGTTGGCTTTGCGGAGCGCTCGCGCTGGCATGCGGCCTGGTATACAGCAGCGCCCGCGGCTACGATGCGCAGATGGCCACGATCGGCCTGGGCGTCTACCTCTATAAGGTGATCGACGGCATCGCCGACGTGTACGAGGGCCGCCTGCAGCAGGCCGACAAGCTCTATTTGGCTGGCATGAACCAAACGCTGCGTTCCGCCGGCGTCATTGCGGTCTTTAGCGTGGCACTGTTCCTCACGCGCAGCATGCCCATCGCGGCCATGGCCATGGGCATCGCCGCAATCGCCTCGCTCGTGCTGGTCACCGCCCCGCTCGCCCTGCTCGAAACCGAAAAATCACGCCGCATGAGTCTGCGCGAGGCTGGCCACCTGTTTATCCAGTGCGCCCCGCTCTTTGGCGCGCTGTTCCTGTTCAACCTAATCGAGAGCATGCCCAAGTTCGTGATGGAAGGCACGCTGGCCTACAAGTATCAGCTGCACTTTAATGCACTGTTCTTTCCGGCGCAGGCTATTTTGTTGAGCATTGGATTTATCTATAAACCGCAGCTCCTACGTCTGTCGAGCATTTGGGCGAATCCGCGCAAGCGTCGCCGCTTTGACTTGATTATTGTTGCCGTTATGGCGCTGATCGTGGTCATCACCGGCATGTGTGCCGCATTTATGGCAGGCCCCGGAATCCCCATCATGAGCTTTATGTACGGCCTCAGCTTTGAGCGCTACCGTACGCCGGCGCTGTTGATGGTCGTCGCCGGCGGCGTCACCGCGGCCATCGACTTTATCTACGCCATCATCACGGTGCTGCGCCACGCCGGCGACGTCACCAAGGTCTACCTGATCTGCTTTGCCGTGAGCGTGGTGCTCCCGGTGATTCTGATCAATCTGCTCGGCCTGATGGGCGCTGTGGTGAGCTACCTAGCCATCATGGTCCTACTCCTGGTGCTACTGATTATCGAGTACGCCCACATCCGCCAACGCATTGAGCGCGACCGCAACCCCTACGGCGCCTAATTAGCTGCCCCCGGTCACCGGAATTTGCGATGGAATCACCCCGGCTGGGGTCACATTGCGAACAATATGCATCACGCAAAACTAAGTGAGTAGACTTTTACCGAATCCCCGACCACACCGACAGAGCACAAGTCTTTGACCTGCGGTTTTATTGAGGCAAATATGTTGGGTGCTCGGCATTTCCAAAAAAGTCTACTCACTTAGCCAGCGGGCAGCCAAATGATTATTTAATCCCCGTCCCAGAGAAATCAATTAGCGGGCAGAAGGGCAAAAATAGTCAAAAAAACCCTTCCCAAATTAGCTACCCCTTGCACCCGTTATTCGCCCGGGTTGATGTTCGCGTAGAACTCCGCCCCATCATCGAGCCGCAGGATGCCCACGCGACCGAACTCGGAGCCGGTGGCGGCAGCGCAGTCGATGTCGATGCGATCGGGCACGCCGGCAGTGTCCTCGCCGCCCAGGCGCACGATCTGCCCGCGGCCCGACTCCTCATCGAGCCCCGCAAGACCACCGACCTCGCAATAGCGCCCAAGCGATACCGTGGGCGTGTGACCGCTCACCACGACCGGACCCTTGCCCTCGGAAGAAAGCAGCCCGGTCGGCACATCCCAATAGCCGTGACGAATCCACAGCAGGTCATCGGACGACTGCACTGCGAGCATCTGCTGCAGCAGCTCGCGATCGGCACTCACCGCTCCGACGCCATCGGCACAATCGACGCCATGCTCAAGCAAAAACGCGTGCGCCGCCTTCATCTCGATTCCAGCATGTACCAGCAGATACGGGCGCTCCTCGGTCTCGACCACCGCGTAGAGCGGCAGCGCGGCCATCCATCGCACGAGCTCCTCGTATGCCTCAAATTCCATGTCGTTGAGCTGCTCGCGCGTCGTCCAGCCACCGTTGATATCCCAGGTCTCGGCATCGAGCGGATCCTGGCCAATGATGGCATCGAGCATGATCTGCTCGTGATTACCCTTGAGCACGTGGGCGTTGGGCAGCGAGCGCAAGAGCTTAATGACGCCGACCGGATCGGGCCCGCGATCAATCATGTCGCCCAGCACGCACAGCGTGTCGTCGGACGTCAACGAGATCTTAGACAGGGCCTCGTCAAGCGCACGCACGTGCCCGTGAGCATCAGATGTCACATAGATCGCCATGGTACGCCTCTCCTTGCATTGCGGCCGAAGCCCGGCGCCGCAACTAAAACTTCAAGTTGAACTTAAACGTTACCCATTGTACTCCGTTGCAATAAAGCTGGAAAGGGTTTCCGAGCAGAGGCAAAGACGGCAGCCGTCTATGACGATATCGCGCACGCCCGCAATCCAACCCCATAAACCCACCATCTTTGGGTACAAATAACCGCAGACAACTGACCGTGCCACGCCAACCACCCAGGAGCGGACACTATCCATGAACCAGATCCTTCTTTTTATCGGCCTCGTCATTATTTTGTGCCTGACCATCAAGCCCGTCGGCAAAAAGCTCCCCTTCCCCACCCTGCTCATCTTTATCGCGCTCGGCATGCTGTTGGGCGTCAACGGCCCGGCGCATATCGACTTTAGCGACTATGCGCTTACCGAAACCGTCTGCAGCACGGCGCTGCTGTTCATCATGTTCTACGGCGGCTTTAACACCAATATCGACCGCGCCAAGCCCGTCACTGCGCCGGCGGTGCTGCTGAGCACGCTTGGCGTCATCATCACCGCAGGCATCACCGGCATGTTCTCCCACTTTGTGCTGGGCTTCGACTGGATCGGCGGCCTGCTGCTGGGATCGGTCGTGGCATCCACCGACGCGGCCAGCGTCTTTAACGTTCTGCGCGAGCACAGCCTGTCGCTGAGGGGCGGCACCGACTCGCTGCTCGAGGTCGAATCGGGCTCCAACGACCCCGTCGCCTACATGCTCACCGCCGTGCTCGCCACACTCGCGGCCGGCGGCGACATCAACATTCCCGCGCTGCTGGCCAAGCAGATCATCCTGGGCGCGGGCCTGGGCCTTGCCATCGGCTGGGCGGCGGGCCGCCTGATTGAACGCGCGCACGCAACGGCCGAGGGCGCGCAGACCATCTTTTTGTTCGCCGTGGCGATCGTCGCCTACGCGCTACCAAGCTATCTGGGCGGCAACGGCTTTTTGGCTGTATACCTGGCCGGCATTGTGCTGGGCGCCAGTGACATCACCGGCAAAGTCGAGATGGCGCACTTCTTTGACACCCTCACCGAGATGGCAGAGATGACGATCTTCTTCTTGCTCGGCCTGCTCGTGACGCCCGCGCGCCTGCCGCAGATGCTGCTGCCGGGCCTGGCGCTCATGGCGTTTATGCTCTTCGTGAGCCGTCCCATCGCCGTCGGCGTGCTCCTGGCGCCCTTTAAGACGAACCCCCACCAGGTCGCGCTCGTAAGCTGGGCGGGCCTGCGCGGAGCAGCTTCGGTCGTCTTTAGTCTCTTTGCCGTGGTGGCTGGTGTCCCCGGCGGTCACGACCTGTTTGACCTGGTGTTTGTGATTGCTGTGTCGAGCATTGTAGTGCAGGGCTCGCTGCTACCGGCGGTGGCGAAGAAGCTCAATATGATCGATGCGACCGGCGACGTGCGCCGCACCTTTAACGACTACCGCGACGAGGACGGCATGTCGTTTGTAAAGCTCAAGGTGGGCGCTGGACATCCGTTTGCCGGACGCTCGCTCGCCGACATTGGCAGCGCCACAGACATGCTCGTGGTCCTGGTGCTGCGCGACGGGGCGCATCCAGTGCTGCCCAACGGCGATACCGTCATCGAAGAAGGCGACCTGTTGGTTATGGCTGCGCCGACGTTCGAAGAGCGTGCCGAGGTTACGCTGCGCGAGGTCACCGTGACGCCCCACGGTCGTCTGGCCGGCCAGCGCCTGCGCGATGTGCCACAAGGCAAGCATCCGTTTATTGTGGTGATGCTCAAGCGCGACGGCCAGACGATCATCCCCGACGGCAACACCCTCATATACGCCGGCGACGAAGCCGTCATCGCCACGCTAGCGTCGTAGTGACCAGGAGATGGCTAATTTGCGACGAAGAGATCAAGCGTCTAGAGAACCTCATGTCTTCGCTCGCTGATTTGGATTTGCCTGAGGAGTAAAGCGCCCCTCCCCCATGTAACCATCCTGTAAATCATAGCGGCGTAGTCGAGTTTTACCGTGATGCGGTCGCGCCTACCGCTCCACTGTGCTAAAGTATCCCGAACGTCCAAACGACTACGAGGGGGGAACTAGAAGATGGCACGTGTGCACAACTTCTCAGCTGGCCCGGCCGCGCTGCCTACAAGCGTGCTCGCCGAGATCGCCGACGAGATGATGGACTACCGCGGTTGCGGCATGTCCGTGCTCGAGATGAGCCATCGATCTAGCATGTACCAGCAGATCATCGACGACGCCGAGGCAACCCTGCGCCGTCTGCTGAGCATCCCGGACAACTACCGCGTCCTGTTTTTGCAGGGCGGCGCCACGCTGCAGTTTGCGGGCATCCCCATGAACCTCATGCGCCGCGGCCGCGCCGGCTACATCGTGACCGGCAACTTTGCCAACAAGGCATACAAAGAAGCCGCCAAGTACGGCGAGGCCGTGCTACTCGCGAGCTCCGAGGACACCAATTTCGACCGCATACCCACCATGGCCGACATCAACGCGCGCATTGCCGCCGAGACCGCGGGCGACGGGCTCGCCTACGTCTACATCTGCCAGAACAACACCATCTTTGGCACCATGTACCACGAGCTGCCCAACTGCGGTGATGTGCCGCTGGTCGCCGATGTCTCGAGCTGCTTCCTGTCGCAGCCGCTCGACATTGAGCGCTACGGGCTTATTTACGCCGGCGCGCAGAAAAACGCCGGCGCTGCGGGCGTGACCGTGGTCATCGTGCGCGACGACCTCATCGCCGACGGCCCCGCCTTTGCGCAGACGCCGCAGTACATGGACCTTAAGACCCAGGCCGCCAAGGGCTCCATGCTCAACACGCCCAACACCTTTGGCATCTACGTGTGCGGCAAGGTGTTCCGCTGGGTCGAGGAGACCGGCGAACTTGCCGCCATGGCCGAGCGCAACTGGGCCAAGGCCAACCTGCTCTATGACCTGCTCGAGCACAGCGAGCTGTTCCATGGCACCACGCAGAAAGACAGTCGCTCCATCGCCAACGTCACCTTCCGCACCGACGACGCCGAACTCGACGCGGCCTTTGTCGCAGGCGCGGCCGAGCACCAGATTCAAAACGTCAAGGGCCATCGCCTGGTGGGCGGTATGCGCGCCAGCGTCTACAACGCCGTGACCATGGAAGATGTGCAGGCACTGGCCTCGTACATGAAGGACTTCGAAGCGCAGCATAGTTTGAGTCCGCGATCTAACTAGCCCGCAACGCGCGGGCCGACCAGCCACTTCAAACCACCTGTTTAAACCAAAACTGCTAAGGAGTTTTTCCATGCGTAAGATTAAGACCATCGACGACATCACTAAAGACGGCAAAGTCGAGTTTGGCGAGGGCTACGAATTTGTGAGCACCGCCGAAGAGGCCGACGCCATTCTGATGCGCTCGACCGACCTGCACGGCTACGAGCTGCCCGAGGGCATCCGCGCCATCGCCCGCTGCGGCGCCGGCGTCAACAACATCCCCGTCGAGGAGTACGCCAAGAAGGGCGTCGTCGTCTTTAACTCCCCCGGCGCTAACAGCAACGCCGTTAAGGAGCTCGTCCTAGGCATGCTGGTGCTCTCGAGCCGCGGCGTGGTGCAATCGATGAACTGGGTGCGCGACAACGCCGACGATCCCGAGATTCAGGTCGATGCCGAGAAGGCCAAGAAGGCCTTTGTGGGCCGCGAGCTCAAGGGCAAGCGCATCGGTGTCATCGGCCTGGGCAACGTGGGCTCCAAGGTCGCCAACGCCTGCGTCGACCTGGGCATGGACGTTTACGGCTACGACCCGTTCATTTCCGTCGAGCATGCGTGGGTGCTGAGCCGCGAGGTGCAGCGTGTGGGCACGCTCGAGGATCTCTGCCGCGGCTGCGACTACCTCACCGTACACGTGCCCAGCAAGGCCGACACCATCGGCATGATCAGCACCGAGCAGATCAACCTGCTGGCCCCGGACGCCGTGCTGATCAACTACGCACGCGAGACCATCATTGACGAGGACGCCGTCGACGCTGCCCTGCGCGAGGGCAAGCTGAGCTGGTTTAGCTGCGACTTTGCCACGCCCAAGACCGTCAAGATGCCGAACACGTTTATCACCACGCACTCGGGCGCCGGCACTGGCGAGGCCGAGGCCAACTGCGCCGATATGGCCATCAGCGAGCTCAAGGATTACCTGGAGAACGGCAACATCGCACATAGCGTCAACTACCCCGCCTGCAGCATGGGCAAGGCGCGCGCCGCAAGCCGCATCGCCTGCCTGCACGCCAACGTGCCCAACATGATCGGCCAGATCACGGCCATTCTCGCCAAGGACAACGCCAACGTGCAGCGTATGACCAACGAGTCCGCTGGCGAGAACGCCTACACCATGTTCGACACCGACGAGCACCTGGACAGCAGCACCATCGAGGCGCTCAAGCAGATTCCGTCGATGTATCGCGTGCGCGTAATCAAATAGCGCCGGCTGATCTGACGGGCAGTTCCCCATGTGGCCTGCCCGTCACTGACATTGAATGCCCGCGGGGGCGCCTTTCGCACGAGAGGCGCCCCCGTTTTTGTGAGCACTCCATTAAATGCACCGAGCCGCTTCTTGGCATACAATCTGTATGTTTACCTAACTATCTGTGAGGTGCCTATGGTTGATACAGATTTTGCTTGGCGGCTTACGCAAGGACTCGTGCGGATCGACAGCTCAGACCCGGGTGCGTATGAGGACGAGATTGAGCGCTATATCAAAGCGTTGGCTGATGAACGGTTGGCGCAGCTGAGTCATCCGGTGCTCCATGCCGTGCAGGTTGAGGAACTCGAGGTGCTGCCCGGGCGCCGCAACCTTATGGTCACCGTGCCGGGACTGAGCGACGAGCCACGGCTCGTCTATATCTGCCATATGGATACCGTTACGCTGGGCGATGGCTGGGACGCGGACATTCCGCCGCTCGGAGCGATCGTGCGCAACGATAAACTCTATGGCCGCGGCACCTGCGATATGAAGGGTGGCCTAGCCTGCGCCATTGCCGCACTGGTCCATACGCTCGAGCGCGTGGCGGCAGAAGGCAAGCTGCCCCGCCGTGGCTTTTCGCTCATCTGCTCGGTCGACGAGGAAGATTTTATGCGCGGCTCAGAGGCCGCGATCGATGCCGGCTGGGTCGGCTCGCGTGAATGGGTGCTGGACACCGAACCCACCGACGGACAGATCCAGGTGGCGCACAAGGGGCGCACGTGGTTCGAGATTGAAATGGCTGGCGTAACGGCGCATGCGAGCCAGCCGTGGAAGGGCGCGGATGCCGTCGCCGCCATGGCCGAGGTCGTGTGTTCGCTCCGTCGCGCGTTTGTGGCGCTGCCCGTGCACGATGAGCTGGGATCTTCGACCATCACGTTTGGACAGATCGAAGGTGGCTACCGTCCCTATGTCTGTCTCTTATACACATCTCCGAGCCCACGAGACTAAGGCGAATATCGTAT
>UQOJ01000062.1 GCA_900542635.1 uncultured Collinsella sp.
TTTTTGCGATTAGGAATTGTTCGAGTTCCCCGATCACGGTTCAAGATGTAAAAACCGCAGGTAACCAGCCGTACAGCAGCTTGTTTGCACGTTACAGGGACCGAAAAGAGTCCCTAATCGCAAAAAAGTTGCATAAAAGTCGGATTTTTTGTTTTTCAACAGGCTGATCTGTCGCAACAGGCCTGTAGCACCATGAAGCAGCCCTCGAAAGCCAAGCGGACCCCATATAACGGCAACGGGGCAAAGTCAGAGAAGGGGAATGGATGCAATTCATGGCCTATATTCCTTTCCCATTCGCTGTTTTTAGGGGTTTGAATTTGCGGCCCGCCCCGCACCACCAAGCTAAAGCCAAACGCACTTCTCTACTGGCGTCTTAAAGGGTCTGGGTTTTTTAAGCGGCTAAAACTGGAGCTGCAAACTGGGGTTTAGATGCGAAATAGGACACACTTTTTGTCCTATAGCCCGCTATTTCTTATAACCTGCCCGTAGCGCTACCACGCCTTACGCGAAACAAAAAGGGATTGCACGGTGTGCAATCCCTTTTGAGTGCGTATTGGAGGCGACGCCCGGATTCGAACCGGGGGTAAAGGCTTTGCAGGCCTCTGCCTTACCACTTGGCCACTTCGCCGAAAAAGGACCGCCTAAACGGTCCGGAAATGCAATGGAGCGGACAACGGGGCTCGAACCCGCGACCCCAACCTTGGCAAGGTTGTGCTCTACCAACTGAGCCATGTCCGCTTGCAGGTTATTAATTTACGCGAGTTGTCCAAAAGACGCAAGTACTTTTTTCAAAAAACTTGTCTGCCGCATGTTCTTAGTAGCTAAACGCGCTAAAGCGATTGGCTAGGCACACGATTCCAGCGCTCCGCTAAACAGCTTCACCATCTGTACGCGCGTGCCGGCGCCGTCCGTACGACGAGCAACCTCCACGTTATCGACGAGCATACGCATAAGCTTGATGCCACGGCCGCGCTCCTCGGATGCGACCGGCTCGCTCGTTTCATCGATAGAATAGCCGGCACCTCGATCAAGCACCTCAACCACAACGCGATCGCCATAGGCCTGAACCGTCAGGACGCACCCGATACCGCCCGCATGGTCATAGGCATTACCCAGCGCCTCCCCCGACGCCAATGCGACATCGTAGCGCTCGTCACGGCGCAACGGAAGCGATTCAAGGAGTTCGGCGATGCGATGTCGGTAGTATGGAAGATTCTCGATACCCTGACGGACCTCGACGCTCTTGCTCCATCGCGGCAACTCCCCCACCGGAATGGCGGGAATTGACTCCCGTGCCGGCCCCACGACATGAAGGATATCGACAAGACGAGCAATCTCCAAAAAGCGAACAACTTCACCTGATGCATTGACGAGCGAAAGCAGGCCTTCTCGCCTCATAAGCTCACGAGCGCGCGTAAGCAGGAATGCCAAGCCCGTAGAATCGATAAAGCTAACAGCCTGACAGTTGATGACGACACGACGCACGCCGCGGCCAATCAAAGCATCCAACCGCCGACGCAGCGCAGGCACCGTGGCGATGTCGATATCGCCTGGTGGCGTCAAAACCGCTATGTCATTCCACTCATTCATACGACCATGGTTCCCCAAAAAAGCCCACTCGATGCATTCGTTTCCCCAACCGTACGGATTCAGCCCGCCCAGCGTCGTCTATGAACGACCCCGTAAAAACTCAAGGGACACCAATGCAATGTCATCGTCCAGCGCCGATTCGGTAAATCGGTCAAGCTCGCCCAAGACCTTGCCGCAAATGCCCGATACGCCCTCACCCGAGACAGAAAGCAGAAGGTCGCGCAAGCGCTGCTCGCCAAAGAACGCTCCGGTGCGGTCGCGGGCCTCAATCGTTCCATCCGTATACATGAAGAGCATGTCGCCGGGGGCAAACGTAAACACGCCTGTCTCGTACACCATGCTCTCAAAGGCACCGATTACGCCCGATTGGCATCCAAGCAGCTCAACCTCTCCCCCACGGGCCTCGCCGCCACCCAGCGGCATCGACTCTGGCCTGATGACCATGGTCGGAGGATGGCCCGCCGAACAATACGTTGCGCGTCCGGCTTTAAGGTCAATCTTGGCGATAAAGGCCGTCACGAACGTCTCGACCCTCGAAAAGCCCATGAGCATGCTGTTAAGGGAGCGTGCCATGCGGGCCGGTCCAGCGCCCTCCCAGGCATATGCCGTCAGGGCCGTCTTGACGAGCGCGGACATCGATGCGGCCTCAATGCCTTTGCCAGACACATCACCCAGAATCATGACGGCGCAGTCGTCGGGAAGACGAATGAGCGTATAGAAATCGCCTCCGACCAACGCCGAATTCGTGGCCGACAGGTACACCGAATCGGTTGCGATACCCGGAACATCCCCCAGGGAATTTCTCATGCCGATCTGGAGCGTCTGAGCGATATGGCGCTCCTCGCGCTTTTGAGATTCGCCTTCGTAGATCAGTTCAAAGTCATGCGCCAAGTGCACCAAGTAGTCATATTCAAGGTCATCAATCGGCTCTTGGCTACCATCACGAAGCAGCAGCGCGCGCGTCGTCGGGCTCTTCGCAACAGAAGCAGGAACAATCGCGTCGTTACTGTGCTTGCCATCGCCCTCAGAGCGCGGGTGCCCCGCCTCGATGCCGGAGTCGACGTAGAGACCTTGACAAGGCAGACCATGCGCCCTAAGCCAGCCTCCCATAGGCATCGATTCGTCAACGCGAGTTATACGGACGTGTTTAAGGTCCTCGGCACTCGTACCCCCCAAAACAGATGCCTCAAAGCCATCAGGGCCAGCCCCCAGACGTGCCGCTGGCGCCGTCGTGGAAAAGAAAAGCTTCTCGGGATCGTCCGGCAAAGCAACGCGACTGCCGCCTTCAAAATCTATGACGTAGGAATCCAGACTGGCGTCATACTCAACAGGGCAAAAATGGCAGTTGAGCATATTGCAGATCTCGGACGATACCGCCTGGGTAGCCGCGACGGAATCGTCTAGAAAGGTAAACAACTCATCACGTAAGACATTGAGCGAGCGGCCAAGCTCGGCCGTGCGACGAGAGCGAAGACTCGATGCCATGCCGACCAGTTGGATAGACAAGTAATCGCAAATGACCTCGAGTACATTAACGTCATAGGCGAGCGGTGCCTGGGGGCGTTTCCAACCAACTTCCAGCACGCCAAGGATCTGCGTACCGTAAAAAACGGGAAGACAGATCTCGCTGCGGTACGGAGGCATATCCTGCACGCGCAACAGGTGCTTAGAACGATTGTCCAAGTCCATGAACATACCGGAGGCGGCCTTATCGCCCTCAAGGTCCTGTTGAATCGACAAGCGACAGGCACGCGACTCACGAAGAACATACGTCGGAATGCCAGCGCCATACGGCAAAAACTCAGGCAGGTAGCTGTCGTACAGCTCCTTGGAAACACCGCGAAGTTTAAAACCGCCGCTCTCAGAAAAATAGATAGCGGCACCCGAAGCATCGAGCGTTCCTACAAGCTGGTTCAAAACAGTATCAAGCAGGCTGGGTAACTCATCGGAGCCCACAGTGCTCATAATGACCGAGAGCGTGCCAGAGAGACGCTTGTTCGCCACTCTAAGCTCCGATAACGCACGCTTGAGTTGACGGTCGTGAGAATACTGTTCTTCGATGCTATGGAGCGCCACCAGGACACGTGGCGCGCGGCGCCCAAAGATGCGTGGAGGCGTCACGGAGCCCGCACGAACCAAGACGGGGATAAAGGAGCCGTCACTCAGCTTGAGCATCAGTTCGTTCTCGGAGCCATCAGTTTCAAATGGCAGACGATGTTCCGTCGCACGTTCAAAAGCGGATGAGTACAGGACGTCTTTAACATCTCCACCGATGACGTCGGCGCGTTCCTCGCACATCAAACCAAGTAAGCGATTATTCACATGCAGAATGGTTCCGTCGAGCTCACAGATGATGACAGCATCGCTCGTGATCTCGACTAGTTGGGCAACGTCTGCCCACTCGTTGCGTTCAAGCGTTTCCATCGTGGACCCCGCCGTCTATCGGTAACAAAAAAGCCTCCGAAGAGGCTTCTCAAATGCGATGGTGTCGGAGGCGGGACTTGAACCCGCATGACCAAAAAGCGGTCACTAGCACCTCAAGCTAGCGCGTCTGCCAATTCCGCCACTCCGACATGCTATGTTGTTGATTCACGGTTCGTTTTGTTGGACCCGCGCGTTCAACGAGGAAGATAATAACCTATGATTCGAGAACTGTGCAAGCACTTTTTTCAAAAAAGTTTACGAATTTGTAGATGTGCAGGTAGACGGACCTGTTCGGGGCGGAATGAGATTGCTTTCCAACGCGTCCTCGGGCATGCGGCATTATTTTGCTCCGCGCTTCGCGCTACAAAATAATGCCGCCCCCTGCGGAATGCATTGGAAAGCAACCTCATTCCTGCCCTAGGGACACGTACTCCAAGCACTGTTCTCAAACATGTTCTGGGGGCTGATGCAAATTTGGTGGCTCGGCTTTGCCGAGCCCTTATATAAGGAGGCCGGAGCTAAAGCTCCGGCCTAACTCAATTTCTCATCAGATTAAGTGAGCGATCGAGGAATCGCACTCTCCTGCCGAGTTACCGCAGGGCCCGTGCTGGACTTAGTTTTCAGAACATTCCGCAGACCAGGAAACCCCCTTATCCGCAGCTCCGAAGGAGCAGGGTAAGGGGGTTTCCATGGTCGAGGACGTTCTGAAAACTAAGTCCAGCACGGGCCCGGACGAGAACAACCGACTACAGGTCGATGTGCGATTCCTTGATCGGGAACGGCTCCGCGAAGTGGCACGCGCAGCAGTGACCAGGTGCAACTTCCTTAAACTCGGGAAGCTTCTCAGAGCAGATACCCTGAGCGATCGGGCAGCGAGTGTGGAAACGGCAACCGGTCGGCGGATCCAGCGGCGACGGCGGATCGCCAGCGAGGATGATGCGCTTGCGGGTCTTCTGGATATCAGGATCGGGAACCGGCACGGCAGACAGCAGCGACTGCGTGTACGGATGGTGAGGCTCGCTGTAGAGCGTCTTCCAGTCCGAAACCTCAACCATCTTACCCAGATACATAACGGCAACGCGATCGGAAATGTGCTGCACGACGGACAGGTCGTGAGCGATAAACAGATACGCGGTACCGAACTTGTCCTGGAGCTCCTTAAGAAGGTTCAGAACCTGGGCCTGAATGGATACGTCAAGTGCAGAGACAGGCTCGTCGCAGATAATCAGCTTGGGCTTCAGAGCGAACGCGCGGGCGATGCCGACACGCTGGCGCTGGCCGCCCGAGAACTCGTGCGGATAACGGTTGATGTGCTCGGGATTCAGACCGACGACGTCCAGCAGCTCGCGGACGCGCTCGATACGCTCCTCCTTGGTACCCACGCCATGAATGGTCATGGGCTCGGAGACGATCTCGCCGATGGTCATACGGGGATTGAGCGAAGCATAGGGATCCTGGAAGATGAACTGCATCTCGCGACGCATGTCCTTGATCTCATGCTTGCTCATCTCGGCAACATCTTTACCCTGGAAGAACACCTTACCGGCGGTCGGCTTGGTCAGGCGCATGATGGTGCGACCCGTCGTGGACTTACCGCAACCAGACTCACCAACCAGACCAAAGGTCTCGCCCGGATAAATCTCGAACGAAATGTCATTTACTGCAGAGACAACACGCTTGGAGAAGCGCTTGGCGAACATGCCGGACTCAGCGGGGAACTCCTTAGAGAGGTGCTCGACCTTCAGCAGCGGAGTACGCTCGTTGGTATCTGCCATTACGCCTCGCCTCCCTTCTTGGAATCCTTGCGCGTACGGGACGTCTCAGGAGCGTTCTTGAGGAACTCGGGGTCACCGGAGTAGTGGCACGCAGAGTAATGACCAGACTCGGTGACAACGCGCTCGGGGCGCTGCTTGCGGCACTTGTCCGTCGCATAGGGACAACGAGGCGAGAACACGCAGCCCTCAGGCAGGTTCATGAGCGAAGGCGGGTTGCCGTGAATCGGCGTAAGCGGCTTCTTCTCTTCGATGGCCTGCTCCGGGATGGAGCGGATAAGGCCCCAGGTGTAGGGGTGGCGACTCTCGTAGAAGATTTCCTCAGCAGTACCGAACTCGACGGGACGGCCGGCGTACATAACCATGATCTTATCGGCCATATCGGCAACGACGCCCAGGTCATGGGTAATCATGATGATGGCGTTGCCGTTCTTCTCCTGCATTTCCTGCATGAGCTCGATAATCTGAGCCTGAATGGTAACGTCCAGAGCCGTCGTGGGCTCGTCGGCAATCAGGATATCGGGATCGCAGGCAAGAGCCATAGCGATCATGACACGCTGACGCATACCGCCGGAGAACTGGTGCGGATACTCATTGACGCGCTTCTCGGGCTCGGGGATACCCACGAGGTCCAAAAGCTCGGTAGCGCGCTTGAGCGCCTCCTGCTTGGAGTAGCCACGGTGCAGACGAAGGCCCTCGCCCACCTGCTTGCCGATCTTATAGACCGGGTTCAAGGAGGTCATAGGATCCTGGAAGATCATCGCGATGTCGTTTCCGCGAATGTGCTGCATCTCTTCCTCGGTCATCTCGAGGATAGAACGACCGCGATAGCGAACGTCGCCGCCCTCGATCTTTCCCGGAGGCATCGAGATGAGGCCCATGATGGTCATGGCGGTCACGGACTTACCGGAGCCGGACTCACCGACGACACCCAGGGTCTCGCCGCGATCGAGCGTGTAGGACACACCGTCGACAGCGCGAACGACACCATCCTCGGTATGGAAATACATCTTAAGGTCATCGACCTCGAGCAGATGCTGGCCCTCGGGAACCGGCTGGTCCTTCAGGTCCACATAGTTCTTGTTCTTCTTCATCCTTATGCGTCCTTCATCTTGACGTCGAGGGCGTCGCGCAGACCGTCACCCAGCAGGGTGAAGGCGAGCACCGTCGAGAGAATTGCCAGACCGGGCATGATCATCATCCAGGGAGCAGTCAGAAGATACTGCTGACCGTCCTGAATCATGGAGCCCCACGAAGGCGTAGGCGGAATAACGCCCATGCCGAGGAAGGACAGAGCGGACTCGGTCAGAATGGCGCCACCAATGTTCATGGTCGCGTAGACCACGATGGAGGCGACGGAGTTCGGGAAGATGTGACGCACTACGATACGAGCATCAGATGCACCCATCGCGCGCGCAGCGTCAACATAGTCGTTTTCTTTGACCGTCAAGATTGCAGAGCGGAAGACGCGCGCAATCGAAGGCCAGCCGAGAATACCGATGGCGATAAAGACGTTCTGAAGACCACGGCCGATAACGGCGATCATGGCGACAACGAACAGCACGTACGGGAACGCCAGGAAGATGTCCGCACAGCGCATGATGATCGTATCCCAGATCCCGCCGTAGAAACCGGCCAGAGCACCCATGACCAGACCGATCACCGTGGAGATCGCGGTGGCCATAATGCCGACGGACAGCGAAACGCGTGCACCGTAGATAACGCGGACGAGAATGTCGCGACCAAGGGCGTCGGTGCCAAACGGGTGCTCTGCACACGGAGCCAACAGCGACGTCTCGGCCATGGTGGTCGAGTCGGAAGCCGTCGGCGAACCGAGCCAGGGCTTAGCCCACAGATCTGCGGTCAGGGCAACCAAAACGACGATGATGATCCAGCAGACACCGATAACGGCGAGCTTGTTCTTGCGAAGACGCTTAAAAGCGTCACCCCACAGCGTGCGGGACTTGGCGGGAGCAGATGCGGCCTTGGTGGCGGTAGCCTGCCCCTGAGACTGAGAATCAGTTTCCTGCATGAGACGTACCTCCCTT
This sequence comes from uncultured Collinsella sp., assembly GCA_900542635.1. Classification (GTDB taxonomy): domain Bacteria; phylum Actinomycetota; class Coriobacteriia; order Coriobacteriales; family Coriobacteriaceae; genus Collinsella. Next base: position 7,835 of record UQOJ01000062.1, read on the forward strand.
AGGCCTTATCCGACGGACCGCCAAGGCGGATGCGCGGGTCGAGGAATGCATAGCTAATGTCGACGAGCAGGTTAATCACCATGACGACGACGACGATGAGCGTAACGCCGCCCATAACGATGGGCCAGTCACGCATGCTAATGGCGCGATAGACCTCATAGCCGATACCGGGCCAGTTAAAAACCGTCTCGGTCAGGATGGCGCCCGAAAGCATGCCACCAAAGTCGACACCAATATAGGTAACGACGGGGATGAGTGCATTCTTAAGCGCATGCTTGACGATGATCGCGCGATTGGAGAGACCCTTGGCCTTTGCCGTACGGATGTAATCCTGGTTCATGACGTCAAGCAGCTGCGAGCGCATAATGCGGGCGGCATAAGCGGTCGAAACCGAAGCCAGCGTAATGGTCGGAAGCACATAGTGCATCCAATCCTGATACTGAGAGCTGGAACCGCCGGCACCCGAGATCGGCATGGAGATTGCACCGCCCGTAGCGTCCTTGAGGATGACGCCAAAGAACAGCTGCAGCAACATACCGAGCCAGAAGGCCGGGACCGCAACGAGGATCGACGTGGTGAGCGTTACCAAAATATCCCAGAAGGAATAACGCTTTACCGCCGAAATGATACCCGCACCGATACCCATGATTGCCTCGAGCACGATGGCGCACGCGGCAAGTTTGACCGTATACGGATACTTCTGGGCAAAGATTTCCGTAACCGGCAGCTTGCGCTGATACGAATTGCCCAGATCGCCATGAAGCAGGCCGTTCATGTAATACAAGTAACGGTCCACGAGTGACGTTTGAACGGGGTCGCCGTTCTCGTCAAGGATCGCGTTGCCGTCCTCGTCCGACTGGACCAGGTGATAGCGGACGCGAAGCTGAAGCTCCACCTCGGGGGACAGAGCCTTGTCTCCACCGATCAGCTTGATCGGATCTCCCGGCACGATATTCTGGAGGGCGAACAAAATCAGCGTAACGCCCAAAAACACCGGGATGAACTGAAGCACACGTTTAACGATGTACTTACCCATACCACTCCCCTATCTAGGGATTAACCTAAATGGGATGCCGATCGCCAGACCGGCATCCCAAAATTACCATCAGCCAGTTTACCCCAGGTTAGGGAGAACTGTATGTTTCCCATGAGGTCTACGTAAATACTTGACCCTCACGGAAGCTGCAAACTCTTAGGCGAGCTCAGCGGTACCCAGATCGGCGTGCTTCTGCGGATCGACATAGAGGTGCTTGATGCGATCAGAGCCGGCGATGGTGTGCGTGTAGAACATCACCGGGATGACCGGGCAGTCGGCAGCGACCATTGCATCGGCCTCCTGCATCTTAGCGACGCGCTCTTCGTCGTCAACCGTGGTACGGGCCTCGTCGACCTTGGCGTCGAACTCGGGGTTGTTGTAACCAGAGCGGTTGTCGCCACCGAGGGAGTCGGAGTGGAACAGCGGATACAGGAAGTTGTCCATGATCGGGTAGTCAGCAATCCAACCCAGACGACCGAACTGATAGTTAAAGTTCTGATACTGCTCGAGCAGGGCAGACCACTCGGGGGTATCGGAGACAGCGGTAACGCCAACCTTGGCGAGGTCGCCGATGATGGACTCCATGATCTCCTTGTGGCCACCGTCCTGGTTGTAGGACAGGGTCACGCTAATGCCACGATCGCCGTTAGCACCAGCGGGAGCAACCTTGTCGAGGTACTCGTTAGCCTTGTCGACGTCGTAGGCGCAGAACTCCCATGCGCCCTCCTTGTAGCCATCGATGCCCGGAGGAACAATGCCGTCGGCAGGGGTACGGGTACCCTTGAAGATGGTCTTGCAGATGGCCTCACGGTTGATGGCCAGGGAGATACCCCTGCGCAGGTCGGCGTTGTTGAACGGCTCGGCCGTGTTGTTGCAGGTCAGGTAGTAGGTGGAAGGCTCGGCGCCGAGCAGCATACGCTCGCCGTCACCCATGGTGTAGCCGTCCTTGGACACTCCGCGATCCTTCTTGGCAGCGTCGATCTGAGCAACGGGAACGTCGCAGACATCGAGGTTACCGGCCTGGAACTCCTTGTAAGCGGTCTCCATGTCCTTGATGACCTGGAAGTGGATGCCATCGATCTTGGCCTTGTCGCCATAGTAATCGTCGAACTTCTTGAGGTTGATCTCCTGACCATCCTCCCACTTGCCGTCCATCATGAACGGGCCGTTACCGACCGGTGCAAGGTAGAAGCTCTTGACATCGGACTCGGCGCACTCGGGAACCGGGGCCAGAGCCGGGTGAGAGGCGACGAAGGGGAAGTCGGCGTAAGCGGAAGACAGCTTGACGACGAGGGTCTCATCGTCGGGGCAAGTAACACCGCTGAGCTCGGTAGCGTTACCGGCAAGCAGGTCGTCATAGCCCTCGACCATGGAAAGGTGATAGGAGACCTCGGAAGGGCCGTACTCGGTAGCGATGGCCGACTTGGTGTTGACCAGACGCTCCCAACCGAGCTTGAAGGACTTGGAGGTAACGTCGTCACCGTTGTGGAACTTGGCCTTCTTGATCTTGAAGGTAAACTCGGTGGCGTCGTCGTTGGCCTCAAAGGACTCGCAAGCCAGCGGAACGATCTCGCCCTTCTCGGCGTCATAAGAGGTCAGAGCGTCAAAGAGCTGGTACTCGACCTGAGTGCCCTGGTCCTCCTGGACATTGTAGGGGTCGATGCAGACCGGGTTGTTGATGTAGAAGTTCAGCGTCGAACCGGACTCAGAACCGGAAGCGTCGCCGCCCTTCTTGCCGCATGCGGCAAGAAAAGCCATGGAGCTCGCAGCGAGGGTGCCGCCAACAAAGGCGCGACGACCCATAACGGGCTGGTGGAACATAGAATCAGCCATGCCATCCTCCTTATGAGATAGGACAAAGAAATGTTCAGTCGGACATATATCGAGACAATCCGATCCGAACCATCAAAACGCCGCCCGCTGCTATGGCTGGTTATGCACAACGGACCAACGTTTCGCAATACAGTAGCGCATTTTATGCACGATTTGGGGCTAATTCCGGTTAACGGTCGAGAATTTCTTTAGTTGGGCGAAGTATGTGGGGATATTTTGACTCTGTTACAAATATGTAAACAAAAAGGGTCCCGCACCTGCGAGACCCATTGCAATCGTATATACGCCGATGCTTAGTAGCCGACGATGCCCTGCGGGAAGAAGAACATGCACAGGACGACGCACACGGCAAAAACAACGGCCATAATTACCGTCAGGCGATCGAGGTTCTGCTCCATGACGCCCGTGGCAGAGCTGGAGTTATACAGCGAGCTAGCGATCATATCCGAAACGCCGGTGCCCTTACCGGAATGCATCAGGACGAGAATCGTCAGCGCCACGGCAGAGACAGCCCAAACGACAAACAGAAGAATCTGGAACGGACCCATAGATAAGCTCCTTAATAGAACAGTTCAAACTCCAGTACTGTACCACAATCCCCCGCTCTCCCCTACCTGCCACTCAAGGACGGGGCGGAAATGGCAGAAATACCAAAAAGGGGGTTGTCCGGTTGTGGACAACCCCCTTACTAGAAAACGGTATTTGTTTTCTATTAGGCCTCGGTGGCGAGCACGCGGCCCGTCATCTCGGCGGAAGGCTCAATACCAGCCATGGTGAGCATGGTCGGAGCGATATCGGAAAGACGGCCGTCCTCGATACCGGTGAGCTGTGCCTTCTCATCAACGATGATGAACGGCACGCGGTTGGTGGTGTGAGCCGTAAACGGATGCTTGGAACCGTCGGAAGCAACGTCAAACATGTGATCGGCGTTGCCGTGGTCGGCGGTAATCAGTGCAAAGCCGCCCTTGGCGAGAATCGCCGGGACAACCTTGGACAGGGCATCGTCAACAGCCTCGACCTGTCTCTTATACACATCTCCGAGCCCACGAGACTAAGGCG
>UQOJ01000063.1 GCA_900542635.1 uncultured Collinsella sp.
CCGCGCCGCGCTGGGAAGGGCCGCGTAGCGGTCCAAGAAATCGTCCGCAGTCCCGTGCGACCATTCGAACCAGCTAAAAGAGCCCGTCCCAAATTGACTACCGAGAGGATCTGCCATGGAGCGCATTGCGAGCTTTTCCGTTGACCATCTGCTGCTTGAGCCCGGCGTGTATGTGAGCCGCATCGACCGCGATCCGGCGACCGGCGCCGCCGTCACCACCTTTGACCTGCGCCTGACCACGCCCAACAAGGAGCCGGTCATGAACACGGCCGAGTGCCACACCATCGAGCACCTGGGTGCGACGTTCCTTCGCAATCATGCCGAGTGGTCGAGCCGCATTGTCTACTTTGGCCCCATGGGCTGCCGCACGGGCTTTTACCTCGTCGTATTTGGCGAAGTGACGAGCGAGGAGATTCTGCCGCTCGTGTGTGAACTGTTCGAGTTTGTCGCCGGCTTTGAGGGCGATGTCCCCGGTGCCGCTCCCGAGGAGTGCGGCAACTACCTGGACCAGAACCTCCCCATGGCCAACTGGCTTGCGCGTCGCTACCTCGACCGCGACCTGGCCGATATCGACGAGAAGCATCTGCACTATCAGCAGGCGTAAGGGTTTTATCGCCCAAAACGCGTGCATTGGGCGTCTTCGCTTATGCGGGGGCGCCTTTTTGTTGATTGGTCGGGACGAGCGTTCAAAATCGCTCATGTTTGTTCTAGAATGTTCGTATAGTCACATTTACGAACAGGAGTGAACATGCATATCTACTCTGTCAACGATCCCGAGTTCAAATCCTATGGCAACGTTTGGGATGACGTTCCGTCCGAGCTTACGTCGCCCGTGCTCGAGGCGCTTGCCTCCACACCCATTCCCGAGGGCAGCAAGTACGTAGCAAGTGCGCCGGAGCTCGAGGGTGTCAAGGATGCCGATAAACTGGGCTTTCTCATGTTTGGCGGCCGCCCCTTCCAACTGGGCTGGTGCAACGGCCACAACACGCAGCTCAACTGCCTGGAGTATCACCGCGCCAGCGAGTTTAACCTGGGCGCCCGCGATTTTATCCTGCTCGTGGCGCATCGCTGGGAGATCGAGGACGGCAAGCTCGACACCGCGTGCGTCAAGGCGTTCCGCGTGCCGGCGGGCAAGGTTGTCGAGGTTTTCAACACCACGCTCCACTACACGCCGTGCATGGTCGACGAAGGCGGCTTCCAGGTGATGGTGGCGCTGCCGGCGGGCACCAACGGCCCGCGCCCCGAGGCCGCAGCCGACATGCCTGCCACCGGTGACAGCTACTGCTACTGGAAGGCCGACAAGTGGGTTCTCTGCCATGCTGACAGCCCCAAGGCTGCCGAGGGCGGCTACGTAGGCCTCATCGGCAAAAACCTCGACATCACCGTGGACTAGCGCATCGCCCCAAACCACCACAAAGGTGCCTGTCCCCTTTGCGGTGGTTTGGGGCGGGCGGATATCGGGAAGTGCCAGACGGGGGAGGCTGCCGGGCGCCTTGCCGTCTGCGGATTTTGGGACATGCGGCCCGCTTTTTCGACCCATCTGTCGGTACACTAAAAGCACTATGGGTACCCGCGAGCGACATATCGGCCACGCGGCCGCCCGATCCGCTCCCTTGGCGGATCCCAGGGGCGGCAGGCTCTTCGCCATGCCGCGATTCCTTGTTGGCATAACACATCAGGTGTACCGCCACCGCGTCTTTGCTATCGCCGGTGTCATCACCGCGCTGTTCCTCATGCTTTTGGCAGTCTTGCCGGCGCTGTTCACCTTCGACCCCAAACTTTCTAACGCCGTGCCCGCCTATAGCGAGGTGTCCGAAGAGGTCGTGGATGCGCTCGTCCATTCGAGCTCTCTCCCGCTGCTTGTCGCCGCAATTGTATTTTCGATTTGGGGCGTATCGGTCTATCTGCGCTGTTTGGACTATGTGTTGCGCCGCCGCCTCGTTGCCATCGCCACCATCTGCGCCCTGTGGATGATCGAAGTCATTCTCAAGTACAAGTCGTTCACGCCGTTCTATGCCACCGTGCTGTGGTACCTGTACTACGTGCCCATGACGCTCATTCCGCTGCTCTACCAGTTGTGTGGTCTGCGCCTTGCGGGCCTGGAGCAACACCGCCTGGGTCGCCGCTACTGCGCTGCGCTGTGGATTGTGGCTATCCTGCTTATCGGATTTGTGCTCACCAACGATTTTCACCAGCAGGTCTTCCACTTTGACCGTACAAGCGACACCTGGAGCAACGATTACACGTACGGCTGGGGTTATTTCGCCGTCCTCGTGTGGACGGCCTTTAACTTTGTGGCCTTTTTTATCCTGGTGGGCCGGTCCTCGTCCTTTCGCATCCAACGTTTCTCGGGCACGGCGGCGCTCGTGCTGCTGGGCGGCGCGTTCTTTGCCATCTCATATGCGTTGCGCGTGTCCTGGGCATGGAGGCTTAACTTCTCGCTCATCTATTGCGTCTTGTGCGTGGTGGCGATGGAAATCTGTCTCGATTGCGGCGTCATTCCGTCGTATCACGACATCGCCGGCATCTTTGGCACCTTGCCGCTTGACCTCAAAGTTCTAACGCGCGACCTGCAGGAAGTCTATACCACGCCAGTGTCAAAGCCAATGCCGGTAGGCGTGCGCGAGGAGTTGCGGACCCAGGAGCACGGCCGCGCCCATGCCTTTGCCGTGCCGTCCGATCCCGATGTGATGTACCGTGCCTTTCCGCTGCTGGGCGGATCGGCCCTGCTTGCCCAAGACGTGTCGGAGCTCAACGAGCTTAACCGTGAACTGGCACATCGTCGCATGGAGCTGCAGCGTCAAAACGAACTGCTCGCCGCCGACTACGACCTTAAGACGCACCTGGCAGATCAAGAGGCCGAGACCTTGCTGGTCCAAGACGTGGACCAAGCGCTTGCCCGCGCGCTCGAAGGGATGTACGACCTGCTGAGCTCGCTGCCGCCGTTGACCGACGAAACGTCTTCACACGAGCGTTACCGTATGTTGCAGCGCGCCAAGATGCTCGTCGCCTATTGCAAGCGCAAGGGGTCGCTCACGTTGGCACAGCACGGGGAGAGCGGTTTTGATCGCGACCGCATTCAGCTCATTGCCAACGAGCTCGCAAGCGACCTGCGCACCATCGATATCGATTGCGCCTCGATTATCGCTATACGGCGCCCGATGCACGCCAGTACGGTAAGCGCCCTGTACGACTGCGTGTATGACTTTGCGTTTTTTGCCTACACCACCGAGCATCCGGCGCTTATGTATCACTTGGGCGACCATGACCGGTGCAGTGTCGAGCTGCGCGCCACGCTTTTTTCCAACGATGATGCAGATCTTTCGCGGACGCCCGCTGCGCAAGAGCTCGAAAGCGCTCTGCAAGGGCGCAACGTGGCATACCGCCTTGAGGGCGAGCCCGGTCAGCTGCGCATGATCGTCTTGATGCCGAGGGCGGGTGAGTGACGATGCAGATTTCGCTCATCCTTCCCCAAATCGTTGCGCTCGATGTTGTCTTTGCCCTGGCTGCGTGTCTGCAGACGATCCACGTCCCGCTCATTTCATCGCGCCGCTCGTCCTATAACCGTAAGGTGATTTGCGCCTACGAGGCGAGCCTTGTACTTCACCTGGTGGTTTCGGCGCTTATCCTGTTCGCGTCGTCTGGCTCGTATCTGGTGGCGCCGCTTGACGTTTGCGCCAGGGCAATGGGCGGAGTGCTGTGGATCAATGCCGCGATTTTTGCCTATGGCGTGGTGCTTATGGTGCACTATCGTCGCCCCGTCATGCTGGTCGAGCTGCTGCTTGTTGTCGCCGTTACACCGCCGGTGGTTTTTGCCATGGGCTCGGCGTGGACCGTTGTCCTTATCGCAGAGGGGGCGTTCTTCCTGTTCCGTTCCATCGCGGCGCTCTTGATGGACGTCCGTAACCGCCAGGAGGATATCACCGCGTTCTCGACGATCGAGACCATCAACGTGATTCCCGTGGGCATCCTGTATCTGGACCCGAGGGGCCGTCCGCTGCTCATGAACCGCTGCATGCGCAAAAACCTGGTGGAGCTTCATATGCCCACCGATTTAGGTGACATGAGCGGCACATGGAACGACCTGCGCAAACTTAGCATGCAAATGCCCGAAAGCAGCAGGAACCGTGTGCGGATTAACTTGGACCGTTTTGGTGATGCTCGCGCGGTGATCGAGATTTCTCCCGCCGAGATTCGCCTATTTGTGCACGACGAGGTTATGGTTTCGGGCCGCCTCTTTGAGCGCATTATCGGCCTGGATGTAACAGAGTATGCGCATGCTCATGATCGCCTGGCGCAAGCCAACCACCTGCTTGAGCTTGCGGGCCAAGAGCTCCAGTCCCAGATCGAAGAAGTTAAAAAGGTTGCCGACAATGCGGCCTACCTACGTATGCGCGCCCGCGTGCACGATGTGATTGGGCAGCGCCTGTCCATTCTCCATCGCTATTTGGAGGAGGGGCGCCTGGACGACGAGTCGCTCGAGCAGATTGACCCGTTGCTGCGCTCAATTGCCGCCGATTTGCGCAGTGGCGGTGCCAGCGAGCCTGCAGAGCAGCTGGGTGATATCGTCCATGCTTTTGGCCTGGTGAGTGTGCAGATTGATGTTGAGGGCGCGCTGCCTGAGGACGCGCGTGTCGCCGCCGCATTTTTGCAGATTATTCGCGAGGCCTCGACCAATGCCACCAAGCATGCGCAGGCGCATCGGGTCCATGTGCGCCTGTGGCAGGAGGGGGTGGATGCTGACGGCATCGCGCACATGACGATTTCTAACGACGGGTCCCCGGCCCCCGTATCGTATCGCGAGGGAACGGGTATCCCAAGTATGAGGCATGTCGCGCAAGATCTGGGCGGCAGCCTGGAAGTCCACACCGCCCCGCCCTTTACGCTTGCGGTGTCCATCCCGCTCGCCTCCAACGCCACGGTCCAAAGGAGAAGCTCATGATCCGCGTCCTTATAGTCGAAGACCAGGCCATCCTGCGCGAGAGCCTGGCGCGCTCCGTTGGCGACCAGCCCGATATGACCGTTGTTTCCGCCATTGCCGATGCTTCCGAGGCCTTGGGTGTCGCGCTCAAGGAACGCCCGGACATGATACTGATGGACGTATGCACCGAGCATGATTCCAACGGCATCGTGGCGGCGGCGCGCATTAAAGAACAACTGCCCGAGTGCCGCATCATTATCATGACGGGCATGCCCGAAATCACCTTTGTGGACCAGGCGCGCGAGGCGGGCGTCGATAGCTTTGTGTACAAGAACGTCGGTATCGACGAGCTGTTCGCCGTGATGCGCTCCACGCTGGCGGGCTATTGCACGTTTCCCAAGCCGCCCGAGAGCATTTTTTCGGGCACGGCGGCCCTCGACGATGTCGAGCTATCGATTTTGCGCCTTGCCTGCGAGGGCAAGAGCCGCCGCGAGATCGCGGCCGAGCTGTTTATGAGCGAGGGCACCATCAAACGCCGCATCTCGGAGATTCTAAATAAGACCGGCTACGACAACATCATGCGCCTAGCCGTGCACGCAGTAACGGAGGGCAGCATCGTCCCCAATATGGAACGGTAGCCTTCGCTGCTTGGCGGCATAAAGCGGCGGGGCCGCGGGGGAGAGCCCCTCGCGGCCCCGCTTTGCGTCGAGCGGTGCTGTTAGTTGTCGCCTGCTGCGTGCGTTAGGGGATGGTTGCGCTATAGGAGGCGAAGTCCTCATAGGTGCCGTCCTCGTAGACACCGATGGTGAGGTTGATATTCACGAGTTCGTCGATGCTGTTGAGATCGCCAGTCGAGAAGGTGAATTTTTCGGTGGCATTGGTTCCGCCCATCATGCGGCAGGAGAACCATCCGGTCTTCATGGTGTTGTTGACGCTCGTCTTGCCGCTTACGGAATGGAACGTCAGGTCCTTGTCGGTCTTGTTGGTGATCTCGACCTTCAGACCGATTATGCCCCATCTGTCTTCGAATTTCTCGGTGACGGTGATGGTGCAAAGGTCGTCGTCGGCAACGGTGATTGCCGGAGTGATGGGTTCGTTGATGTCCTTGCGGTCCGAAGCGCCGTTGGTCGTACCGCCGGTGCTGCCACCCATGGCGCCCGTGCCTTCTTCGGTTGCCTCGCGGTCCTTCTTCACGGTGCTGGAGAGGTCCTTCTTGGACTTGGTGAAGACGATCTTGTTCTCACCCTCTTTAAGAGTGAGCTCGCCGTCCTCAAGGGCGGCCTTGAAGCTCACGCCGTCGGCTTTGATCTTTGCGGTGCCGTCGTCTTCAATCTTCCAGGTAATGTCTGAGACATGGTTGTACAGATCGATTTGGCCTTCGCCGTCCTCCTCGAAGATTAAGATGCAGTTGATGCCCCAATCTTCCATGGCATCGAGGATTTCCTCATCGAATTCCTCGCCCTCGAGCTTTCCGCCGGAGATCTTCCAACTGCCCAGGAACGGCTCTTCGGGGTTAGCTGTGGATCCGCCACAGCCTACCAAGGCAAAGGCAAGCGCTAAGACGAAGGCGATGAATGCGAGGGTCGATTTCTTAATGACTGGCGTCTTCATGGCGTTCCTCCTTGTTGCCGGAGTCCGTCAAATGACAAGGGCCGCCGGAATCGCTCCGGCGGCCCTTGGTTGTGCGAGCGGATGTTTCCGCCGGTTCTGTACGTGCCGTTACGCGATGGTTGCGCTGTAAGAGGCAACGTCCTCGTAAGAGTCGGTCAGGTAGGCGTCAATGCCGACGGTCGTGTTGACCAGGCTGTCGAAGCTGTCGAGCGTGCCCTTCGAGAAGGTGAACTCCTCGGTGGCGTTGGTGCCGGGCATCAGGTGGGCCGAGAACCAGGCTTCCTTCATGGTGCCGTTGACGTTGGTCTTGCCGGTGGGAGCGTAGAAGGTCAGGTCCTTGTCGCTCTTGTTGGTGATGTTGACGACAAAGCCGATGTCGCCCCAGTCGTCCTGGAACTTCTCGGTGATGGTGATGGTGCACAGGTCGTCATCGGCGACGGTGACGGCGGGGGAGATTTCGACGCTTTGGACATCGCCGTCTTCGACGGCCTCATCGATCTCCTCTTCCTTTTCGGCCGCCTCGCGATCCTTCTTCACCGTACCGGACAGATCCTTGTCGGACTTGGTAAAGACGAGTTCGTCACCGTCCGCCTCGAGAACGAGCTTGCCATCCTTGAGCTTCATGTCCTGCGAATCACCGTCGGCGGTGATGGTTGCGGTGGTGGCGTCCTTGGCCTCCCACTTAAGGTCGACAACTTCAAGGAACAGGTCGAGAGTGCCCGTGCCGTCCTCATCGAGGATCAGGATGCAGTTGACGACCCACTCTTCGAGCATGTCCATGTAGTCATCGGTCAGCTCTTCGCCCTCCAAGGTTCCACCCGAGAACTTCCAGCTACCGACGAAGTCGGCCTTGGGGTCTTTGCCGCCGCCGCTGCAGCCCGTCAGGGCAAAGGCGAGCGCCAGGACGCATGTCAGAAATGCGAGTACGGACTTTTTGAACGTTGTCTTCATGGTGTCCTCCTTTATCGAACGAAACCCATAGAAGCAAATGCGGGGGTGGCGGATCCCCCGCCAATTACCAGATAGAGGGGCTAGGGCCGGGGCGTTCCGCAGTTGCTGCAGAACTTGCCGCCGTTTTCGCTGCCGCAGTTGGGGCAGAACCACTTGGCCGGTGCCGGGGCGGGTGCGGGACTACCGCACTCGGAGCAGAACTTGCCGGTGTTGGTGGCGCCGCAGCTGCAGGTCCATGCGCCGGCCGCAGGTGCGGCGGGAGCCGGTGCGGGAGCGGGTGCCGGAGCCGGCTGCGGGGCGGCCTGCTGCTGTGCCTGGCCGGCAGCGAACAGCTGACTGGCGTTCATGCCGCCCATGCCACCCGCCATGCCCATGCCCATAAAGCCTGCCATCGCGCCGTTGGGGTTGGCGGCTGCCGCGCGCATTGCGTCGCTCTGGGCGCTGGCAATGTTGGCTGCCGCCATGGTGGGATCGCGCATGACCGCGGCTTTCTGCAGGTCCTTGATCATCTGCTCGTCCTCTTGCGAGGCGGCGATGGAGTTGACGCCAAAGCTCACGATCTCGACGCCGCGCAGGTCACGCCAGTCGGCAGAGAGGACCTCGTTGAGCGCGCGGGCGAGCTCGGTGGTGTGGCCGGGGATGGCGCTGTAGCGGATGCCCATCTCCGAGATCTTGGCAAAGGCGGGCTGCAGGGCGGTGAGCAGCTCGGACTTAAGCTGGCTGTCGATCTTGTCGCGCGTGTAGCTGTCGGTCACGTTGCCGCATACGTTGGTGTAGAACAGCAGCGGGTTGGTGATGCGGTACGAATACTCGCCGTTGCAGCGCACGGAGATGTCGACGTCCAGGCCAATGTTGTTATCGACCACGCGGAAGGGCACGGGCGAGGCGGTGCCGTACTTGTTGCCGATGATCTCCTTGGTGTTGATGAAGTAGACACGCTGGTCCTTGCCCGCGTCGCCGCCAAAGGTAAAGCGGCTGCCGATATTGGCGAAGGTCTCCTTGATGGAATCGCCCAGGTTGCCGCTAAAGACGCTCGGCTCGCTGCCGGTATCGAAGACGAACTCACCGGGCTCCAGCGCGACTTCGATGATCTTGCCGTTTTGCACCACGAGCATGCCCTGGCCGTCGTTGACGGCGATGACCGAGCCGTTGGAGATGACATTGTCCTCGCCGCGCGTGTTGGAGCTGCGGCCACCGGTACGTTTGCTGCCCTTGCAGGCCAAGACGTCGGCAGGCATCGATTCGCAGTAGATAAATTCCTTCCACTGGTCGGCCATGACGCCGCCGGCAGCTCCCAATCCAGCTTTCAAGAGTCCCATGGTGATCTTCCTTTCTCGTCAAAGGCCGGGTGGTATTGGTTGGATTGCTTAGTCGTCCTTGTCGTCTTTCATGACAACGGTGGTCTCGGTGTGGCTGAAGGTGTCGTGCTTCTCGGTCAGGTCGAGCTCGCCACAATACTCATCGGCACAGGTTGCTTCGTTGGCCGTCTTGAGCTGGCCTACCAGTAGTACGTCTCCGATAATCACGATGATCAGCGGCGCAATGACGTTGATGAGGATACCCTCGATATCAAAGGTGAGGTAATCCGGATCGAAGGCGTATTCCCCCATAAAGAGAATCTGGGAGAGGATAAATCCGATCACAAAGAACAGCACCGAGGCGATGGCGAGCTTGGGCTTGGAGCAGGGGAGCTCGCCGACCAAGCGGCCGGTCTGACCGTTCATGGCAAACAGGTAGCTCTTGCCGTTCCACGAGGTGGAGAGCATCCAGACGGGGAACAGGGCGTAGTCACTGTCTTCCCAGGTGTAGTCGAGCTGCTTGCTTTCGACCGTGGCATCGTCGTATTCATCGACGACGGCCTCGCGCAGGGCCGAGATCGTGCTTTCTTCCATACGGCGCTCGGCGCGCGCCTTGCAGGTCTCGCAGTCCTCGTCGTAACGGTTGGCGATGTAGCCGGGCATATATGCGACCGAGAACGGACGCAGTGCGTCGTAGTCAAACGGCTCGATGGCGTCCATGTGGCCGTCGGGCATCTTGGACGATCCGTCGACGGGCACGCGCTTAAACGAGATATTGCCCTTGCGATAGGCATCGTAGTGGTCGGTGGTCGTGACGGTGCGATCGGATTCCTCGGTCACGGTCTCGTTGGTCGCGTCAAAGCACACTTCGCCGTCAACGCGGGCGCCGTAGAGCCAAAACGGCACGTAGACACCTTGGACCTCGTCGATGTGGTTGCCGGTGACAAAGCTCTTGGGCAGCAAGATCTTGCCCTTGTAGTGTTCCTTGAGTGCGGCCGTGACGTCGTCGCGCCCGAGCTTAAACGGAATCACCAGGTCGGGCGAGAAGTCGCCAGAGAGCTGGCCGGGCGCCACGGCGGAGTTGCCGCAGTACGGGCAGGTGGTGACGGCGACGGTGCCGTCGGACACGAGCTCGGCGCCGCACGACGAGCAGATGTAGCCGGCGTTTTGGGCGAGCTCCTGCACCGCGTCGTCGGCGACGGGCTTGGGCGTTGCGGCTGCCGCATCGGCTTTGGCATCGGCCTTGTCCTGGCGCTCGCGATAGAGGGCCTCGACTTCTTCGACTTCAAAGCGCGAGTCACAGTAGTCGCAGACGAGCTTTTGCTCGGCGCTGGCAAAATGCAGGGGGCCACCGCAGGCAGGGCACTGATAGTTAACGCTCTCGAAGGCCATGATCGGTCCTTTCCGTGCCGGGGCTATGCGCCGATGGCGCCACCGCAGTATTCGCAGCGCCCACTGGCATCGGGAATGGTGGTGGCTCCGCAGAAGGGGCAGGTCACCGCGGTCTTGGGGGCCTTGGCGGCCACGACGCTGTCGCGTGTCTCCTGACGCAGCTGCACCAGCGCATCGCGGACTTCAGTTGCCTGGCGCTTGGCCTCGCGGTATTCGATGGAGCCGCGCTGATCGATGGTGGAGTCGTTCACGCGCAGGTTGATCTCGGTAAAGTACGGCGTGTTGACGTGGATGGTCAGATTAAAGTCGTAATCCAGGTCGTAGCGCGGCGGGTTGTAGCTCTCGCGCTCGCCGTCCTTGGTCTCGCGATAGATCTCGGTGCGCTGCTCGTCGATATCCATATCGCAGCCGAGTACCTGCGAGAACTCGATGATGTCGGGATTGGCGTCGCGCCAGCGGCTCTGCGAAGTGATGATCAGCAGCCCCGCGTCCTCATCGAGCATAATATTGGTGCGCCCGGCAGAAAGCGTGCGCGTGGGGTTGAACGAAGACAGGCGCTCGGCGTTGGCCTCGCGGTAGGCGAGTTGCTCACGGATATCGTCCGCGGTGCTGGAGCGATAGCCGTGAAAGTAGGGGGAGAGCTTGCCGGCGCACTCTTTGCACAGGTAGCCTTCATTGATTTTTGTCTTACCTAGAAGTCCCAGCTCGGTACCGCAAATCGCGCACTCTTTCTTCTCGAACATCTTGTCAAAGAAGCCCATGGCTGCCTCCCATCAACTGGTAGCGTGTGTCACTTTTGATGATGGGGGAGTGCGCGATCCTTCGCGATACCCAGACGGCTCAAGGAGTCTCCACAACTGGGACACATGGCCCATTTTTGACTAGTCATTGGGGACGTTCTTAAACGACTAGTCGCGGGGGACACTCTTCGGCCACTCATTGGGGACGTACTTAAATGAGTGGCCGTTGGAGACGCTCTGTGCCGAGCTAGAGGTCGCGCGTGTCCCTTCTGGTCCATGCGGCTCAAAATCGCGGCGTGATGTGGACGGCTGGGGTCGAATTGGCAGCATTTCGAGCTTGACTTCGATATTGAGACTGGTTCTTTATTAAAATAGATTTCCAGACAATTGAGCAGCTGGGGGTTAACCATGAGGGGCATGGGAGACACAACCGCATATTTGCGTCGGGGCATTCGGGAGATTATATGCCTGGCGCTGTTCTTCTTCACGTTTTTGGCGTGCGAGTATCTTTTTGATGTGCGCATGGCCGAGTTCGTGTCTCCGAACGAGGTCGTTATTTATGAGAGCCTTGTTATCGGCGCGAGCGTGATTGGCTTTTTTGTGCGTCCCATTCTGTACTATGGGACTGCGGACAAAAAGTTGGACCATCAGGTCCGGTTTGGAGTCCGCATGACA
>UQOJ01000064.1 GCA_900542635.1 uncultured Collinsella sp.
CATGCGGACCTCCAGTCCGGACCGCCCCGCGGTCCAACTTTCTGTCCGCACCCCCTTTGGCCATCAAATGGCCCATTCTAGGAACTATTCCACCGCAACTTAGATTGGGAAACCGCGAGACCTTAAAGCTCTAATTCATTCAAACGGAGGATCGCAACAATATAGATCTTGAGCGCTTGTTTGAGCTGTTCCTCGTTGGCGCACTCGTTGGGGCCGTGCATCTGGCCGCCCCATGCGGGCAGCTCCAGACCGGTCTCCTCGGGGCCAAACGAGACGGCGCGGTCAAAGTTGCGTGCGTACGTGCCACCGCCCATGGCAAAAGGCTCGGCATGCTTGCCGGTGAACTCGTTATAGGTATCGATAAGCGCCTTCACGGCCGGATCATCGGCAGAGACCGAGAACGGCACCTTCGCGCGACCCAGCTGGCACGTCACGCCAAAACGGCCCACGAGCGGGTCGAGCTGCTCGCGGATGGTATCGGCACTCGTGCTGTCGGGGAAGCGCACATCGATGACCTGCTCGATATGGTCATCCGTCACGCGGATGACGCCAGCGTTGCAGGTAAGCGGGCCAAACGCCGGACTCGTCGCATCGATACCCAGGCCGCGGCCATAGGCGTCCGCATGCACAAAGGCCAAAAACTTGACAAACTCGTGCTCGGCGGGCGTCAACAGGCGCTTGTCACGGGCGCCAAACGCGTCCTCAGCCTCGCGCAGATACGCCACGACCAGGCCGACGGCATTGATCGTTCCCTCGGGCATCGAGGCATGACCGCCAATGCCGTGGGCGAAAATCTGCGCATGCCCGTTATCGAGCGCTGTGATCTCCAAACGATCGGCGTTCTCGACCGGCGCCGGCAGCTCATCGGCGGCAATCGCAAGTTCGCAGATGGACTGCGATGGAATGGCGTTGCTCGCCTCGGCACCGCTCCAGGACACAATGCGCCCGCCGTCGATCTTGGGGCTCACGAACGTCGCTCCAAACTGGCCCTTCTCAGCATTGCAGACCGGGAACTCGGCATCGGGCGTAAACAGAAAGTCGGGGTTCGCGTGGTTCTCCAGATAATGGTGAACGTCGGACATGCCCACTTCCTCATCGCAGCCCAGCAGCGCGCGGAAGGTGTAGCGCGGAACAATGCCGTGCTTGAGAAGGTAAGCGCCGGCGTAGAGCGACAGCACCGCCGGGCCCTTGTCGTCAATCACGCCGCGACCGAGCAGCCAGCCCTCGCGGCGCTCCATCGCGAACGGGTCGGTGTTCCAGCCAGGGCCGGCGGGAACCACGTCCACGTGGCAGATAGTCGCAAGCTGCTTGTCGCCGCGACCCGGGATATCGGCGATTCCCACATAGCCCTCGTCGTCGCTCGTCTGATAGCCGAGCTTTTGCGCAATGCCGAGCGCGCAGTCGAGCGCGTCACGAACCGGACGGCCAAACGGCGCGCCGGGCTCCGCATTGGCAGCAACGGCCACAGACGGATAGCTCACCAGCTGCTCGATATCGGCGACGACATCTTCCCAGACCTCGTCGACATACTCGGTAACGCTCTGCTCCACCTGATTCATGGACGACCTCCTTACCAATGAGCGACGGGTACGCCCGCCCCTCACATTACGTCTATTAGATAGCGAAAAGTTTAGCAAGCTCGGCCACCGAGTGCACCACTGCATCGGCACCCGCCGCCTCGTGCTCGCCCGGCGCCGCCGCACCCGAATAGATGCCGATGCACGGTACGTCCATTGCGTGCGCGCCCTCCACATCGTTAAAGCGATCGCCGATCATCACGGCATCGCCCGCCGTCGCACCGAGCGCCGCCAGGGCATCGCGAACCGAATCGGCCTTGGTCTCGCGCCCCTGCGGCGGATTCATGCCAACCACCGCCTCAAACTGAGAAAGTCCCAGCTCTCCCACCATGTCGATACACTTCGCCTCCATGCGCGACGTCGCCACGGCCATACGCTTGCCCTGAGCGGCCAACCCATCCAGCAGCGCGGGGATCCCATCGAACACGGGATACTCTTCCGGTCCCAGCTCATCAAAAAAGGCACGGTACTCGTCGGCCACCACAAGCGACTCCTCGCGCGTAAAGCCGTAAAAGTCGTGAAAGCTCTTCCACAGGGGCGGCCCGATCATGCGACGCAGGTCGCCCATCTGCGCCTCCGAAAACCCGCGCGCAGCCAGTGTCTTGCGCGTCGAGGTCATCACCGCCCGACCCGTATCTGCCACCGTGCCATCGAAATCAAACAGCACGACCGGCCGCTTGCATATCTCCAGCGCCTCCATCGGCATCCCTCTTCCCCAGTTGATGATTTCCACACTGACACTTCAAACTGTTGACTATTCAACAATTGAACCTAGCAATGTAGAGCAACTCCACTATACTTGTCGCACTTTGCTCTCAGAAGGCGGCGCGCAGGCGCCCCAACGAAAGGTGCAATTATGTCTTTTGCCATCATAACCGACTCCACGTCGGACATCTCCCCCGCCCGCGCCCAAGAGCTCGGCATTTACGTGATTCCGCTACATGTGATTATCGAGGGCGAGGACCTGCTCGACCAGGTGCAGATTACCGCCGAGGAATACGTCGCCCGCATGGCCGGCTCCGAGCAGCTGCCACACACCTCGCAGCCGAGCGCCGGCGAGTTCAAGGCACTCTTTGACCGCGTGCGCGCCGACGGCCACGATAGCGCCATCTTTATCTCGCTGTGCAGCGAGTGGTCCGCCTGCTATGCCAACGCCAGTTTGACGGCCGAAACGCACGAGCTGGACGTGCGCTGCATCGACTCGCGCACCGGCTCGGGCGCCGAGGGCCTGCTGGTGGAGTACGCACTGGCCATGCGCGAAGACGGCCGCAGCTTGGACGAGACCGAGGCGCAGATCCGCGCGACGCTGCCCGACGCCCACCTGCTGCTGATTCCCCGCACGCTCGAGAACCTCGTTAAGAACGGCCGCGCGCCCAAGCTCGCCGGCCAGCTCACGCAAATGCTCAACATTCGCCTGGCCGTTTCGCCGGAGTGGAAATCGGGCGAGATCAAGGCCATCAAAAAGGGCCGCGGTGCCAAGCGCATCGTTGCCAACACCATGGCCGATTGCCTCGCATTTTTGGCCGAGCATCCGGGCTCCAGCGTGCGCGTGCTCACGACCGGCGCCGCCGAGGAGCAGGAGCTCGTCAACCAGGCGCTCGCGGGCCAGAACTACGTAGACGCCGGCACCGGCCCCATCGGGTGCACCATCGCCACCCACGTAGGCGTCGACGCCATCGCCATCAGCTACTGCCCCCGCTACCAGCCCATCCACTAGGGGCACCTTTACCACTTGCGGTGAAATAGGGACTGTTTTTGGCTTATCAGCCGCCAATCAATCCCCATTCCACCGCAACTTAGAAGCAGTTCATTTGGGACGGGGCTAAAAAGACTAATATCAAACGTTTCAGACCAGTCTTTTTAGCCCGTCCCATTTAACCTACCCTACATCAACCCGCTGAGCGCAATGTCGACGGACTCGTTGAGGTCGTCGGTAATGTGTACCAGATCCGGATCGAGCGGGCTGATCATACCGGCGCTCATCACCGGGCCGTTGAGCCAGTCGAACAGGCCCTGCCAGTACTCGCTGCCCACCAGCACGAGCGGCATGCGCTTGACCTTGTGCGTCTGCACCAGCGTGAGAACCTCAAACATCTCGTCGAGCGTGCCAAAGCCGCCGGGAAATACGATGGCGCCCGAGCTGTACTTAACGAACATGGTTTTGCGCACAAAGAAGTAGCGGAAGTCCATGCCGAGGTTCACGTATTTGTTGAGCCCTGCTCGTGCGGCAATTCAATGCCTAGGCCAACTGACTTGCCGTTGACACTCGCCGCTCCCCTGTTGGCCGCTTCCATGATGCCGGGGCCGCCACCGGTGATGACCGCCACGCCACGTTGCGCGATCTTGCGCCCGACGGTACGCGCCGCCTTGTAGAGCGGATCGGTCTTAGGCGTGCGGGCACTGCCGAAGATGGTCACTGCGGGGCCAAGCTCGGCAAGCGCGCCGAAGCCATCGACAAACTCGGCCTGGATGCGCAGCACGCGCCACGGATCAGCATGCAGTCAGTCGGTCGACTCCTCGGGCGCCAGCAGGTTGGCGTAGGTGTTGTCCTTGGGAATCATGGGGCCGCGCATGACCACGGGGCCGCGGCGGTACGTCTCGTCGTAGGCAGGCTCGCCCTCGACGTTCTCATTCTTAATCATGGGTACTCCTATCGAGAAAAAGAAAAGCGGGCGGGGTCGACGCCATGCGTCAAACACCCGCCCGAGCATCAACTATTCGGTATGGTACCCACGATGCATCAAGCACTTGCAAGCTATCGGTCAGCGGTCGCGCAGCCGGTGTCAGCGAATGCGACGACCGGCTGGCGCTCGACCATTGCCGTTGCCCACGCTCTACAAGCGTGTCTGTCGCCCTTAGTAATCCACCGCGGCAGGGCTGTTCATCCAGTCGCTCACGAACGCGCCGTAACGGCCCTCGATAATGGCCTGGCGGGCACGCTGCATAAGGTTGAGCAGGTAGTAGATGTTGTGCATCGACAGCAGAATGCCGCCGAGCATCTCCTTCTGCGTGACCATGTGGCGAATGAGCGCGCGGCTGTAGCCGCCCGTGCACACCGGGCAGGTGCAGGTGGGATCGATGGGGCCGTCGTCGTGCGCAAAACGCGCGTTGCGGAAGTTGAGGCGACCCTCGCTGGAGAACGCCGTGCCCATGCGGCCGGTGCGCGTCGGCAGCACGCAGTCGAACATGTCGATGCCCACGCCCACACCGCGCACGAGGGTGGTGGGGTTGCCGACGCCCATCAGGTAGCGCGGCTTGTGCTTGGGCATGTACTCGCTTACGAGCGGTGCCAGGGTCTCGAACATGGTCTCGTGGTCCTCGCCCACCGAGTAGCCGCCGATGCCGTAACCGGGGAAGTCGCCGCACTCCTCCAAATGGCGCAGCGAGCGCAGGCGCAGATCTAGGTGCATGCCGCCCTGAACAATGCCAAAGAGCGCCTGGTCGTCGCGGGTATGCGCCTTATAGCAGCGCTCGGCCCACATACTCGACAGCTCAACGGCGCGCTCAACGTAGGCGCGCGTGGCGGGATAGCCCGGGCACTGGTCCAGCTGCATGCAGATGTCGGAGCCGAGTTTCATGGCGATTTCCATGTTGTCCTCGGGCGTCCAGAACACGTGGCGGCCGTCGTAATCGTTGACGATAAAGCGCACGCCCTCATCGGTGAGCTTGACCGCGTCGTTGTGGCTGAACACCTGGAAACCGCCCGAGTCGGTGAGGATAGGACCGTGCCAGTTCATAAACTTGTGCAGGCCGCCCAGCTCGGCGATAGCGTCCTCGCCGGGACGCATGGACAGGTGATAGGTATTGGCAAGCACGATCTGGGCGCCGAGCTGTTTGACGGTCTCGGTAGGAATGCCCTTGACGTTTGCCTTTGTGCCCACGGGCATGAAAATCGGCGTCTCGATGTCGCCGTGCGGGGTGTGCAGCACGCCGGCACGCGCATGCGTGGTCGGGTCCTCGGCGATCAGATCGAATTTAAAAAGGCTCTGGTCCATAAACTGGAACTCCTTGGTAGCGGTTCATACGCAAACCATTATACGGGCAACCCGCAAAGAGCACCGACTCGACAGAAACTGGTGCATTAGGATCAGGTTCCCGAGCCGGTCGTTGGGGACAGTCTTCAGCGCCATCTTGCAAGGGAGTGTCCCAATCTGCCGGCACTTAGGGACTGTCCCCAAGCGCCGGCAAGAGTGTCCCTTTCGACTAGTCGTTTAAGAACGTCCCCAACGACTACGGGATCATTTCCAACAGCCAAGGCAACGCCGATGCTCTAGCGACGTCAGCGAGCGGTCGCCAGAGCGAACAAATTGGCATGAAAAGAGGACGGCATAGACCTTCTGGTCATGCCGCCCTCTTTGAATGACAAGTTGTCGCTCTGGTGACCGCGCAGCGTCGAGCCGTTACGCGGTTTGGTAAAACCGCGTAACCCCTAAGGCCGCTGGCCCATGCCACCCTCGAGGGTGACGGTCTCGCCGTTCATGTACTTAAAGTCGGGACCGCAGAGCTGAACGACCACGCGGCCGATTTCCTTTTCGACGTCGCCGTAGTGACCAGCCGGCGGCATGTGGACGTTGGCCTTAAACGCCTCGGGATAGGCATCCTGGAAGTTCTCGAGCGCAGCGGTCCAAGCAAGCGGGCAAACGATATTGACGTTGATGCCGTCCTTGCCCCACTCGTTGGCGGCAACGCGGGTCAGGCCGCGGATGCCCTCCTTGGCGGCAGCATAGCTGCACTGGCCATAGTTGCCAAACAGGCCGGCACCCGAGGCAAAGTTGACCACGGAGCCCTTGGTCTCCTTCAGGTGCGGATAGGCCTTCTGCATGTACAGATAGGTAGCATACAGACCGGAGTAAATGGCCAGATTAAACTGATCCATGGTGTGATCGGCGATGGTCACGCCCGAGGCGCTGGCCTGAGCATTGTTGACGACGGCGTCGATGCGGCCAAACTCCTCAATGGCCTTGTCGATGACGTTCTGGACGACGGCCTCGTTGTCCTGACCAGCCGAGACATCGGCCTGAACAGGCAGAACCTTGACACCGTACTCGGCCTCGAGAGACTCCTTGGCGGCCTCGAGCTTGGCGACGTTGCGGCCGGTGATGACGAGGTTCGCGCCCTCCTTGGCAAATGCGATATCGATGCCGTAGCCGATGGAGCCAGCGGAACCGTCCTTAAGCGTGGCCTTGCCGCCGCCGGTGACGATCACGGTCTTACCAGTGAAAAGTCCCATACAAAGTCCTTTCAAATCGCGACGGGCGAACCCGCCGACTGCGCGCATCCAAATAAACGCGCCAAAAGCTGAGATGCAACTTTAGCGCGTTCAAGCGAAAATAAAAGACCACTGTAGGCGAACGGCACCACGTCGTTCGGCGAAGGGATTGTCAAGTACAAACTGAATAAAGCGACCGAGTTATTGTTATCAGATCGAGCCATCGAACACCTTTTGAATCTTTGCTGCAGCGCGCGGGATGTCGGCGCGAGACTTTATCATAGGGTGACAAACAACGATGAGGAGCACATGCCTATGACAGACGAGCTGGACCCCCAGACTCAAGAGCATATTGATGATCCCGCAGACGTCACCGCAGATACTGACGCTGTGACCTGCGATGGTACCGACGTCGACGGCCCCATCTTGGACGAAAGCGCTACGGCGGAAACCCCCGAAACAGAAAACGCCGATGAGCAAAACGACGATGCGCCCGCTCAGGACGACGCCCCGCAAGCAGCGGGCCCCATCGAGGTGTCTTCGGAAGAAGAGCTCGATGCCATCATGGACTCCATGATGGATGCTGTCAAAGCGATGAAAGACGCCGTCGCCGATGCCGATATTGATGCCGAGGAAGAAGAGGCCGCCGAGGCGGCCTCGACCTTTGTGCCCGGCGAGACTCCGGTTGCCGACCAGGGCAGCACCATGCCCTCGTTTCTGCAGCTCGAGCACCCCACGATTGGCGCCGATGCGGTCGATCCGCACGCAGCAGGCTTTTCTGTGGTCGAGGGCGGTACCGGCAATATCGCCGCGCCGCAGGCTGCCGATGCGGACGCCGCCGACACCGCTCGCCCGACCGCCCCGCACTCCCCCGCCGCGAGCCGCGATCTGGGTACCGCCGTCTCGAACACTGCGAACGCCGTGGGCACCTTTATCGCCCAGGGTGCCTCGGCCATGCGCGAGATGAACGCCGCGAAAAAGGCACTTGCCGATGCCCGCACCCACCTGGCCGAACTTGAGCAGCGCATTGCCGATCAGACCGAGGAACTCGAGACGCGCCAGGATATCGCAGGCCGCTACGACCAGATCGTCGCCGACCAGCGTCAGGCGATCGCCACAGCGCAAAAGACCGCTGCGGCAGCCGAGATTGACCGTGATGCCCACGCCGCCAAAGCGACAGAGCTCAAGGGTCAGTTCGAACAAATGAAGACAGAGGATGACGCGACTGAGCTCCGCCTGAAGGCCGCGCTCGACGCCGTGGAGGCCCGCGAGGCGAGCTCTCGCGAGACCGGCAACCGCCTCGTTCGACGTCTTGAGGATTCCAAGCGCATCCGCGACAAGGTGAAGGCCGAGCGAGACGCCGGCATTGCCGCCGCACAACAAACCGTCGACGCCACGCGCGCCCAGCTCGAGACGCTGCGTCATGAGTATGCCGAGCTGCAACGCAATCCCTCGGCAAATCCCGCCAACTATACGGTGCGCACCAGCGAGCTCTCGATGCAGATCTCCGACACGGCAGATGCCCTGCGTAAAGCCGAAGAAGATGTCCCGCGTATCACCGCCGACCTTGAGCACTCGCTTGCCGCAGCCGAGCAGGCCGTCGAACAGGCGCAGGCCCCCATTGCCGAAGCCAAACGTGCGCACCAAGCCGTGACGGCAGAGGCCGATGCCGCGCGCGATGAGCTGCAGACCGCAAAAACGGCCGCTGCAACGCGCCAGCGCGAACTGCGCGAGAAGATCGCCGCCGAGGACAAGGCACGCCGCGACCAAGAGCAGAGCATCGCCAACGCCCAAGCAGATGCCGCACATGCGCAGTCGATCATCGAACAGGCGACCGAAGTACACGACCACCCAGAGATTACTGAGTCGCTTGCAGGATCCTTGGCCCGAGACAAAGCCGAACACGCCGAGACCGAGCGAGAGGTTACCCAGCTCGAAGCCACCGAGGACGCGGTGCGCGAGCGTACCCGCGACTCACGCATCAAATTCACCGGCGCCATCGTCTGCATCGTCGCCGCAATCCTGGTGATCATCCTAGTCTGGCTGTTCGCGAGCAAGTAAACCAGCTGCCAAAAAACGCTCAACGCAGTTGCGGTGAGATAGTTCCTGTTTAGCCCTCAAAAAGCCAATTCAAGAACTATCTCACCGCAACTTATTAGATTGATGCAAGGTAGTCATTGGGGACGTTCTTAAACGACTAGTCGAACAAGAACGTCCCCAACGACTACCCGCCTTATGTTTTGGCAACGACAGCGAAAACGCCCCTAAGCGAGCAAGGTGACGTGAAAGAGGAGGGCATTGACCTTCTGGTCATGCCCGACGATTGAACGTCAGATTGCCGCTTAGGGGCGTTTGCAGCGTCGAGCCGTTACGCGGTTCGTAGAGCCGCGTAACTAACAAATGAGCATGGCATCGCCAAAGCTGAAGAAGCGATAACGTTCTTCGATAGCGGCGGCGTAGGCATCCATGATCTGGTCGCGGGAGGCAAGCGCGCTCACGAGCATCATGAGCGTGGAACGCGGCACGTGGAAGTTGGTGATCAGTGCGTCGACCACGTGATAGGTCGAGCCAGGCATGAGGTAGAGCTGCGTTGTCGCGTTCTCGCGTACCACGATGTCACCGCGGCCGAGCGTGTCGGCGCCATCCTCGCGGCCTTCAAAATAGCGCGCCGTCACGGCCGGATCGGACGCCGGCGCGTCTGCGTCAAACGCGCTCTCGAGCGAGCGCACCGCGGTGGTGCCGACGGCGATCACGCGATGTCCCTCGGCCTTCGCCTTATGCACGGCGTCGACAACTTCCTGCGACACGTGGTAGCGCTCGGTGTGCATCACATGCTGCGTGGGATCGTCCTCCTCCACCAGACGGAAGGTATCGATGCCCACCTCGAGCTCGACGGCGGCAAACTTCGCACCCTTGGCCTCGATAGCGGCCATAAGCTCGGGGGTAAAGTGCAGACCCGCCGTGGGAGCGGCAGCCGAGTGCTCTTCCTTCATGGCGTAGACGGTCTGGTACTTCTCGGGATCGCCCTCGTAATCGGTAATGTAGGGCGGCAGCGGCACGTGGCCGGCAGCATGGATGGCCTCGTCGAGCGTGCGCGGCTCGCCGGCGGCATTGCAACCGGCCGGCTCAAAGCGCACCAGACGGCCACCGCGGCTATCGGTGACAAAGTCGATGACCTCGGCCGTCAGCACCACGGGCGCGCCCTCGGGCGCATGGGCGCCACCGGCGCGATACTCAATCTGAGCACCGGGCTTCAGACGCTTACCCGGCTTGACCAGGCACTCCCAAACATGGCCCAGCGGATCCACGTCCTCGCGGCGCTTGAGCAGCAGCGTCTCGACCACGCCACCCGAGCCGGCTTTGCGACCGATCAGGCGGGCCGGCATCACGCGCGTCTTGTTGATGACGAGCACATCGCCCGGCTCGATATAGTCGATGATGTCGCGGAAGATACGGTGCTCAACGGTACCGCCGTGCTCCAGCGGCGTTCCCGCCTGGGAGCCCTTGCGATCCACCACCAGTAGGCGGCAGGAGTCACGCGGCTCGGCAGGCGCCTGGGCGATCAGTTCCTCAGGAAGGTTGTAGTCAAAATCATCGGTACGCATAGACACGTCGGATTCTCCTTATATAGCTAAAGTCCGCTCTACATCCTAGCAGGCTGACGTCCCAAATGAACTACTTTTTGGCGGCTTTGCGCTCGTCGCGGATGCGGGCTCGATCCATGGCCGCCTCGACGGCCGAGAATCGGCAGCCGCAGTAATTCTGCCGATACATACCCAGCTCGCGCGAACGACGCGTGGCCTCGGGGTAATACGGGCGAAAATCGCGAATGACCGGGACGAGCCCATGTGCCGCCGCCAAGCGCTCAAGCACGTCATTGCAGGTTTCGAACAACTGATACGGCGAGACGGCGAGCGTCGTACCCACAAACTCAAACCCACGCTCCTGGGCCACACGACACGCCTCGGCCAGACGCAGGGCATAGCACGCGCGACAGCGACGAGGTCGATCGGCGCCCAGCGGGGCCACGCCGGCCTCCCAGCGCTCGCGGTCCTCCCCCGCCTCGATAAGCTCGATGTCGCCATCGGCACACCACCGGCGCAGCTCGTCCAAACGCCGCTGCCATTCATCACGCGGTTGAATATTGGGGTTTGTCCAGCAGATTGTGGGCTCAAACCCTTCCTCGCGCAGCAGGCGAACCGGCTCCAGCGAGCACGGCGCGCAGCAAGCATGCAGCAGCAACGGCTTCATGGACATCTCCTCTCCCACAATGATTTTTTAATCCCCGTCCCAGAAAAATCATCCCAAAAGACTACCTTGCGAAAAAGCGGACGCCAAAGGACGTGTCCTCGCAGGCGACAATGCGGCGGTCGCGCAGGATGGTCCGCACGTAATACCAGTCGCCCACACAGCCCGACAAATGCAAGCCGGCCGCCAGGTAGCACATCAGCGGATAGCCCGAGAACGCAAACCCCAGGGCAAGCGCTGTCGTCACAACAACCGTCGGCGCCAGGCAAACCGCCACGTACCGCCGGCGCGAATACACCACGCCCTCGGCGCAGGCATAGATCATCGCCGTCTCGCGATTCGCCCCAAAGGTCACCTGCGCGCCCGCAGGCGCCAGCAGCTTAAAGAAAACCGCGTGCACCAGCTCGTGCACGGCAAATGACCTGTCTCTTATACACATCTGACGCTGCCGACGACTTAATAGGTGTAGA
>UQOJ01000065.1 GCA_900542635.1 uncultured Collinsella sp.
GATTCGGTCGCACGGAGAGCATTTCCCAGTTGACAAAACTATAGGAACACCCCCCGCGCAGAAACGCAAGGCAGGACATCGCTATATGCTTAAAATTGTAGCAATTTGGGTGACCCGAAATTTCGCCTCGGGTTGCCACTCAGGCTCAAAATCGAACCACTCGCGCCGTCGACATGCCCCAGTAGGACAAATCGACCGG
The DNA here is from genome assembly GCA_900542635.1 of uncultured Collinsella sp. GTDB lineage: Bacteria > Actinomycetota > Coriobacteriia > Coriobacteriales > Coriobacteriaceae > Collinsella. The sequence goes on from UQOJ01000065.1 coordinate 200, forward strand.
CAATCTTTATCCCCCACAACCCACAAAGTAGCTAATTTGGGACGGGGCTATTTTGACTACTCGGCCAAACCGGACTCCCGGGGAAATAAGTTCTAGAGGCGAGCGAGGTCGTAGGATTGGGCGGCTGCTTCGCCGGCGCAGATGAGGTTGGTTGTGGCTTCTTGCACACCGAGCGCTTGGTCGAGAGGCATGGGCTTTCGGCAGATGGGCAGTACCAGGTCGACACCCTGCTCATATACCGCGTCCAGGTTGCCGGCGCGACCGCCCACGACGGCAACCACTGGCTTGCCATATCGCTTCGCGCGACGCGCCACGCCCACCGGCGCCTTACCGGCGGCGGATTGCTCATCCATATTGCCCTCGCCTGTAATGACCAGGTCGACATCGCGCACGCGCTCGTCAAACCCCACGAGATCGAGCACCGTCTCCACACCCGAGCGTAGCTCCGCGCCGAGCGCCAGCAACGCCGCGCCCAAGCCACCGGCAGCGCCCGCGCCGGGCACGCCAAGCACCGAGCCAAATGTCCGTGCGTTCTCGGGTGTGCGCAACAACCCCTGGGCTCGCGCCTCGAAAATTGCCGCATCGAGCAGGCGACCGTAGCCGACCATCCAGCCGTCGCACCTGCTCAGCGCCTCGGCATCATCCGCCGGCAGACCCTTCTGTCCGCCGAACACCGCAAGCGCGCCGCGACGCCCTACGAGTGGATTCTCGACATCCGAAAGCACAACGATACGAGCGCCATCCAAAGCCTGTAGCGCTGGCGCCAAATCAACGCTCGTCACCCGCTCAAGGCCGGCAAGACCGGGGACGACCTCGCAGCCCTGATCATCGACCACACGCGCGCCCAGCGCCCGCAGCATGCCGGTGCCACCGTCGTTGGTGGCGCTGCCGCCCAAGCCAATATAGAGTGTCCTTGCGCCCGTGCGAACTGCGCGAAGCATAAGCTCGCCCACGCCATAGGTTGTGGCCGCCAACGCCGCCGACTCCGTGCAAGGCGAATACCCAATGCCGGCCGCCTCGGCCATCTCAATTACAGCCGACTCGTGCTCGCCGTCCACCAGCATCCGGGCAGACACGCGGTCGCCCAAGGGGCCTGCGACATCACAGGTTGAGAGCTCGCCGCCGCATGCGGCGATGGCATCGAGCGTTCCCTCGCCACCATCTGCCAGCGGCAATGCGCGCACCTCGGCATCGGGCCAAACGCGGCGCACGCCTTCGGCAACCGCCGCCTCCGCCTGCGCGCTCGACACGCTGCCCTTAAAGGAGTCAATCGCCAACAGCACACGGCGGGGTCGGCGGCACGCAGGACCAAAGTCAACCGCCGTGCCAGCATCCCCATCGGCGTCCGCAAGCGCCTCGGCATGAGCAGCATGCGCCTCAAGATCGGCCCCACAACCGCAATCAACGCCGCCCGTTCCGCGCAGACCGCCAAAATAGCTACTCAGCAGCTCGCGGCATTCATCCGCCAGGACCCCAGCCGTCACGTTAAACCGATGGTTCAGGCGCGAATCGGCATTGAGGTCATACAACGAGCCCAGCGCACCCGCCTTGGCATCGGCCGCGCCATACACGCAGCGCCCCACGCGCGCGTTGACCATAAGGCCCGCGCACATGCAGCAGGGTTCCAACGTCACATAGACCGTACAGTCGGAAAGACGCCAGCGGCCAAGCGCCTGGGCAGCGGCGCACTCGGCCGCGAACTCTGCATGAGCCGAAGGATCCTGGTCGAGCTCGCGCCGATTGTGCGCCCGCGCGACAATCTCACCCGCACGCACTACCACGGCACCAATCGGTACCTCGCCCACCGCAGCGGCGGCGCGAGCCTCCGCCAGCGCCTCGCGCATGAACTTCTCGTCGATTTCGGTGATCGTCATCGTTCGCCTTCCCTGTTGCAAATTCAAAACGATGCTATCATTACGACTCACGGAGAGATGGCAGAGCGGTTGAATGCGGCGGTCTTGAAAACCGTTGAGCGCGAGAGCGTTCCGGGGGTTCGAATCCCCCTCTCTCCGCCACTTTAGTGATTCACCGGTGTCATGGTCCGCTCAAACAGTGCATCGACCACGTCGGCTATCTCAGGTCGACGCTCAAGATCGTGGCCCGATTCCCACCATATCGTGAAAAGTCGAATAATACCGCCGGCGACAAACTCAGACGTCGTCTCAAGTGACACGGGGGCCAGGGCATCCTCGGCAAGCACGTTCATCACACGCTCGCGGATGGAGCGGGCAATGCGGTCGCAAATAACGTTGGTCAACATGCCCGACATGCTGCTTGCCAAAATGTTATCCATGAGCCGCTCGTGCGTCAGAATCAAATCCATGGCATCGTCCAAAATCGCGTGTCGAAGCGCGCGCACGTCCTCGGCAGACACTGCGCCGGCCTCATCGGGCTGTTTTTGCGGCAAGCCCGACATGAGCTCATCGATATAAAAGGCAAAGTAATCGTTCTTGTCGCGAAAGTGCTTGTAGAACGTCGTGCGGCGAATCATGGCGCGGTCGCACAGCATGGCAACCGTCAGGTCCTCAAAACGATGCTCCTCGAGAAGCTCGGTGAAGGCATCGAACAGGGCGCGGTAGGTTTTCTTAATGCGAAGGTCCACTGGTATCGCCATCCTCAGGGCAAAGACAACACTCGTCAATCTGTCGCATATCTTACACCTGTACCTCGCGCGCTTTGCCCCGGTACCAACCCCGCCGAAAACATAACGCTTGCCGGAAAGTTCGGCACGGCAAAACGTTGCGGGTATACTAGTAGCGTTATACCAACGGCAGCTGGCGCATGCCGCCGCGGCCATTCGAAACGGAGACATCATGATTACCGTCATCATCGGCATCGTTGTTGTCATTGTGATTGTCTGCGCCATCGCCGGCATCTACAACAACATGGTCACCAAGCGTAACCGCATCGATAACGCCTGGCAGAACATCGATACGCAGCTGCAGCGCCGCAACGACCTGATCCCCAACCTGGTCGAGACCGTCAAGGGCTACGCCAAGCACGAGCAGGAGACGCTCTCCGCCGTGATCAGCGCGCGTAACACCGCCGTCAAGGCCACCACGCCCGAGGCCAAGATGGAAGCCGACAACGTGCTGACCGGTGCGCTGCGTCAGCTCTTCGCCGTAGCCGAGGCCTACCCCGACCTTAAGGCGAACACCAACTTTACGCAGCTCCAGGCATCACTCGAGGATACCGAGAACAAGATTAGCTACGCACGCCAGAGCTACAACGATTGCGTGCTCAGCTACAACAACGCCATTCAGACGTTCCCGGCTGTCATCTTTGCCGGCATCTTTCAGTTTAAGGAACGCCAGGGCTTCGAGGCCGCCGAAGCAGCCCGCCAGGCCCCGACCGTCAAGTTCTAGTAGTTTGACAGCGCATCCTTAATCGGCCAAATGCATAAACCGCCCCGTCGAATGCATACTTCGACGGGGCGGTTTCCTTTTTCGCGAAGGTCCCCCTCTAAGCGCCGTGCATTTTTAGGAGTATTCAACATAGCCAAGAGCTTCGGGCGCCAAGATAAATGCCAAAGACCGCGAATGTCCCTGCAAATCAAACGCTGCCAGCCCATAACCTCGCCCATCATTCGTAGAAAACATCGAGAACTCCCGATTTTTTGCCCGAGGTCGGTATGCGGGGGCCTTCGATTGCAGAATACTCGCAAAAATGCACGTCGCCACCACCCCCACATGGCGCGAACCAAAACAAAAGCGCGGCCTTCCTTTCCGGCGCATTCCACAGGACGAAAGAGCCTCCGCCGCACGAAGTGCGCAGCGGAGGCTCTTTCATGTCCGAGGACGCGCCGGAAAGGAAGGTTGCCCTCGGGCCGGACATATCCGTAAGACAAATTACGCGACGGTGTAAACCCAGTTGTGCTTATCCTCGACAGCACCGGACTGGATACCGGTCAGGGTCTCGCGGAGCTTCTTCATCACAGGGCCGATCTCGGTGTAGCCAGCCGGGAAGGTCACGGTCTCGTCGGCGCCGTAAACCTTGTTGTCGATTTCGCCAACCGGAGAGATGACGGCAGCGGTGCCGCACAGACCGCACTCGACAAAGGTGCCGGCCTTGACCTCGGCCCACTCGACGGGACGCTGATCGACGGTCATGCCCAAATCCTCGGCAACCTGAACGAGCGAACGACGGGTGATGGAGGGCAGGATGGAGTCGGTGTGCGACTGCGGAACGACGAGCGTGCCATCCTCTTTCACGAACAGGACGTTGGCGCCACCGGTCTCCTCGACATAGGTGCGGGACTCGGAGTCGAGATACAGGTTCTCGGCATAGCCCTCGCGATGGGCCTCCATCGTGGGCTTAAGGGACATGGCGTAGTTCAGGCCGGCCTTGATGTTGCCGGTACCGTGCGGTGCTGCACGGTCATACTCGGAAACGCGCAGCTTGACGGGCTTGAGGCCACCCTTAAAGTACGGACCGACCGGGGTCACGAGGATGCGGAACGTGTACTCAGGAGCGGGAGCCACGCCGATCACGTCACCGGAGCCGATCATAAACGGACGCACGTACAGGGTCGCGCCGGAGCCGAAGGGCGGAACCCAGGCGGCGTTGGCAGAGACGACCTGCTTGACGGCCTCAACGAACTTGTCCTTGGGGAACGGGGGCATCTCGAGGCGCTGGGCAGAGTTATACATGCGCTCGGCGTTCATGTCGGGACGGAAGCAGACGATGCTGCCGTCCTCGGCGGTGTAGGCTTTCAGGCCCTCAAAGACCTCCTGGCAGTAATGGAAGATGCCGCCGCACTCGGAGACATGCAAGGTGTGGTCGGTGGTCAGGCCGCCCTCGTCCCACTCGCCGTCCTTCCAATGGGCCTCGTAGCTGTAATCGGTCTTCATGTAGCCAAAGCCGAGGCTACCCCAATCGATATCCTTCTTCTCGACAGTCATGTGTCGCTCCTTACATACACAGTTGCATACTCGCGAACTCGCACGCAAGGACCGAGGCCGACCGCGTCGCAACGTCGCACGCCCGGAGCGTAGAGCCGGACGGGACACGCGAACAGCATCAAAGCCGATGGCACGTCGATTCGCATGCACGAGATTGTACTCCCCGTACGCGTCTGATAAAACGCTTTTCTTTAACTAAGTAAAGTATTTTCATTTGACCGAAACTAAAGAGGCCCGCCACCGTAAGCGGTGACGGGCCTCAACTGCACGGTTTGCGCGCTGGCTCGAGCTACGCGTTCTTTTTGCCCAGCTTAGCCTTAACCAGACCGACCACGGTCGGGATGATCGACACGGCAACGATGCCGACGATCAGCAGCTCAAAGTGCTCCTGCACAAAGGGGATGCCGCCAAAGAAGTAGCCCAGCAGTGTAAAGAGCGTCGACCAGGTAATGCCGCCCAGCACGTTAAAGATGACAAAATTGCGCCAGTGCATGCCGCCCATGCCGGCGATAAAGGGCACAAAGGTGCGGATAAACGGGAAGAAGCGACCCAGGAAGATGGCCAGGTGACCCCACTTGTCCAAGAAATCCTCGGACTTTTTGATGCGCTCGGGCGTCATGGCCTTTACCTTGCCCGAGGCGATGATCTTGCGGCCAAAGAAGTGGCCGATCATAAAGTTGCACTGGTCACCCAGGATGGCAGCAGCCCATGCGACGGCCAGCAGTGCCACGATGTTAAAGCCGCCGTTGTGGGCAAAGAAGCCCGAAGCAAACAGCAGCGAATCGCCGGGAAGGAACGGGAAGAACACCACGCCTGTCTCGATAAAGATGATCAGGAACACACAGCCGTAGGCCATAAGCGGGCCGGCGGCGATCCAGCTGGCGATCGCGGTGCGCGGGTCTTTGAGCAGCTCGGCGATAAAATTAATGAAACCCATGAAGTAAAACCTCTCAGTTGTGGGCGCGGATACGTCCAAGTTGACCAGTATACGGTTGCGGCGCCCCCTCGTGCGCAACCCCACAAAAGCATGACCCCATTACCAGCAAGTTTGCATAACTGACACCTGTTGCGCAATGCCGCCAAGATTGTCCTTCCTAATCCCTAGCGAATCGCTATACTTTATTGAATCGCATTGCCATGGCGCTAAGGGAGGGCGGCCGGTGAGCTTTATCAATACCATTCGCGAGGACATCAAGACCGTCCAAGCGCAGGATCCCGCCGCGCAAAACGGTCTAGTCATCTTCCTTTCCTATCCTGGCCTGCACGCCAAGTGGAACCACGTGCCCGAGCACTGGCTCTGGGAGCACGGTCATCGCTCGCTCGCCCGCGTGCTCTCGCAGATCACCCGTCATATCACCGGCGTCGAAATTCATCCCGCCGCACAGATTGGCAAGCACTTCTTTATCGACCACGCCATGGGCGTCGTCATCGGCGAGACCACCATTGTGGGCGACAACTGCGTGCTCTACCAGGGCGTCACGCTCGGCGGCACCGGCAACGAGACCGGCAAGCGCCACCCCACCCTGGGCAACAACGTCACCGTGGGCACGGGCGCCAAGGTGCTCGGCAACATCCGCATCGGCAACAACGTCAAAATCGGCGGCAACTCGGTTGTCGTCAAGGACGTGCCCGACAACTGCACCGTCGTGGGCGTGCCGGGGCGCATCATCAAGCGCAACGGCTGCCGCGTGTTCGAGGAGAGCTTCGATGCCAAGCAGCATCGCGAGTACATGCCCGACGATGCCGCCGAGCAATCCGCGCTCAACCGTCAAGGCATCACCGAGAATGCCCGCCGCGTCAAGGAACTCGAGCGAGAGGTGGCCGAGCTCAAGGCCCTCGTCGCCAAGCTCGCGGACGAACGCTAGGGCTGCGAACGGTACAAGCCCCGCATCAACACAAGAAGGCGCGCCAGGGAATTCATCCCCGGCGCGCCTTTCTTTTTGATGTGACATGTGGGGCTATCCCTTTGTCACATTATGCGAACTGACTCAAGTAGAGGTCGGCATAAGCGCCCTCGGCAGCCAGCAGTTCCTTATGCGTACCTTGCTCGATAATGTTGCCGTGGTCCATGACCAAGATCAGGTCGGCATCCACAATCGTCGACAGGCGGTGCGCGATCACAAAGCTCGTGCGCCCGCGCATGAGCGCGTCCATGGCACGACCGATGGCAAGCTCGGTACGCGTATCCACGCTTGAGGTCGCCTCGTCCAGGATGAGAATCGCCGGGTTGTTGAGCAGCACGCGTGCGATGGTCAGCAGCTGACGCTGACCCTGGCTGATGCTCTCGGCATCGTTGGCCACGCGCGTGTCGTAGCCCTGCGGCATGGTGCGCACAAAGAAGTCGACCTGCGCGGCACGAGCGGCGGCCACAATTTCGTCGCGCGTTGCCTCGGGGCAGCCGTAGGCGATGTTTTCGGCAATCGTGCCATCGAACAGCCAGGCGTCCTGCAGCACCATGCCAAACTGCTGCCGTAGCTCGCCGCGGCCCATGCGGCTCGTATCCACGCCGTCGAGCGTAATACGCCCGCCGTCAATCTCGTAGAAGCGCATGAGCAGGTTGATGAGCGTCGTCTTGCCTGCGCCCGTGGTTCCCACCACGGCAATCTTCTGGCCCGGCTCGGCGGTAAACGACACATCGCGCATAAGCGGCTTGTCGGGCGAATAACCAAAGCGTACATGCTCAAAGGAGACGCGGCCCTCCACGCGACCCGGCAGCTTGGCGGCCTTGTCCGGCAGCGGATCGGCCTCCATCTCGGGCTCATCGAGCAGGTCGAACACGCGCTCTGCACTCGCCAGCGCGCTCTGCAGCGAGTTGAAGGTAAACGACAGCTGCGTCATGGGTTCGGACGCCTCGTAGATAAACTGGAAGAACGCCTGGAACACGCCGACGGTCATGTGACCGGCAACCAGCATGCTGCAGCCCACGAGCGCGATCACGATCTGCGCCAAACGGCCGATAAAGCGCACCGCGGGGCCGACGGCGTTAATCATGAAGTCGGCCTTGGCACTCACGCGTGCCAGCTCGCCCGAGGCCTGGTGCACCTCGGCAGAACTCTGGCGCTCACGGTTGAACGCGCGAATCACCAGACGGCCCGAGTAGCCTTCCTCAACCGCACTCGTAATCTTTGACACCCACTCCTGGCGCTCGCCCGTCACATCGTGTGTGCGGCGCGAGACGACCTTCGTCACCAGCAGCGACAGTGCCGTAAAGAACAGAAAGACGAGCGTAAGCTGCACGCTGAACACGAACATCACGCTCACAGCACCAACAACCGTGCCGATCGACACGAGCAGCTGCAGCAATCCGCGCTGCATGCTCTCGGACATCTTGTCCAGGTCGTTGGTCGCGCGGCTGACGACCTCGCCGGGACGATGCGCGTCAAAATAGGCGAGCGGCAGACGGTTGAGCTTTTGCGCGATGCGGTTGCGCAGGCGCAGGTTGAGGCGTTCGGCCACGCTCGACATCAAAAAGCTCTGGAGCGCGTAGAACGAAGCGGCGGCCGTCCAAATCAAAAAGTAGATGAAGATAGTCCTGCCGCAGTTCTCCCAGGTGATGCTGAAGGTGGCGTTGTTGACAAACGCTACCTGAATGTGGCCCCACAGCTCATCGATCACGCGGGCGCTATATGCCGGCGCGGCAGTGTTAAAGATGACATAGAACACAATGCTCGCGAACACGATATAGAAGCGCCAATGGTCGCCGGCAGCCTCACTCCACAGGCGGCGCACCGTCGCCCAGGTATCCCGAGGCGTCTCGTCCTCGTCTTCGTCGTCCACATCGCGCATACGCTCTGCCTCGGCGCGGACGCGCTCGTCCTCGGCACGTTCGTTTTCCTCGTAGAGCGCTTGGCGGCGAGCCTCGCGCTCGGCTGCAGCCTTGGCGGCGTCATCCAGTTCGGGTGCCACGGCAGCCGTTTCCTCGACCAGCCCCGCGGCAACGGCGTCATCAACGCCGCCCTGCTTCTTGAGCTCCTCGGTCATGCTACTCACCTCCCTTCATCTGCGATTCCGCGATGGCGCGGTACACCTCGCAGGTTTCCATAAGCTCGCCATGCGTGCCCAAGCCCACAACCTCGCCATCCTTGAGCACGACAATCTGGTCGGCGTGCAGAATCGTCGAGATGCGCTGCGCGATGATGAGCACCGCGGCATCGCGCGTCTCGTCTTGCAATGCATGGCGCAGGGCCGCATCGGTCTTAAAGTCCAGGGCCGAAAAACTGTCATCGAAGATGTACAAATCGGCCTGCTTCATGAGCGCGCGAGCAATGGCCAGACGTTGGCGCTGGCCGCCCGAAAAGTTCGTGCCGCCCTGCGCCACCGGGGTATCGAGCCCCTGCGGCTGATCGAGCACAAAGGTGCTCTGGGCAACCTGCAGCGCATGAAGCATGTCCGCCTCGGTCGCGTCCTCGTTGCCAAAGCGCAGATTACTTGCCACGGTGCCCGCGAACAGCCATGCTTTTTGCGGCACATAGGCAATGCGCCCGCGAATCTCGCCTTGCGAAAGCTCGCGCAGGTCGACGCCGTCCAGGCGAATGGCGCCCTTGGTGGCATCGTGGAAGCGCAGCAGAAGCTTGGCCACCGTCGACTTGCCCGAACCCGTCGAGCCGACGATTGCGGTCGTCTGACCGCGACGACAAGTAAAGTTCAAATTGCACAGCGTGTCCTCGTCGGCGTCGTCAAAGCGAAACGACATATGATCGAACACGGCGACCGCATCGGCCCCGTCCTTTGAGTCGGACGCGGCCGCATCCAGCGTGCGCTCGCCATCGACGATGCTCGGCTCAATCTCCAACACCTGCTGCGCACGGCTTAGGCATGCCGCGGCGCGTGGCAGCGTCAGCACCACCATCTGCGCCATCATCACAAAGAACAGAATCAAGATTGCGTACTCGAGCACCGCAGAGATGCTCGCGATCTGCATCGCATGGGCGCCCACGCGGTTGCCGCCAACCCACAGCACCGCCACCTCGGCGATGTTCATCAAAAAGAAGCTGGAGCTGTCGAGGCCCACAAACAGGTGGTTGACCTTGATGGCGTTGGCCGCGTAATCGCTAAACACCTCGTCCAGACGCCGTTCCTCGTGGCGCTCCTTGTTAAACGCACGGATGACGCGCACGCCCACAATATTCTCGCGCAGCACCACGTTCATGCGGTCGATAAAGCCCTGTAGGCGCATAAAAATCGGCGCCGCGTTGGCAACCGTAAAGACCGCCGCCACCAGCACAATCGCAACGACTACGCCCAGAAGCGTGCCCATGGCAGGATCGATAAACCAGGCGAAGATGATGCCCGCCACAGCCAAAAACGGCACGGGCAGCACCAGCTGAATCGTCTGCAGAATCGCCTGCTGAATCACGTTGATGTCGTTGAGCGAGCGCGTGATCATCGATCCGGTGCCAAAGCGCTCAAAATCGCTGGCCGCGAGCTCGAGCGATTTGTCGTACACGGCATTGCGGATATCGCAAGCCACGTTGGCGGCCAGGCGCGCCGAAAGATAGCAGCCCAGCACCGTGCCGCCGCTAGCCATGCTGGTCGCGATAAACATGTATAGGCCGTTGCGTAAAATGTAGTCGACATCGCCCGTGGTAATACCGGTGTTGACCATGTTCGCCAACATCGTGGGAACCAACAGCGTACCAACGTTATCCACCAGCAGCACCAGCAGCGTCACTGCGACAAGCCCTCGATATGGCTTTAGAAACCTCATTAACAGTCGCACGACTCCCCCTCACCTTGATTCTCGGCTTGGCTCTCGGCAGCGATATGCTGCTTAAAGGCATCGCACTCATCGCCGAGCACCTGAGAGAATTTGCCGATCAAGCGCATAATCTCGCGCTGCTCACATGGCTCAAGCGCGCCAAAGGCTCGCTGTTCGGCCTTGAGTGCCGGCAGCGCATAACGCTCGGCAAATCGCCTGCCCTCTCCGGTCAGGCTCACAACCTTGTTCTTACGACTGCCTTCGGCAAACTCCAACGTTGCGAAGCCCCGCGCCGTCAAGGTTTTAATTGCCGAGTTGATGGTCTGCTTGCTGTAGAACCATTCGCTTGTCAGACGGCTTACGGCAATACTGCCGCCCGCCGTGCTGGTGTCGACGAGCATCCAATAGGCGCAGTCCGAAAGGCCGCAGGCGCGCGAGAACTCCGAATAGATATGGTCGAGTCCATTGAGCAACCGATCGAAGTCGACCAGCGTAACCGCACTATTCATCTATCCCACCATTCGATTGTCCGATTTTTGACCAATTATATGTCTCTAGATTAGTCCGAGTTTTGACTATCGTCAACAGGCTCTCCGCAAATGCGCGCACTTTTATGGCCTATCGGCAGAATCAGAACCACCCTTAAAAAGGGTGGTTTGCTCTTAGGGTATAACCCACGGGCC
>UQOJ01000066.1 GCA_900542635.1 uncultured Collinsella sp.
GGCTCGGAGATGTGTATAAGAGACAGGCCCCCGCAGCTAACCCCATCCCCCCCTAAGTTGCGGTGAAATACGGACTGATTTATGTCTTTAAAGGCCTCAACAGTCCGTATTTCACCGCAACTTATTGAAGGTGGACCGCAAACGATTTCGCTATCGGGATTCGGCGTAGGGTTTTGTTGTCGGAATGCCGTAACCGCGCATCATGGCACCGAACGATTCTACGTCGTAGGTGTCCGAGAGTTTGAAATGAATGACGTTGTGGCCCATGGAGCGAAGGTTCGCGTCGCGCATGAGGGCCGCTCGATACGTTTTTGCCGCCGCCCGCTCTGGATCATTTTGAGCCTCGTCTTCAAACTTGCCTAGCCCATGCAGCTCTGCCAGCGTCCATGAGCCGTCTGGCATCTGCCAGCCATAATCTGCTAGATAATAGCCAGCGTTTCCCGGTCGCGTTATCTCAACTTGAAGCTCGGGCGTGGCAACCCCAGCGAGAATCATCGCTGCTCTCGCCTCAGACTCGCCGCCATTGTCTGACCTGCCGTCCATATACTCAAAAACGTCAAAAGCACGCGCGATGCCATGCAACCCTCGGCAATTTGCCTGGGCATATGCTCGCAGCTCTTCGCGTTCGACATCGTACTCACGGGCCAAGCCATCGACATAGCCCAGCGCATAGCGAAAGGCGCTCGTTCGAGCGATATCAACAACCGTTCGACACGGATCCGTCAGTGTAAACAGACCTAGCCGCCACACTTCGCCCGCCCGCCAGCGCTTGTATTCAACGAACTCATACGTATCACGCCTTGTAGACCGTGGCAGCAGTACTTGCACTTTATCCAGAAGCGTATACGCCGAGCCGATGCCGTAGAGTAGCGCTGCTGTCGATCCGCAAAACACAGCATCCGGTTCAACGACCGCAATAGCGGATGCCAGCTGAAAGATGCGATCTTCAACCCCAAGATTATTCCAATAGACCGGATCCGCATACACGTGGTTGTAAAGACGAAGCATGAGCTCTTCCTGCATAAGCTCACGCGCACGGCGTTCATCCCAAGGATCAATTGTTATAAGCAGCTGTCCATCTTGATGAATTCCAACGGCCGAGAATAGCATCCTTGCATATGACTGCGGAAAATGTTTGCCTTTATCGAGCATGGCCAACCCCATAACCATCACGGCGGAGAGAATACCATTACGCTATCGCATGCTTCCGTCCGCAGGCCTTGCCAAAAGCTGACCAAAAACTTGACGCCGCAGGTCAGAGCTTCAAAAAATATTTCCACTCTCGGTAGACGGTCGCTACGACCCTCCCAACGGCGTCAAAATCCAACCTTACAAATAGTTGCGGTGAAATACGGACTACATGGGCCATAAAAGCCGAAAAACAGTCCGTATTTCACCGCAACTTAGGAGGGGATGTGGGGTCCCCGGCATGTATATGAAAACGGCTCTGGCACCAAATGGAGCCAGAGCCGTTCGTCTATCTTATGGAGCGGGCGACGGGAATCGAACCCGCGTCATCAGCTTGGAAGGCTGGGGTTCTACCATTGAACTACGCCCGCAAGATATGGTCGGGACGACAGGATTTGAACCTGCGACATCCTGCTCCCAAAGCAGGCGCGCTACCAAACTGCGCCACGTCCCGAAGGTGTTGAGCAGCTAAGGTCTAAACCTTGCGTGTCCCAAAGCGAAGGAAATTATAGGGGAGACTCCCCGCCTGTGCAAGCATTGATGCCTTAGCTCCTCGAATGTGCAACAAAACGACTATGGAGCAGGCCAATCACAAACGCCACCACGGCGACCGGCGCCCACGCGGCTCTAATGTCCGCCAACGGCAGCGCATCGAACGGCAACCACGCGCCCGCAAAGAATGCGTCGCGGACCGAGGTGATCACACTCTGCACCGCGACCACGCCGCCGACCCAGACCCACACCTGCGGATGAGCGTCGCAAAAGCCGTGCACCAGGCCCATCAGTACCAGCACGATGGCAACGGGATACAGGGCGTTGAGCATAGGTACCGAGAACATAAGAATGACGTCGAGGCCCACGTTGGAGAGCACGCACGAAAATGCCGCGAACACAAAGGCGAGAACCGCAAAGGGACGGCGCATGTCCTCCTCGGAGGCCTCCGCTCCCCCTTCGACCACATACGTCTCGCAGAAGTAACGCGAGCAGCAGCTGATGAGGCCGATGCACACGTTCATGCAGGCGAGGAAGAAGATGGCGAAGACCACGACCGTGCCGGCAAGCCCAAAGTGCATGGAGGCCGAACGAGCGAGGATGGCTGCGCCGTTGGTAGCGTCGGGCATCACGGTACCGAGCTGCATACCGGCAAGGCCCAAGCCGCAGTAGATGATGGCCATGAGCACGCCGGCGATCACACCGGAACGCGAAATCTCGAAGGCCACGCGCTTGTCATCGGTAACACCCAACTCGTAGATGGTCTCGGCGATGATGATGCCGAAGGCGAGCGACGCGAGCAGGTCCATGGTCTGATAGCCAGTCAGAAAGCCCTGCACGGCGGCGCCTGCATCGTAGGGAGCCTGAGGCGCGGCAGCCGGTCCCAGCGGCGAGATCACGGCAGCACCCACGACCAGCACGATAAGCGCAATGAGCGCGGGGCCCGTAATGCGGCCGAGCACGCGTGTGATGACACCCGGGCGCAGCGTGAGCACAAACGCGACGACGAAGAACCCGATGGCAAACACCAGACGTGCTGTGCCGAGCGAAACGCCCTCGGGTAGCAGCGGCACCAGCATTTCGAACGCCGTAGAGCTTGTGCGCGGAATGGCCAGGCACGGACCGATGGCAAGGTAGACCGCCGCGACAAAGAATTCACCAAACTTGGGGTGCACGCGGCCGGCAAGCTCGCGCGCCGTTCCGGCGAGCGCGACGGCGATAAAGCCCATGACGGGCAGACCGATAGCGGCAATCAAAAAGCCGATCATGGCAACCGGCGTGGCAGAACCTGCCTGCAGCGCCAGCAGCGGCGGAATAATGAGGTTACCGGCGCCAAAGAGCATCGAGAACAGCGCAATGCCGACGGTAACGACATGGTCGGAGCGCAGACCGCGCGGGGCGGATGAGACCATAGACACACCTTTCGGGTTGAAACAAAAAATGGGACGGGCAAAAACACCCGTCCCGCAAGTATATACGCTCTAGCAGCTTTAGCAGGCTAAATCGCACAGAGCATCGATAGCCGTGTCGACTTCTTCGGTCGTGTTGAAATACCCAAATGAGAAGCGGACGACGCCCTGGCGCTCGGTTCCCAGCGCACGGTGCATGAGCGGGGCGCAATGGGCGCCGGGGCGCGTCGCAATCCCCCACCCTTGCATGAGCGCATCCGAGATCTCGGCAGAATCGATATCGCCCACGTTGAGCGACACAATCGCAGAGCGCGTCGGCTGGTCAAAGGCACCGTAGAGCTTAATCCCCGGAATCTCGCGCACGCCGGCAAGGAGGCGATCGGCGAGCGCACGCTCGTGGGCAGCAATCGCCTCGACCCCACCCTGGGCCTCGATAAAGTCGAGGCCAGCAGAAAGGCCAGCGATACCGTGGCCGTTGAGCGTACCGGCCTCCAGGCGCGTGGGCCACTCCAGTGGCTGCAGCTCATCGAAGCTGTGTACACCGGTGCCGCCCATGGCCCAGGGCGCCACGTCGACGCCCTCCGCCACGGCCAGGCCGCCAGTGCCCTGCGGACCCATCAGCCCTTTGTGGCCGGTAAAGCACACGACGTCGAGCCCCATGGCCTGCATATCGATATGCGCCGTGCCGGCAGACTGCGAGGCATCGACAATCACAAGTGCGCCGGCCGCATGGGCCATGGCCGCTACGCGTGCAATGTCGACCGAGTTGCCGGTCACATTGGAGGCGTGCGTCACCACCACGGCACGCGTACCCGGCGTGACCAACCGCTCGAGCTCGTCGTAGTCGAGCACGCCGTTGGTATCACAGCCCGTATGCTCAACGGTCACGCCCCGCTCTACCGTCAGGCGGTTGAGCGGACGCAGCACGGAGTTGTGCTCGAGTACCGTCGTGACCACGCGGTCGCCGGGGCGCACCACGCCATTGATGGCGGTGTTGAGCGCCGCCGTGGAGTTGGGCGTAAAGCACACATGGTCCGCCCTCGGGCAACCCAAAAGGCGCGCGAGCTTGGCACGGCAGCCATGAATCGTACGAGCGGCATCGAGGGCACCCGACGTGGCGCCGCGCCCGGCATTGCCGAGCGAGCACATCGCCTGCGTCACGGTATCGATGACCGTCTGCGGCTTGTGCATGGTCGTCGCCGCGTTATCCAGATAGATCATCGCACGACCTCCCACATATCGATCACGGTATAGCCCTCGGTGGGAACACCCGCCTCGGCAAGTTCGCCGCGCAGCAGTTCCTCATCGGCAGGCAACGCCTTCCACGCCAGACCGCAGCCGGCAGCGACCTCCCCGGGCACGGGAATCGTTCGCCCGGGAAGGCCGTGCTCGATGCACAGGGACTCGCACCCCATGGCGGCCGCCGTGGTGGGAAACGTGATGACAAGCGCCGGGCGCTTCTCCCTCATGGCAACTCCAACCAATACGCTACGGGCGCACGACGCGCACGGCCTGCTCCATCTTCTCCACGATCACGTACATGTTGGTGACCTCGCCCACCGCAAGCTGGTCTTTAATGCCATAGTGGTCGAGGCAGGTACCGCAGGTGAGAATCTCGACACCCTGCTCGGCCAGGCCCTTCAGGTCATCGAGCACCGGCGAGCCCTCGACGGTGAGCTTGGCACCGCCGTTGTAGAACAGCATGGTCGCGGGCAGTTCCTCCTGCTGCGTCACGGCAAAGATAAACGCCTTCATGAGCTTGTGGCCCAGTTCGTCGTCGCCACGGCCCATGCAATCGGTGTAGACGGAAATGACGAGTTTGCCCTTGCCGGCGCTGGCGTCGCAGAAGGCAGCGCCATCCTGCTCAGGATCGGCCACGGCAACGGCGCCAGAGGTCGCCACGGTCACGTGCCACTCGGCGTCAGAAACCTTCTCGACCGAGGCCGTGCAGCCCTTCTCCTGCGCCATCTTGGAGATGTTCTTGACGGCAGTCTCGTTATCGACCGAGGTCACCACGGCACCCTCGCCATCGAGCCGCTTCAGGGCTTTGAGCGTCTTGACGACGGGCAGCGGGCAGGCATCGCCCATGGCATTGACTTCAATTTTGGTAGACATAGTTTTTCCTTTCGAAAGAACCGTTCTAGAGAACGGTAAACAGTTACATAAACGTGCGGGCTAGCGAACAACGTGGACGGCAGGACCGCCTGGCACCGGCTCGCACACGCGACCGACGACGGCGGCAATACGTCCTTCGGCATGCAGACGGCGCGCAAGCTCATCCACATCGGCAGCAGGTGCCGCGATGAGCAGGCCACCAGACGTCTGCGGATCGTACAGCGCATCCAACATGCCCGGCTCCAGGTCTTCGTCGGCAGCCACGCGCGGGCCAAAGAAGTCCTGGTTGCGGTAGGAGCCCGCGGGGATAATGCCCAGACGCGCCATGTCGAGCACCTGGTCAAAGAGCGGAACCGCCCCCGACGCAAGCTCAACCTGCACGCCCGAGCCCTCGGCCATCTCGCACGCATGCCCGATCAGACCAAAGCCCGTAATGTCAGTACAGCCGTGAAGCTCGAGTCCCTCGGCCAGACGAATCGGAGCCTCGTTGAGAGTGCGCATCGAGTCAAACATGGCTGCGGCCTCGTCCTGCTCGATAAGCTCGCCCTTAATGGCCGTGGTGATGATGCCCGAGCCGATCGCCTTGGTCAGCAGCAGAACATCGCCCACGTGTGCGCCGCTGTTGGCGAGCATGCGGTCGAGTGGCACAAAACCGCTCACGGACAGGCCGTACTTGGGCTCGTCGTCGTTGATGGTGTGGCCGCCCGCGATGGAGCAACCCGCCTCGACGCACTTGTCGGCGCCGCCCGCCAGAATCTGACCGGCAACCTCAACGCCCAGGCAACTGGGAATGCACAGCAGGTTCATGGCATGGCTCGGCCGCCCGCCCATGGCGTAGATATCCGACAGCGAGTTTGCCGCGGCAATCTGGCCAAACAGGAACGGGTCGTCGACCATCGGCGGGAAGAAGTCAATGGACTGTACGAGGCCCAAGTTGTCGTCAACGCGAAAGACGCTCGCATCGTCGGAGGTATCGAACCCCACGAGCAGGTTGTCGTTATGCACATTGGGTAAGTCGCCCAGGACCTGGGCGAGGGCTCCGGGAGCCAACTTAGCGGCTCAACCGCTCGCGGCAGTCATAGACGTGAGCTTCATGGTGTCCTTAGCCATACGAACCCCCTTCCAACAAATCAACGACTTTAAGTATACGCGCCATGCACGCTTCCCAAAAGACCGCCGACGGCTCGAACGTCGAACGCGGCGCCGCAAGCGCCTGCGCGATAGCGTCTGCCAGCGCGCGCTCAAACAACGGAAGGTCGGCCGCCACGGGCGTGTCGACATCCGTCATACGCGGCGATGCCACCCACGTCACGGGAGCACCGGGAAGCATCGCCTCCATCCAGGGACGAACGCCGGGCAAATCGGTCGCCACAACTTTGCAACCGCACGCGAGGGCCTCGATCGTCACGAGCGGCAGACCCTCGTAAAACGAAGGCAGCACAAAGACGTCGGAACTGCGGTAGGCACGCACGAGCTCATCGCTATCCAAGCGCCCCGCCAGCGTCACCGGCACATCCGAGGCCGCGGTCAAGCGCTCGATATGCGCGTACTCGGCATCGTCCCCGCGGCCGCCCACAAGTACCAAGCCAGATGGGCGGACGTCATCGTCAATCGGCAATGACACGGCTCGAACCAGCGACTCGACGCCCTTTTTAAAGCAAATCTTGCCCACGTACACAAGCGATCCCGGCTGCCTCGCCACGCTCGCGTCGCGGCAGAAGACGCGATGGTCGTAGCCCGTCCCAATCACGTGGATGCGATCGACATCGACGCCGCACACCAGGCCAATCTGCTCAGCCTGCTCAGCATGGAGCGCAAAGACGGCATCGAGCCGACGAACCGCACTTACGATGCGATCGCGCTCGAGCGCATGCGAACGCAGCTGGCGCAGGTCGGTCGAATGACACACGGCAACAACCGGCACGCCCCGGACGCACTCGCGCGCCAATGCGGTCACCAGATACAGGTGGTGACAGAGCACCAGATCGGGCCGAAACTCAGCCACCGCCCGATCGATAGCAGCAGCAAATGCCCGCTCAAATGCCCTGAGCATCGAAGGCGTCAGGTCACGATAGCGTGTAGAGGAATAGGGCATGACATCGGACATACCGCAGATGGGAAACGGCAGCTCGGGCGACTCGAACGGTACGGCAAACACGGCAGCACGCCGATCCAGCTCGCCTTGGGTATCACCCGGTGCCGCGCCGCAAAGCACGGCGGCGCGATGCCCCGTCTCGATCTGTTCGCGCACGAGCGCGGCAAGGTAGGTGCCGCTGCCGGTGCTATCTGGTTTTTGTGCCGAGATATTGAGGATGCGCATGTCGCGGTACACCCCTAGGCCAAGGCGGCGGCGAGAATCGCCGCGCCGATGGCACCGGCGAAGCGGGCATGGGGCGAGGTGGTGACCGGCGACCCCAGCAGCGCCGCCAGCCGCTCCACAACGTAAGCGTTCTCGCACAAGCCTCCCGTCAGGTAGTACGGAGCACCCGTCGCCTGCCCGGCCATAGTGGCCACGCGCGAGACCACGCTGTCGATCACGCCACGCGCAATGTTCTCGCGCGGCTCACCGCGACCGATCAGGCTGATAACCTCGCTTTCGGCAAACACGGTGCACATGCTGCTGATCTTGGTGGGCTCACCGGAACGCGCCAGGTCGGCCATCTGCTGCTGGGAAATGCCTAAGCGGTCGGCCATGATCTCCAAAAAGCGCCCCGTGCCGGCGGCGCACTTGTCGTTCATGGCAAACTTGGCCACGCGGCCACTTTTAAGCTGAATGACCTTGGTGTCCTGACCGCCCACGTCGATCACCGTGCCGTGATCGCCAAACAGGCGCACGGCACCGGTGCCGTGGCAGGTGATCTCGGTCACGACCTTATGCGCATAGGGAACGGCGACACGACCGTAGCCGGTCGCGATCACGCGCACGTCGTCGGCAGCCACGTCATAGCCAGCCGCGGCAAGCTCGCCGCGCAGACGCTCGGCCGCATCGACCGAGGAGAACCCGGTTGGCTGCACGCACGTCCATGCCACCGAACCCTCCCCATCGACCACAGCAGCCTTAGCCGCCGTAGACCCGATATCGATCCCGATCCCTATCATGGCTCTCTCCCAATCTAAACATCAAAGGTAGCGGTGCGTTCAGGCGCCTTAGCTCTAGGTTTCTCAGGTGCCGGAGATTGCCCCGAAAGAGGAGCGCAGCGTACTTTGGGTACGCAAGCGACGGTTTGAGGAGCAAGATCCGGTGCCTGAGGAAGCTAGAGGGTTTCGATGAAGGCGGCGATACGGGTCTCGATCTGGCCCATGTCGCCATTGCTGTAGTCGGTCTCGATCTTCATGTACGGAATACCCGCACCCTCGACGGCCTCCTGCATGCGCGCACTCTCCACATTAAAGGTGTGGCAGGCCTGGAGCACGTTTTCGACCACGCCATCGACGTGATACTTCTCGCACATGGCCAGTGTATTTTCCATGCGACCGTCGTTGGGCGTCATGACCGAGCAGTTGATGTCCAGGTATCGGTCGGCGATGGCGCGCAGGATATCGGGAGCCTCCGGGTCGATCATCATGGCCGCCGTACGCTCGCCCGAGCAGTCGTCCATGCACACAACCACGCCGCCGTTGGACTCGATGGTGCGGCCAATCTTGTTGATCACACCGCCCACCGGGCAGCCGGTGATCAGAATGCGCTTAGCATCTGCCGCGACCGGGCGCTCTCCAGCCTCGTAGGTCTCACGCAGCTTGACAACCTTTTGCTCCAGCTGCTGCGTATAGGCCTCGATATCAAAGCTGAACGTACCGGCAAACATGGTGCTCATCAGGTCGACGCCGCTCATGGCCGCAGGCTGGTTGGCCTGGAGGGCAAACATCTCGAGTTGCGCCGCACGCAGACGGTTGCGGCGTCGGACGGCAGCGCGCAAGTCATCGTCGGTAATCGTGATGCCGTAGAAGCCCTCGAGCTCCTCTTTGAGCAGGCGGCACTCCTCGTACCAGCCTTCACGCTCGTAGGCGCGATCGCGACCCTGCGGCAGATGCAGAACGTGCGTGCGTTTGAGCTCGTTGAGCAGCTCGTACATCTTCTTCTTGCCGTCGCAGGTGGTCTCGCCGATGATCATGTCGCTAAAGTACGTAAACGGGCACTTTTGCGAGTAGGCAAAGCCGTAAGTCGACTTGATGAGCGGGCAGAGGTTTGCCGGCAGCACCTTCTCGGCCTCGGGAATCACCTCATCGGACGTACCGCACAGAGCGACACTTGCGGCCCCCGCGGCATCGATAATCTCGAGCGGCGTATAGCTGCACAAGTAGCCGACCAGGCGATTGCCGGCCTGCTTGTAATCCTTAACGCGAATAAACGCCGCCTTGCGCTGCTCGTTGAACTCCTCAAACGTAGACGGCAACGGCTGCTCAATATATTCCGACATATAACTCCTTAACAAACCTTTTAACCAACCAAGGAAACGGCTTTCCCAGGTGCCCGAGGTTGCCGTGAAAGAGAAGCGCCGCGTACTTTGGTACGCAAACGATGGTTTGAACGGCAAGATCGGGTGCCTGGGGAAGCCGCCGGGACGGATACCCCTAAATGGTTTCCAAGAAAGCTTCAATGCGCGTCTGCAGTTGGCCCGCATCCTCACCGGCGTAGTCGGTCGTGATGTGCATAAACGGAATGCCTGCCTCCTCGGCGGCCTTCTCCACGGCAAACGACTCCATCTCGTAGAGCGTGCAGAACTGCAGCGCCACGTCGACGATGCCGTCGGCATGCAGGTCCTTGGCCATCTGGACAATGTCCTTCATACGCTGGCCGTTGGGCGTAAAGACGGCGCAGTTGATCTTAAAGTAGCGCTCGGCGATGGCGTCGAGCATCTCGTCGACCGTCTCGCCGGACTCGTCGACCAGGTCCTTGTAGTAGCGCGAGCCCGTGCAGGACTCCTCGCCCACCACGACACCGCCGGCCTTCTCGATGAGATTGAACAGCTTCCAGTTGGGCACAGCCATGGGCGTGCCGGTGTACAGGATACGTTTGGTCCACTTGGGCGCCACGCCCTCGCCGGCCTCGACACGCTGCTCGCACTCAGCCGCCATATCGTTAATGGCTCCGGTCAGACGCGGCGTGTCGTCCATAAAGGCGGCCTGAACGGTCAGCAGGCTGTCCAGACCGCTGATGGGTGCAGGGTCTGTCTCTTATACACATCTGACGCTGCCGACGACTTAATAGGTGT
>UQOJ01000067.1 GCA_900542635.1 uncultured Collinsella sp.
GTATAAGAGACAGGGCGGGACGTAAGTAGGCGAGGGGCGGGAGAGGGGTGGCTTGTGCGATGGGCGCGGCGCGCCCGCGCTTGGCCAACGGTGCCTTGGCACATCCTCAGCAGCTTGCCCTAGAGCTTGTGGTGGCGCTCTTCTTTGCGCTCCTCGGCTGCCTGCTCCTCCTGCTTAAAAGCGGGGTCGTCGGGGGTGACCAGTTCGTCCTCGTGCGTGCGCTTGTTGTAATGGTGGCGCAGCACGGGCTCAAACAGATGTAGATGCTTGGCAAAGGCCGCCGAGCCAATGGCGAGCACGGTAAAGATAAGCACGCGCATGGGCACCTCGACCTGATTGATGGCGGCGGCGCCGGCCGAAAGCATAATGCACCAGGCATAGATGAGCAGCACAGCCTGTTTTTGGTTGTAGCCTTCTTGGATCAGGCGGTGGTGGATGTGGCCCTTGTCGGCCTGCCCGATGCTAATGTGGGCGCGCTTGCGGCGCACGATGGCGCTAAACGTGTCGATGATAGGCACGCCGGCAACGATGAGCGGGATGATAAGCGAGGTGAGTGCGGCGGTGCGGCTCACGTTGAGCAGCGAGATGGAGCCCAGCGCAAAGCCCAGCAACAGCGACCCCGAGTCGCCCAAGAAGATGCTGGCGGGGTTGAAGTTGTAGCGCAAAAAGGCCAGACAGGCGCCAAAGAGCGCAATGGAGAGCGCGGCGGCGTCGATGCGGCCCGAGAGAACGGCCATCGAAAACATGGTGAACGACGCGATGCCGCAAATGCCCGTGGCCAAGCCGTCGAGGCCGTCGATGAGGTTAATGATGTTGGTGAATGCCACCAGATAGATCACGGTAATGGGGTAGGCGAGCCATCCGAGCATGATTTCGCCGGGAGCAAACGGGTTGACGATGACGCCGATTTTTAGGCCGCCCATGCAGGCGATAAGCGCGGCGAGGACCTGTCCGGCCAGCTTTTGCTTGGGCGTGAGCTGGAAGACGTCGTCGATGGCGCCGGTCGCAAAGATGACGGTAAAGGAGAGCGCCAGCATGGGATAGCTAATGTGAAGGCGCGGGTGCGGCACCAGGACGGGTGGCCAGCCTAGGTACCAGGTGCCAAGGATTTGCACAATGCAGGCAACGACCAGGCCCAAAAACACCGCCGTTCCGCCCAAACGCGGGATGGGCTTGGTGTTGATGCGGCGCTTAGAAGGATAGTCGACGGCATCGAGCTTAATTGCCAAGCGCTTGACCAGGGGCACCGCGAGGAAGGTCGTGATAAAGGCCGCCGCTGCCACGCATAGGTACGGTATGTAGCTCGGGGATGAAGCCATGAATCTAAAAACCGCCAAGCGTCGAAGGAAAAGGTCAGAAGAACGCCATGCGCAAAGGGCATAGCCGAACCATAATACTCGACCAAGGGGGGTGCATGTAATTGCACGCAGCGATAATCACGCGCTTACCAGATATTGGGATGTTGTCGATGGCTTGTCGGGATGCCGGCGGGGATCCATATGGACTGTAATGGCGATTTTCGGCAAAAGAAAACCACCCCCCACGTTACGAAAATGAACCCACCTAAAACAGGTGGGTGCCCTCATCGACTGTTCCAGCGTCCTTAACAACGAAGGATACCTGTACTAGGTACGACTGTGTGGGCTCCCTAAATAAACGCGACGGTTCACCCAGTTGCTCCGCGGGGGGCGGAATACCTACATCATAAAGCGGCACTTTGTGGATTCCAGTCTTGACATTACAAAAATCGTGTCGGACGATTACGGCGCCTTAGGGACGGAGCCGTCTACGCGGCCTGGCCCTTTACGTTTGAGCTGCTGAATCGTTGTTTTGGAGCATGTTTTTATGCCGACGTCGTTGACCGAACTTTTTTCGCCCGCCTGCCATTTGTGTCCGCGCCGTTGCGGTGCGGCGCGCGATGAGGGCGCGCGCGGCGTATGCGGTGCTAACGACACGCTCAAGGTGGCCCGCGCGGCGCTTCATATGTGGGAGGAACCGCCCATCTCGGGCGAGGCGGGCTCGGGCACGATCTTTTTTAGCGGCTGTTCGCTCAAATGCGTCTACTGCCAAAACCACGAGATCTCGACGGGCAATTTCGGTCTGGAGATTACGCCCGAGCGCCTGGTCGAGATTATGCTGGAACTTCAGGACCAGGGTGCCAACAACATCAATTTGGTGACGGCGACGCACTATGCTCACCTGCTGCCTGCCGCGATTGCCGCGGCGCGGTCGCGCGGGCTGGTCGTTCCGATCGTCTACAACACGAGTGGTTACGAGCGCGCGAGTGCCGTGGCGGCGCTGGGCGACCTGGTCGATGTGTGGCTCACCGACTTTAAGTATGCCGATGCCGGGCTTGCGCAGTCGCTCTCTCATATTAAGGATTACCCGCGCGTGGCGGTGTCGGGCCTGGCGCAGATGGCGCACGAGGTCGAGCGCCGCGGGGGAGAGCTGGTGGACGACGAGGGGCTCATGAAGCGCGGCATCATCGTGCGCCACTTGGTACTGCCGGGGCATGCGGATGACTCGTGCCGCGTGTTAGACCTGGTGTGGCAGACGATGGGCGACGTGCCGATCTCGGTCATGAACCAGTACACGCCCAATGCGCTTATGCGCGAGCAGGGCGGCGATCTGGCGCGTGCCGTGACGCGCGAGGAGTACGAGCGGGTGCTCGACCATGCCGACGACCTGGGCTTTACGACGATGTTCTGGCAAGAGGGCGGCGCGGTGGACGAGAGCTTCACCCCGGCCTTCGACACCACCGGTGTTCTTACCAGCGCAAAGTAGTGCGTTCGTCGATGATTTTTCTGGGACGGGGATTAAATAATCATCGAGAGGATCGCCTGTTCGAAAAGTTGTCAAAATAGCCGCGCTCCAAAAAGACTGCTTATTGGGCGTTGACAGTTGGCGAGCCGTAGGTAAAATATCGACTTGTCCTGGGGACGTAGCTCAGTTGGGAGAGCGCTGCCGTCGCATGGCAGAGGCCGAGGGTTCGACTCCCTTCGTCTCCACCCTTGGATTTGATAAGCCGCTGACATTGTGTCGGCGGCTTTTTTTAAAAGAAAGGGCTATACCATGGCCGAGCTTGAGTCCCAACCATTGTCCGACGAGGAGCGCGCCGAGTTGGAAGAGCTCCGCGCTGAGAAGGCCCGCCGCGAGGCTCGGGAAGAGGCCCGTCGCGAGCGTGAGGAGCTGGCTGCCCTGCGTGCCGAGCGTACGAAGGCCGAGGAGGTCGCCGCGAACGCCGCATCCGCATCGGCGCCCGCGCCCGCACCCAAGCCCGCTGCTGCGAAGCCTGCACCTGCCGCGCCCAAACCTCAGCCTAAAAAGGCCGCCCGTCCCAAGTCCGTCGAGCCCAAGCCGCGCCGTGACGAGATGACCTTTGCCCAGCGCATGGTTACCTCCAAGGAGCCTACGGGCGAGAACGAGATCCCTGGCATGGCACCGGCTCAAAAAATCATCATTGTCCTTGCCCTCATCGCGTTCGTCATCTTTTTGGGCTACACGATCCTGACCAGCATGGGCCTGCTCTAACCGACTCGCATCGGGCGTCATGTCCGCATGCTCTGCTCTCGTCCAACCCTCAAATTCTGCACCACACATCCGAAAGGTCGCCCCATGGCTTTGACCGACATCTCGCATCCCACCGACATTGCAATGCTCACCGATCTGTACGAGCTCACTATGGCCCAGGGCCTGTGGGAGAGCGGCAAGGCCAATGAGCAGGGTTGTTTTACCGCGTTTTACCGAGATCATCCCTTTGGCAGCGCCTATGCCGTCATGTGCGGCACCGCCGAGCTGCCCGAGCTGGTCGAGAATCTGCGCTTTACGCCCGAGGACATCGACTACCTCGCCTCGCTCCAGGCCCCTGCCGGCGGCGCGATGTTCAAGCCTGGATTCCTCGACTACCTGCGCGATTTTCGCGCGCATGTAAACATCGACGCCGTGCCCGAGGGCGAGCTCGTCTTTCCGCGCGAGCCCATGGTGCGCGTCACCGGCCCCGCGCTGGAGTGCCAGCTGCTCGAGACGGCGCTGCTTAACATTGTCGGCTTCCAGACGCTTGTCGCCACCAAGACGGCGCGCGTGGTGCTCGCCGCCGACGGTCGTCCCGTGGCGGAGTTTGGCCTGCGCCGAGCCCAGGGTCCCGATGGCGGCCTGGCCGTTGCACGCGCGAGCTACGTTGCTGGCTGCTCCTCTACGTCCAATGTGCTCGCCGGCCGCCGCTACGGTATTCCCGTCTTTGGCACGCATGCGCACAGCTGGGTGATGAGCTTCGATTCCGAGCTCGAGGCCTTCCGTGCCTTTGCCAAATCGAGCCCCAAGAACTGCACGTTGCTCATCGACACCTATGACGTGCGCGAGGGCTGCGAACATGCCATTACGGTTGCCAAGGAGATGGAAGCGGTGGGCGAGCGCCTGTCGGCCATTCGCATCGACTCCGGCGACCTCGCCAAGCTTTCCAAGTATGTTCGCGGCCGTTTTGATGCCGAGGGCCTGCCCTATGTGGGGATCTCGGTTTCCAACGATCTGGATGAGTACACGATTCAGTCGCTGCTCGACCAGGGCGCGCCCATCGACAGCTTTGGCGTGGGCACCAAGCTCGCGACCTGCTACGATCAGCCGGCGCTGGGCGGCGTGTACAAGCTTTCCGCCCGCCGTGCGAGCGAGGCAGATCCATGGACGCCGGTGGTCAAGCTCTCCGAGCAGCCCTACAAGCGCACGATCCCGGGTGTGCAACGCGTGCGCCGTTATTACGACGGCTTTGGCGGCCCGGTCTGCGACATGATCTACGACGAGGACCATCTGGCGGGGGAGGGCGCCGCGCGCGGCAATACCCTCGTGGCCGTGAATGATGCCGCCCTGGTGACCGACGTGTCCGAACTTGAGTATCGCGAGCTGCTGGTGCCGATCGTGCGCGATGGCAGTGCGGTGGCTCCGCGTGAGAGCATCCAGGACGCGCGCGAGCGCTGTGCTTGGGCGCTCGATCATCTGGACGCAGCTTTCAAGCGCTTTCTGTACCCGCAGACCTACGTGGTGGGTATGGAACAGGGTCTGGCCCAGGTGCGCGACGAGCTCGTGCGCAAGAACATGGCCGCGGCTTCGGCCTTCCCCTGGGCAAAATGATCCGAAGGGGACGGAGGAAAACGGATCATTTTCGTCCGTCCCGCACCGGGTGCCCCAGCTGCCCCAGCTCGTCCGAACGCTCGACATTCGATTGGTTTGACGTATGACGACTTCTTATAAAACGATGGTGGTAAAGATCGGCTCGTCCACGGTGGTGGGTGCCGACGGTAAGGTCAACCGCGCGTTTATCGGCGGCCTGGCTGATCAGGCCGCGGCCCTGCGCAAGCTCGGCTGGCGCTTGGTCGTGGTGAGCTCCGGCGCCATTGCCTGTGGCTATCCCGTGCTGGGCTTCGACTGCAAACCGGTTGGCGATCTGCCGAGCCTGCAGGCATGCGCTTCGGCCGGTCAGTGCATCATTTCGTCGGCCTACGATGAGGAGTTCCATGCGCGTGACCTGCTCACCTCGCTCGTGCTGCTCACGCGTCACGACACGGCGCGCCGTACGTCCTACCTACACGCGCGCGACGCCCTGCTGCGCCTGGTGGAGCTGGGCGTGGTGCCAGTCGTCAACGAAAACGACACCGTCACCGTCGACGAGATTAAGTTCGGCGACAACGATACACTCGCGGCCCTCGTGAGCTGCCTGGTTTCTGCCGACCTGTGTGTGACGCTGTCCGACATCGACGGCCTCTACACCGCCAATCCGCATGAGGATTCGACGGCCGAGTTTGTCCCGGTCGTGCGCAAAATCGATGCCAAGATCATTGCCTCGGCGGGCGATTCTTCGACGTCGGTGGGTACCGGCGGCATGATCACCAAGATCCGCGCGAGCCGCATTTTGATGACGGCTGGCATTCAGAGCGTAATCTGCTCGGGCGAGGAGCCCGATGCGCTCGTGCGCCTGGCCCGTGGCGAGAGCGTGGGAACCCTGTTCGATCCGCCGGCGGAGCGTCTGGACATTGCGCCGCGCAAGCTGTGGATCGCGCTGGGTGACAAGGCACATGGATCGGTAACGGTTGACGACGGTGCCGCGAAGGCGTTGGTTAGCCGTGGCTCGTCCTTGCTCGCGGTGGGTATTCGCGAGGTCGATGGCGAGTTTGCCGAGGGCGATGTGCTTGACGTGTGCGACCCGAGCGGTATGGTTGTCGCCCGCGGTATCGCCGAGGCCGATTCGGACGTGCTGGAACTTGCCGCCGGTCGCCGCCAGGACCAGATCGCCAGCAACCGCCTGCTGGCAGACCTAGCCGAGAAGCCTGCGATACACAGGGATAACTTGATCGTATTTGCATAAAGAAAGACAGCGCTGCGGATCGTTTCCCGCAGCGCTGTCTTTCTCGTGCCGGCACTTGGGGACGTTCCTATTGTGCCGGCAGGTGGGGACACTCCTTTGTTAGAAGATCCGGCGCAGGTCTCCGCGGTTGAGGCTTCGTCGAAGAGGTGCTTGAACACCACGCTGCCGTGCAGGCCGTCGTGCTCGAACTCGTTGGTCACCCAGGCGTGCGAGTTGCCCACGCGGCTGAGCGTATCGAGCTGCAGGCCCGAATCGACGTACATGTCGTCGAAATACACCGCGGCCTGCAGGGGCACCTCGTTGCACGCCAGGCGCTGCGGGTCGTAAATCTTGTCCCAGCTGGTGTCTTCCATCAGCAGGTCCATGGCGGGCTTAAACGGCATAAGCTCGGGCATCTGCTCAAACATCCACGGGAACATGGCCTCGCCGGTAAACATGAGCGGGCGCGCGAGCGTGTCGAACTCGGCGCGGTGAGCCTTCTCTTCAGCCGCGGCCCAGCCAATGGGCATAGTGTCACCGTCGGCGTATATGAACTCCTGCAGCGTCCAGTACAGCGGATTCGTGCGCGTGTTTGTGCGCTCGAAGGCGCGCATCAAAAAGCTGTCAGATACCGAGGCGTCGCAGGTCAGCGTGCCGTCGCCATCAGCAAAAGCGTGATCGATAATCCAATGCATGCGTTCAAAGCTCGGCTTCATGCCAAAGTCGCTGCCCATGAGCTGTAGGCGCTCGACCGTCATCGGCGAGCCGTCGGGCAGCACGGGCTTCTGTGCCTCGAGCGCATCGGCCAGGGCTGCCACGCGCTCGATGTCGGCGGGGTAGCGGTCGTAATACTGCTGCGTCTTGGCGGCCATGCGCGGGAAGGTGTGCGCGTAGACCTCGCTGGCGCTCGCCGGCACGTGGGGGATGCCGCCGCAGGTAAAGCTCGCCGCCACGCCCTCGGGGAAGAGCGACAGGTAGCTCAGCGTCAAAAAACCGCCGTAGCTTTGGCCGAGCGTGACCCACGGCTTGCCGCCAAAGCCCACCAGGCGCAGGTACTCAAAATCGCGCACGATGGAGCTGGCGAGGTGGCGCTTGAGGAAGTCAGCCTGCGAGCGTGCTGTATCGGCGCCGGCGGCCGTTGCGCGATCACCCAGTGCCTTGATCGTGCGTCCGTCCACGCAGCTACTGCGTCCGGTGCCGCGCTGGTCGGGAAGGACCACGCGGAAGTGCTTGACGGCCTCCTCGATCCAGCCGTCGCTTGTGGGTGACAGCGGACGCGGGCTCTCGCCGCCGGGGCCGCCCTGCAAAAACAGGAGCAGCGGCAGGTCGTCGTTGATGCGGTCGGGCGCGCAAACCACGCGGTAGAAAAGCTTGATGCTCTCGGGTGCGCCGGCGATGGGTGCCGGCATGGCGCCGCGGCGCATGGTGCTGCCGACGGCCAAAAGCATTGGCTCAAGGCCGCGCCAGTCGAGAGGGACATCGATGCTGTGGTCCTCGACATAGAGGCCGGGGACGTGGTACGAAGTGATGAGGGCCATGCGATACTTCCGTTCGTTGCGGTGTTTCGGGATGACCAATTCTACCGCCGCGCGCGAGGGCATGCGCAAATCGGCTACCATGGTTGGCAAACTTCTAGGAGAAAGGGCCGCCCATGTCGGTCGATATAGCCACGTATGTCCACGATCTTGCCGTTGCCGCCAAGGCAGCGTCGGCCTCGCTTGCCACGGCGAGCGATGAGCAGCGCCAGGAGGCCGTACGCGCCATGGCCGCAGCGCTGCGCGATGGCGTCGACTCCATCGTTGCCGCTAACGAGCTCGATATGTCCGCCGCGCGCGATGCGGGCACTTCGGCCGGCCTGCTCGATCGCCTGCTGCTGACGCCCGAGCGCGTTGAGGGCATGGCTGCCGGCCTGGAGAAGCTCGCTGAGCTGCCCGATCCCGTGGGCCGCGTGCTCGACCACCGCGTACTCGCAAGCGGCGTGGACCTCACCCGCGTGAGCGTTCCGCTGGGCCTGGTCGCCATGGTCTACGAGGCGCGCCCCAACGTGACGGCCGACGCCGCGGGCATCTGCATCCGCACCGGCAACACCTGCATTCTGCGCGGCGGTTCGCTGGCCTATCACTCGTGTGCCATGATCGCAGAGCTGCTGTCCGATGCGCTGGAGGCCAAGGGCTTCCCGCGCGAGGCCGTCTCGATGATCGAGTCTACCGACCGCGAGGCCACCGGCGAGCTCATGAAGCTCCGCGGCATCGTCGATGTACTCATTCCGCGTGGCGGTGCGGGCCTGATCCAGCGCTGCGTGCGCGAGTCGCTCGTGCCGGTGATCGAGACGGGTACGGGCAACTGCCACATCTACGTGCATGAATCCGCCGACTTTGATAAGGCACTCAACATTATCGTTAATGCCAAGACCCAGCGCGTAGGCGTGTGCAATGCCGCCGAGTCGCTGCTGGTCGACCGTGCTGTGGCCGATGCGTTTTTGCCTGCGGTCGTGGCCGTGCTGCATGACCACGGCGTGTTCATTCACGGCGACGAGGCAACCTGCGCCGCATGCGCCGATGCCGGGCTTGCCGAGGGTGATGACTACGTCGCCGCGACTGAGGAGGACTGGGGTCGCGAGTACCTGGCGCTCGAGATGAGCGTGAAGGTCGTGGCAAACGAGGACGAGGCCATCGCACGCATCAACCGCTACGGCACGATGCACTCCGAGGCCATCGTTGCCGAGGACACGGATGCTTGCGAGCGCTTCCTGGATGCGGTCGATGCCTCGGCCGTGTACGCCAACGCCAGCACGCGCTTCACCGACGGCGGCGAGTTTGGCCTGGGCGCCGAGATCGGCATCTCGACCCAAAAGCTCCATGCCCGCGGCCCCTTTGCCGCCGAGGCCCTCACCACCTACAAATACAAGCTCCGCGGCACCGGCCAGGTCCGCCCCTAACGCTCGCGCAAAAAATCACCGCAAAGGGGACAAGCACCTTTGCGGTGGTATTGCGCTTTGGGCGAAGCGGATTAGGACTGGAAGGTATCGCGGTCGGGGGCGAAGGACTGCATGGCCGCGATGGTGCGGTCGAAGAGCTCGGGAAGCTCCCAGCCCAACATCTCGGCGCCCTGCGAAATCACGTCGCGCGAGCAGCCGGCGGCAAAGCGCTTGTCCTTGAACTTCTTCTTGAGCGACTTGGTCGTAAAGTCCATAACGCTCTTGCTCGGGCGCATGATGACGGCAGCGCCGATCAGGCCGGTGAGCTCATCGCAGGCAAACAGGATTTTTTCCATCTGCAGCTCGGGTTTGGGCAGCGAGGTGTTGAAGTCCGACGTGTGCGTTTGGATGGCGCGAATGAGCTCGGGAGACGCACCTTCGCCCTCAAGAATCTCGGCAGCATAGATGGTGTGGTTCATGGGCTCATCCTCATGCTCCTCCCAATCCAGGTCGTGCAGCAGACCGACGATGCCCCAAAACTCCTCGTTCTCGGGGTCGAACTCGCGCGCAAAGTAGCGCATAGTGCCCTCGACCGTCTCGCCATGGGTGATGTGGAACGGGTCCTTGTTGTGCTCATTGAGCAGTTCGAACGCGCGGTCGCGAGTGATTCCGGCGGTAAGCGGCTCTGCCATAGGAGACTCCTTGTGCTCGTGGGTATCGATAAGAACGAATACTACTAGAACAAGAAAACCACCACAAAGGTGCCTGTGAACTGCGCCCCGAAACTTGGACTGAACAAAT
>UQOJ01000068.1 GCA_900542635.1 uncultured Collinsella sp.
CGAGATTCGCCTTAGTCTCGTGGGCTCGGAGATGTGTATAAGAGACAGCCCCATGCCCGTCTCGGTCGTCCTCGTGATAGATGCCGCGACGGGCCAAAACGGTTTGAACCAGGCGCTCGAATTTAACGAGGCGCTGGGCCTGGACGGTATTATCATGACTAAGCTCGACGGAACGGCTAAGGGCGGCATCGCCATGGCCGTGGCCGAGAAGCTCAAGCTCCCGATCCTGCGCATCGGCGTGGGCGAGCAGGTCGATGACCTGCAGGAGTTTAACGCCAAAGATTTCTGCCGCGCCCTGGTGGGCGAGTCCAACTAAGGAGTGACTAGTGTTTGATTCACTGAGCGATCGCCTCAACGACACATTTGACCGTCTACGCGGCAAGGGTAAGCTGACCGAGGCCGATATCACTTCGGCCATGCGCGACATTCGCATGGCACTGCTCGAGGCCGACGTTAACTTTAAGGTCGTCAAGGAGTTCGTAGCCAAGACCAAGGAGCGCTGCATGACCGCTGAGGTCATGGAGTCGCTGTCGCCGGCGCAAAACGTCGTCAAGATCGTGCTCGACGAGCTTACCGAGATGCTCGGCTCCACCGAGAGCAAGCTCGTCTTTAGCAACCGCATTCCCAATGTCATCATGCTCGTGGGCCTGCAGGGCTCCGGTAAAACCACGGCAGCTGTAAAGCTGGCCTACCTTCTCAAGAGGCAGGGCCGCTCGCCGCTGCTCGCCGCGTGCGACGTCTACCGTCCCGCCGCTGCCGACCAGCTGGCCACGCTTGGCGGCGAGATTGGCGTGCCGGTCTTTCGCGGTGACGGCGAGCACCCGGTCGATATCGCCAAGGGCGCCATCCACGAGGCCGTCGACCACCTGCGCGATGTGGTCATCGTCGATACCGCCGGTCGTCTGCAGATCGACGAGCAGATGATGCAGGAGGCCGTGGACATCAAGAAGGCCGTCAAGCCCGATCAGGTGCTGATGGTCGTCGATGCCATGACCGGCCAGGATATCGTCAACGTTGTCTCGACCTTCGCCGAGCGCACCGATTTTGACGGCGTGATCATCTCCAAGCTCGATGGCGACGCCCGTGGCGGCGGCGC
Organism: uncultured Collinsella sp.; assembly: GCA_900542635.1. Taxonomy (GTDB): domain Bacteria; phylum Actinomycetota; class Coriobacteriia; order Coriobacteriales; family Coriobacteriaceae; genus Collinsella. The sequence continues at coordinate 1,097 of UQOJ01000068.1, forward strand.
GCTTTCCGTGCGCCAGGTGACCGGCAAGCCCATCAAGTTCGTGAGCATGGGCGAGAAGCCCGATTCGCTTGAGCCGTTCTACCCCGACCGCATGGCCAAGCGCATCTTGGGCATGGGCGACGTCGTCGGCATCATCGAGAAGGCCCAGGAGGCGGCTGACGCCGAGCAGCTCGAGGCCGCCGAGCGCATGCTGCGCGAGGGTTTTACCATGAACGACATGCTCGATCAGATGAAAGCCGTCAAGAAGATGGGCGGCATGAAGGGCATTCTGGGTATGCTCCCCGGTGGCCAGCGCGCGCTCAACCAGATGGGCGGCAACCTGGACGAGGGCATCTTCGACAAGAACGAGGCCATCATCATGTCGATGACCAAGGAGGAGCGCCTGCGTCCCTCTATTATCAACGGCCAACGTCGTGCCCGTATTGCCAAGGGCGCCGGCGTGACCCCCACCGAGGTCAATAGCCTTATGAAGCAGTGGGGTGAGATGAACAAGATGATGGGCCGCATGCGCACGATGGCCAATCAGGCGCAAGCCGGCGGCAAGAAGGGCAAAAAGGGTAAGAAGGGCAAAAAGATGCGCATGCCCAATATTCCCGGCCTGGATGCCATGGGTCTGGGCGGCATGGGCGGTTTGGGCGGCCTTGGGACGGGCGGTCCCAAGTCCGATATGGATCTGCTGCGCCAGATGGAAGCGCAGATGCGTAATAAGAAATAGGGCTGTAATTGTAGTTTGTTATGGCAAAGGCCACTCGGAAGTCTCCGGGTGGCCTTTGTTTTGGGGTTTGATTGTCGGGCTGCGCGTGGCGATGTGCCCTGAGCCCGCGGTGCCGTGCCGTTAGTGGCAGCCGCAGCCCTCGTGGCCCTCGTGGTCGTGATGGCCACGGCAGCCGCAGGCCTCGCCATGCTCATGGGTGTGCTCGTGGTCATGACCATGGCAGTCGCAGGTTGCCTCGCCGGTCTGAGCGAGCGTGCCGGCAATGAAGGCCTCGACGCAGGCATCGCAGCGGCCCTGAGCGCCCGCATAGACGGTGATGCCGGCCTGGGAGAGCGCGTTGATGGCCCCGCCGCCGATACCGCCGCAGATGAGCGTGTCAACGCCACCGTTGGCAAGCAGACCCGCCAGCGCGCCGTGACCGGTGCCACCGGTGCCTACGACCTGCTCGTTGAGCACCTTGCCATCCTGGATGTCGTAGATCTTGAACTGCTCGCTGCGTCCAAAGTGCATAAAGATGCTGCCTTTGTCGTACGTCGCTGCCACCCTCATGGTGCCGACCTCCTTTGCTGGCCATGCGGCCGTCGTCGTGGTGATGGGGGAGTATGCGATATTGCCGCCCTCGATGCTGAGTGCCCGTCCATTGACCAGCGCGTTTGCCACCTTGCGATGTGCGCGGCTACAGATAGCCGCCACGGTGGCACGAGCGATGCCCATTTGCCGGGCCACGGCCTCCTGATTGAGGCCTTCCAGGTCGCAGAGGCGCAACACCTCGAGTTCATCGACGGTCATGTCGATGGCGTCTCCGCTGGCAAGGCCGTCGGGGGTAAAACCGCGATATTCGGGGATGATCCCTACGCGGCGTAGTTTCTCGCGTCTTCCTGCCATACACCCTCCAAATCTGACATATGTCAACAATAAGATAGCGCGCGAGCGGAACCGTGCAAGGCATTTTTGGCATATGTCAGAAAATGAGGGCTTATGTTTGGGCTGTGGGGTCGCGTGCGCCTGGGCTACAATGAATTTCGCTTATAGGCGACTGACAGGAGGGTCAATGAGCAAGGCTGATCAACAGTTTGTAACCATGTGCCGCGATATCTTGGACCATGGCACCACCACCGAGGGCCAAAAGGTCCGACCGGTGTGGGAGGACGGCACCCCTGCCTATACCATTAAAAACTTTGGCGTTACGGCTCGCTACGACCTGCGCGAGGAGTTTCCCGCGCTCACACTGCGTCGCACGGCGCTTAAGTCTGCCATGGACGAGATTCTGTGGATCTATCAAAAGAAGTCCAATAACGTTCATGACCTCAACAGCCATATTTGGGACGAGTGGGCCGACGAAACCGGCTCCATCGGCAAGGCCTACGGGTACCAGATTGGCCAGAAGAGTCATTATGCCGAAGGCGATTTCGACCAGATGGATCGTGTGCTCTACGATCTTAAGCACACACCGTACAGCCGCCGCATCATGACCAACACGTACGTGTTTAGCGACCTTTCCGAGATGCACCTGTATCCGTGCGCATATAGCGTGACCTATAACGTTACGCAGCGCCCGCAGGACGATAAGCCCACGCTCAACATGATTCTCAACCAGCGCAGTCAGGACATTTTGGCCGCGAACAACTGGAATGTGTGCCAGTACGCCATTTTGCTGATGATGGTCGCGCAGTCGGTCGATATGATTCCCGGCGAGCTGCTGCATGTGATTGCCGATGCCCACATTTACGACCGTCATGTCGATATCGTTCGCGAACTTATCGAGCGTCCGCAGTTTGCGGCGCCTAAGGTAACGCTTAACCCCGATGTGCACGATTTCTATGCGTTTACGACCGATGACCTGATCGTCGAGGGCTATGAGCACGGCCCGCAGGTCAAGAACATTCCCATTGCGGTGTAGGTGGCGCTCATGACGTGTAAGCTTTCTGCTATCGTCGCCGTGTGTGACGATTGGGGCATTGGGTGCGAGGGCGACATGGTGGTGTCCAATCGCGCCGACATGCGCCATTTTGTGGCCTGCACCAAGGGTTGCCCGGTTATTATGGGGCGTAAGACGCTGCTGAGTTTTCCCGGTGGGCGTCCGCTCAAGAACCGTCGCAATATCGTGCTTACCCGCGACGAGAGCTTTGCCCCCGAGGGCGTCGACGTGGTGCATAGCATCGACGAGGCGCTCGCTGCGGTTGCCGATGAGCCCGTTGCGTGGGTGATCGGCGGCGGCGATGTCTATCGGCAGTTTTTGCCGTATTGCGCCGAGTCCGAGGTCACGCACAACCATTGCACCCATGCCGTGGACACGTACTTTCCCGACTTGGACGCCGATCCCGCGTGGGAAGTTGCACGGCGCGATGGGGTTGCCACGATTGCCGCGGGCGAGGGCGACGAAGGCCTCGATTATGAGTTCGTGACGTATCGTCGCGTTGATGCTTAAATCTCCTATTTGCCCACGGTATTATCGGGTTGGAATGAGGAAGGGGCGGCGCCTGGCGTCGCCTCGTTTGATATAGATGCTGCTGTAAGAAGGGTACGGGCTTGCTGTTATGACTGATGCCGTTGAGGTGCTGCGAATCGAGTCGCTCGAAGACGAGCGGCTCGACGCCTACATGCGACTGACCGAACGCGAGCTGCGCTGTGTGCTGGAGCCGCAAAAGGGCATCTTTATCGCCGAGAGTGCCAAGGTTATTGAGCGCGCGGTGCGTGCCGGATACCAGCCGGTGAGCTTTCTTTTGGGCGAACGCTGGCTCGATCAGATGATGCCGCTGTTTGAGCGCCTGGTTGCGCGCGAGGGCGCAGGTCCGGTTCCTGTGTTCGTGGCCTCCATGGAGCTCATGGAGCAGTTGACGGGCTTCAATGTGACACGCGGCGCGCTCGCGGCGTTTCGTCGTCCCCGACAGATTCCAGTCGATGAGTTCTTGGGCGGCGTCGTAAAAGCTGCGGGGAAGCGACCGGTGCGCGTATGCGTGCTCGAGGGTATTGTCGACCACACCAACGTGGGCGCGATTTTCCGCTCGGCCGCCGCGCTCAATGTCGACGGCATTCTGGTGAGCCCTACGTGCTGTGACCCGCTGTACCGTCGCTCGGCCCGCGTGAGCATGGGGACCGTGTTTCAAGTGCCGTGGACGCGTATTGGCAGTGAGGCGCGCGTGTGGCCGCATGACGGCCTGGCGGTGCTGCACGATGCCGGTTTTTCGTGTGCCGCCATGGCGTTGACGGACGATTCAGTGTCGTTGGACGATCCCGCGCTACAGGAGATTGACCGCCTGGCAATTTTTATGGGCACCGAGGGTGCCGGCCTGGGCGCCAAGACCATCGCGGGCTGCGACCGGGCCGTGCGCATTCCGATGGCGCACGGGGTCGATTCGCTCAACGTGGCCGCGGCGAGTGCCGTCGCCTTTTGGCAGCTGTGCCCGCATGTGAGCAATGAGTATCACTACCAGCCGGGTTTGTATCACTAGGCAGATAGTTCGCACCGGGCTCTGACTCGGGGTGTTTCGGTCGACGCCGGTCGGTGCTAAGCTGCTATTGGTTTTGGCCTTAAATTGCCGTTTTGTTGTTTGACGTATGCTGGTGGGGAGGGCGTGTGGCTAAGAAATCTACGGCTATCGATGTAACGCAGGGTGTTATTTGGCAGCAGCTGCTTTCGCTGTGCGTTCCCATCTTTTTTAGTTCGTTTTTTCAGCAGGCCTACACGCTTATCGGTACCTATATCGTCGGCCAGTTTGGCGGCAAGCTTGCACTGGGTGGCATTCAGGCCACGATGGTGCTCACCGAGCTCTGCATTGGCTTTTGCGTTGGCGTCGGCGCCGGCTGCGCGGTCATTACCGGTCAGTATTTTGGCCAGCACGATGATGAGCGACTGAGTCGTTCGGTCCATACGGCCATGACCCTCGCGCTGGTGGGCGGTATCGTTTTCTCGATTCTTGGCATAGTGTTCGTTGAGCCCATGCTGGTACTTATGAACACGCCGCATGAGCTATTGGCTGAGGGCGTGGCCTATGCTCGTTGCTATTTTGCCGCCATGGTTGCGGCGCTGCTGCTCAATATGGGAACGGCACTGCTGCGCGCCGTGGGCGACACGCGCGGGCCTGCTGTGATCATCGCTTCCGGCTGCCTTGTTAATGCGGTGCTGGATGTTATCTTCGTTGCCGTGCTTCATATGGAGGCTCTGGGCTGCGGCATCGCGGTGGCGCTGACCATTTGTTCAAACGCCACGATGATCGTGATTCGCATGATGCACGCACCGGGTGCGTGGCGGCTTTCACTGTCCAGACTCGGCATTGATCCTGGCATTTGTAAGAGCATGATCTCGTGTGGTCTACCGCTTGGCTTTCAGTCTGCTGCGTATTCGATTTCCAACGTTTTGATTCAGGTGTCGGTCAACTCGTTTGGCGCCGATGTCACCACGGCTTGGGGTCTTTCGGGCCGTTTGGATGGCATTGTCTGGATGGTTACCGAGGCGCTTGGCGTGTCGATCACCACGTTCTCGGCACAGAACTTTGGCGCGCGCAACTACGAGCGCATGCGCAAGGGCTACCATACGTCGCTCGTGCTGTCGTTTATGCTCATTGGTGGCCTGTCTGCCGTGCTGCTGGTGTTCTCGGGTCCTCTGTCGCGTCTGTTTGTCGACGATGCTTCGATTTCGGCGTACACCACGACGATCCTTCATTTTATCGCGCCGTTCTACGCGATCTTCTCGATTATCGAAAACGCGTCGGGCTCCATTCGCGGTGCCGGCGTTAGCTTGCAGCCCATGCTGCTCACGATTTTTGGCACTGTCGTGCTCAGGGTGATCTGGGTGTTTGCGATTATGCCGTTCGATCCGTCGCTTGAGCACCTGCTGCTGGTTTACCCCGTAACCTGGCTCATCACGGCCACGATGTTTACCATCTACCACCACAGCGGCAACTGGCTCGGCCGCGCCACCGCCTAATGATCCGTAGGGGACGAGGGAAACGGATCATTTCTCTCCGTCGTGATGTTGATGATCTGTTTTCCTCCGTCCCCTTCGGATCAATTAGTATTCGATGCCTTGGCGGGCTAGGAGGCCTTCGTCGAAGTAGTGTTTGACGGGGCGCATTTCGGTTACTAGGTCTGCAAGGTCGGCCAGTGGCAGCAGGCCTCGGCCGGTGAGCACGAGCTCCGTGGTGGCGGGCTTTATCGCGATCAACGATTCGACATCCTCGCGCGTCACAAATCCGCGGCGCATCGCTTCGCCGAGTTCGTCCAAAATCAGAACGTCGACCTGTGATATCTGCTCGCGTGCGAGCTCCATGATCTGCTCGGCGCAAGCCTCGGGCGTGTCACGGTCGGCCTGTACAATGCGCAGCCCCAGGCGTGGCGCCGCATCATGCTCGGCGCAGTGCAGCTTCTTGGCAAACTGCAGCATGAGTACGTCGAGCCCATAACCTGTGGCGCGCATCGCCAATCCCAGCGCAGCCGTGGTTTTGCCCTTGCCGTCGCCCGTATAGATCTGAACCTTGCCGACTTCCAGTGATGCCATCTCTGTCCTTTCGTGCCCGGCGTCGGTTTATCGCCGTCCGGGTTGGGTATTCTAGATAGCATTATCAACCCCAGTAGATGGAGTTCAAGCAGATGGAGATGGATGACAACAAACGTAGACGGAATATGATCCTCTACGTGCTCATCGCCTTCGTCGTCTACCTCGTGCTCTCGACCGTTCTGTTCCCCAACATCGGTCACACGCAGCAGATTACGAAGACCGATTACTCGACGTTTGTCAAAGCGCTCGATAAGAAGAGTGTCGACAAGGTCGAGTACAATACCGACGATTACACCATTTATTACACCAAGAAGGGTGAGGACGAGAACATCGCCTACAAGACGACCGGTGTGCCGAATGACGCGGGCTTTACCGATCGTGTGCTTGAATCCGGTGCGTCCCTGGAGTCGGTCGTTCCCGATAAAAACTCGGGTCTGATGACCTACTACCTGCTTACGCTTATTCTTCCCATGGCCATCTTCTTCCTGATCGGTTGGTGGCTCAACCGCCGTATGAAGAAGGCTATGGGCGATGACGGCCCGTCTATGAACTTTGGCGGCGGCTTTGGCGGCGGCGGACTGGGCAAGTCCGGCGCTCGCGTGATTGCCTCCAAGGATGTGGGCGTGACCTTTAAGGACGTCGCCGGCCAGGAAGAGGCCAAGGAGTCCCTCAAGGAGGTCGTCGACTTTCTGGAGAATCCGCAGCGCTACGAGGAGATCGGCGCCAAGCTTCCGCGCGGTGCTCTCCTTGTCGGTCCTCCGGGTACTGGTAAGACCCTGCTTGCCAAGGCTGTTGCCGGCGAGGCGGGCGTGCCGTTCTTTAGCATTTCGGGTTCTGAGTTCGTCGAGATGTTCGTCGGCCGCGGTGCCGCCAAGGTTCGTGACCTGTTTAAGCAGGCCAAGGAAAAGGCCCCGTGTATCGTCTTTATCGATGAGATCGATACCATCGGCAAGAAGCGCGATGGCGGCGGCTTTAGTGGCAACGACGAGCGCGAGCAGACGCTCAACCAGCTGCTGACCGAGATGGACGGCTTCGATAACCACAAGGGCATCGTCGTCCTCGCTGCGACCAACCGTCCCGACAGCCTCGATCCCGCCCTGCTGCGCCCCGGTCGTTTTGACCGCCGCATTCCCGTTGAGCTGCCCGACCTGACTGGCCGCAAGAACATCCTCGAGCTGCATGCCAAGAGCGTGAAGACGGAGCCGCCGATCGACCTGACCGCGATAGCCCGCGCCACGCCCGGTGCCTCGGGCGCCGACCTTGCCAATATCATCAACGAGGGTGCCCTGCGCGCTGTTCGCGAAGGCCGCAAGCGCGCGACCCAGGACGACTTCGAGGAGTCGGTGGAGGTCGTAATTGCCGGCCAGCAGCGTAAGTCCACGGTGCTTTCCGACCACGAGAAGCAGGTCGTTTCCTACCACGAGATCGGTCATGCCATCGTCGCTGCCCGCCAAAAGGGTTCCGCGCCGGTTACCAAGATCACCATCGTGCCGCGCACGAGCGGCGCTCTGGGCTACACCATGCAGGTCGAGGAGGACGAGCGCTTCCTGACCACGCGCCAGGAGGTCCTGGACAAGCTCGCCGTCTACTGCGGTGGCCGCGCGGCCGAGGAGCTCATCTTTGGCGAGATGACGACCGGCGCCGCCAACGATATCGAGCAGGCCACCAAACTCGCCCGTAACATGGTGACGCGCTTTGGTATGTCCGATGAGTTTGGCATGATGGCGCTCGGTACTGTCCAAAATGCGTACCTCAACCAGGATACGTCGCTCACCTGCGCCCCCGGTACGGCCGAGCGCGTGGACGCAATTGTCGCCAAGCTGATCGAGGATGCGCACGACCGCGCCCTGCAGATCCTGAAGGAGAACAAGTTTAAGCTCCATGAGCTGGCTCGTTATCTGTACAAGAAGGAGACGATCACGGGCGAGGAGTTTATGAATCTCCTCACGCGCGAGAATCCGCTGATGCCTAAGCAGCAGTAGCGTTGCATTCGGGTCAGTAAATATCGACGCCCCATTTGAGTGCCTATCTCAAATGGGGCGTTTTGCTTGGGAGGGATATGTATGAAGATCGTGGTGAGTGCCTGTTTGATGGGCGAGAGCTGCAAGTATAACGGTCTCGATAATTACCATCGCGAGCTGGTCGAGGCCTGCGAGCGTAAAGGGACTGAGGTCCTCTTGGTGTGCCCTGAGGTCTTTGGGGGCCTGCCCACGCCGCGTAAGCCGTCCGAGATCGTGAACGGCGAGGTCCGTACCTGCGAGGGAGTGTCCGTTGACCGGGAATTCCGCCTGGGCGCTCAACGTGCGCTCGACATGTGCGAGCAGGCGGGCGGCCCTTCTGAGATTGCTGTGTGCATCTTGCAGGACCGCAGCCCCTCGTGCGGCGCGGGTCGCATCTACGACGGCACCTTTAGCGGTACGCTCACCGCGGGCAACGGCGTTTTCGTCGATCTGTTGCTGCGTCACGGCTACCGCGTCATTCCGGCTAGCGAGTTCGACCCCAAAATACTTGAGCAATAAAAAACCACCACAAAGGTGCCTGTGAACTGCGCCCCGAAACTTGGACTGAACAAA
>UQOJ01000069.1 GCA_900542635.1 uncultured Collinsella sp.
CGGGTGGTTTAAAGCTGGCCGCTGCGCGGCCAGCGGACTAAAGTCTTGAAAAAGAGGGAGCGCCGCGCACAACGCGACACTCCCCTAGCGATTCAAGAGAATCTATTAGGCCTCGAGAGCCTTCTTGGCGATGGTAGCCAGCTCGTTGAAGGACTCGATGTCCTCGTAAGCCATCTGAGCCAGGACCTTGCGGTCGAGCTCGATGCCGGCAACCTTCAGGCCGTGCATGAACTGAGAGTAAGAGATGTCGTTCAGGCGAGCAGCAGCGTTGATACGAGTGATCCAGAGAGAACGGATCTCGCGCTTCTTGTTGCGGCGATCACGATACTGATACTGCAGGGAGTGCTGGACCTGCTCTTTAGCATGCTTGTAAGTACGCGAAGCGGCACCGTAGTAACCCTTCGCACGGTGCATAACGGTACGGCGCTTCTTCTTAGCGGCAACAGCGCGCTTAATACGTGCCATGTTCTATCAACTCCTAGACGGTAAAACGAAAAACGGGAACGCGAACTTAGGCGAGACGCGACTTGATGACCTTGCGGTCGGCAGCGGCGATCTCGGTCTCCTGACGGAAGCCACGCTTACGCTTGGTGGACTTCTTGCTCAGGATGTGGCTCTTGAAAGCCTTGGCGCGCATAAGCTTGCCGGTACCAGTCTTGCGGAAACGCTTCTTGGTGCCGCTGTGGGACTTCATCTTAGGCATGAAATACTCCTTAATCGGTTACAGAACACTAGTTACTTGGTATCGCTTGCCGCTTTATTCTCATCGAAGGCACCCTTAATCGGGGCGAGCAGCATAAGCATGTTACGGCCTTCCATCTTAGGCTTGGACTCGACCGTAGCGTAAGGCTTGAGATCCTCGGCGAGACGCTCGAGAACGTTAAGACCCTGCTCCGGGTGAGCCATCTCACGGCCGCGGAACATGATGGTGATCTTAACGCGTGCGCCCTTCTTGAGGAAACGCAGAACGTGGCCCTTCTTGGTCTCGTAATCGCCAACGTCAATCTTGGGTCGGAACTTCATTTCCTTGACCTCGACCTTGGACTGGTTCTTACGAGCGGCCTTGGCCTTCATGGCCTGCTGGTACTTGAACTTACCGTAGTCCATGACCTTGCAGACCGGCGGCTCCGCGTTGGGAGCGATCTCGACCAAGTCGAGACCCTGATCGTCGGCGACGCGCTGGGCATCGCGGATGGCGAACAGGCCGAGCTGAGAGCCATCGACGCCAATCAAACGGCACGAAGATGCAGTGATCTCGTCGTTGATGCGGGTGTCATCAGACTTAGCTATTTTCCCTACCTCCATTCATAAAAAAATAACCCGGCGCTTCTCAGCAACCAGGTCGTACACATAGACTTCCTCGATTTGAGGAAGAGAATCTAAGTTGTATGACCAGTCAGCTGCTCATTGGCGCCAAAAGGTGGGAACCCTCGGGTTCCTCTTTAGGGCATTGCGGGAACAACGCCTTGCGAATAATAACACGTACAGCGCGTTATCACATTACGTACACGAAAAAGGGGGCCGCAGCCCCCTTGAACGCTCACTTGCATGTATGGTGCCCGAGGCGAGACTCGAACTCGCACGTTGTTGCCAACGGTGGATTTTGAGTCCACTGCGTCTGCCAATTCCGCCACTCGGGCACGCAATGCGTGAGTTAGTTTATCACAGCTTTCTACCGATTAGTCCGAAAATGGAACTTCGAGCATTTCGATGAGTTCGACCGTGCGGAGCATCTCGCGCTGACGGCATCCGCGACCGTCGACCGAAGCCTCACCCATCTGGTTATCGTAAGGGTCCTCGCGCATGCCGTCGAAAGAGGGCTCAAACTCTGCCTGGAATCGATTGTTGGCCACCATACGCCACGGGTCGAGATTGCCAAAGTAGTGACGGCGGCGCCACTCCTCCCCCATCCTGCGAGCAGAAGATCCAAATGACACGTCGGCGTTGAGCCAACCGGTCTGCGGCGTATAAAACTCTGCCCAGTCGTGCGACCCCACCGAATCGGGCGCAACGTACAGGCCGCTCTGCCAACGGGCAGGCACGCCCGCGATACGGCACATGGTGATAAACGCGAGCGCCATAACGCCGCAATCGCCGCGGAGCGAATGCGCGCAGTCATCGGCAATAGATCCCAAAAGCAAGTACGGCGGCTGATAGCGATAGTCGATATGCTGCGTCAGGTAATCATAGATAGCACGGGCGCGATCGAGCGGATCCTCGAGTCCGTCAACAACACCGGCCGTCAGCTGCTGCAGATACGGCGTAAATGCAATGTGCGGACGATCCTCGGAAATATCCTCGGGCAGAGGCGCGTCCATACGCGGATGAACCGGAAGTGTGCCACCGTAGACATCACAATAAGCAGCATCGATGTGATAACGATAGGTCACCGAGAATGAGCGTTCACTCGAAGAAGACCACGAGGCGGTACGCGCCGAAGCGTTCGCGGGAGCAACAGCACCCTCCGGCGTCATGTCGAGAATCTCGACCCGAGACTGCTGGTGGCAGGTGGCGGCAACGGGAAGCCAAGCGCGAACGGTCTCCCCCTCTAGAGCGCCGGGGACAGACACAGATGCTTTAAGCGTAATGACGCGAGCCAATCCATTTTGCAACTCCATCTCCTTGAGCATCTCGTTGCGCAGTGCAATTCCGTCCGTAGGATCGGGACGCATGCCGGGGACCTCTTTGGGATATACGCGAAGCGAATCGAGGAAGTTGTCGAGAACGAACAGCTCGCCGTCGATAAAGCGCCAGTCAATACGCTTACGGTCAATCAGATCGTTAAACTGCTCCTCGGTAAACTCAGGCCACTCCTCGCGAATCATCGCAATAGTTCGATCGCGCGACACCGAAAAATGAAGCGGCGTCTCAAGCATGCGATACCGCTCGGCACGGACGCAGGCAGCGAGCGAGGGATCGGGATTTTGGGCAAGTAGACGGTCGCAGGCCTCAATAGCCTGCGAAAGATACCCCGCGTCCTTTAAACGCAGAATCTCGGGTGGCAAGCCAACATCTAGAAAACGGAAGTCATCATTGCAAACATCAACAGAGCAACCAACAGGACCCTCGTCAATAACCTTCCCATCCGAAGGCAGTACATTAATAACAGCCATACCAAACTCCAAGTCATTAGAACTCTTGAAGCCCATTGTAGCGAGATAAAAAAGAAAGCCCCAACAAGGGAGCCATCAACACCGCCGAGCGGTAGTCAAAAAATGAATTCAGCCCAGTAACCCTGTAGCGAGTTAACGAAGGAGGCCCCGTTCACCCGAAGCTTTTCCCATTGCGCGACTTCTGGCAAAGCCAGTAGTCATCTTAATTCAGACTTGTAACCCTGCGGCGTTAAACAAAGGAAGCCCCATCCCCCGGAACTGTTTCCTTGGCGCGACTTCTGGCGAAGCCAGGTGAGCGCAAAGGAAACAGTGTAGGGAGACGGGGCTTCCGGTGGGAAGTTTAGCGACGCTTACGCCTTGTTGACGGAGCCAAACTCCTCCATGAGCTCCTTGGTGCGAGCAACGATGTTGTCGCGACCAGGCTTGAGGAGCTTGCGGGGGTCGAAGCCCTTGCCCTGCTGATCCTTGCCAGCCTCGATGTACTCGCGAACGCCCTTGGCGAAGACGAGCTGCAGGTCGGTGTTGACGTTGATCTTGGAGATACCCAGGGAGATGGCCTTCTTGATCTGATCCTCGGGGATGCCGGTGCCACCGTGCAGAACGAGGGGCAGGTCGCCGGTCTCGGCCTTGATCTCGCCCAGACGCTCGAAGGAAAGACCAGCCCAGTCGGCGGGATACACGCCGTGGATGTTGCCGATACCGCATGCGAGGAAGTCGACGCCCAGGTCAGCAATCTGCTTGCACTCAGCAGGATCAGCGAGCTCGCCGTTGGAGGTCACGCCGTCCTCGGTGCCGCCGATACCGCCGACCTCGGCCTCGATGGACATGCCCTTGGAGTGGGCAAGCTCAACGAGCTCCTTGGTGCGGTCGAGGTTAAGCTGGAAGGTCTCCTCGTGAGAGCCGTCATACATGATGGACGTAAAGCCGGCCTCGATGCACTTGAAGCAGTCCTCGTAAGAACCGTGATCGAGGTGAAGGGCGACGGGAACGGTAACGCCCGTGGCCTCGACGGCAGCCTTGACCATGTCGGCGCAGACCTTGAAACCGCCCATCCACTTAGCGGCACCAGCGGTGCACTGAAGGATCAGCGGAGACTTGGCCTCCTCGGCGGCCTGGAGAATAGCCAGGGTCCACTCGAGGTTGTTGGTGTTGAAGGCACCGAGAGCGTACTTGCCGGCCTCGGCCTTCTTGAGCATGTCTGCTGCGTTGACGAGCATAAAAGAAACCTCCTGTAAGGTTGCTCCGATAACGCCTGAGATTTTACCACGACATACCCGAGCATAAACGTTCGTTTGTTCACGAATACCATCCGATTGGACAAATTTTGACCGTTTGCCCCACAGAATCGACCCACTGGGGAAAATAGCTTGACGATTGAGCGGTCTTCGTGGTTCGAAAGACGGCTTCGAGCCTACATCTGCATAAACGGATTCTGCATAAGTTCGCGCGCCATCGTGGTCGAATCGCCATGGCCCGTCAAGCAAACGGTATCGGGCGGAAGCGTCTTGGCAAGTTTGGAGAGCGAGCGCATAATCGCCGCCTCGTCACCGCCGGAAAGATCGGTACGACCGTGGCTGCCCGGGAAAAGCGTGTCGCCCACAAAGGCGATGTTCCCCTGCTCGGTCGCGGCGAACAGGACGATGCCGCCCGGCGTATGCCCCGGCGTCTCGATCACCTGCAGACAGACGTCGCCCACCTCGATTGTATCGCCCTCGGCAAGCAAGCGCGTCGGCTCACCCGGATCGGGCGTCTCAATACCCCACATGGCGCGCTGCTCCTCGATATTTGCGCGAGGTACCGTCACGTCCTTATCGCACAACTCATATAGTGCGCCGTCGCCAACAACAGCTCGAACCCCGGCGACCCCGCCAACATGGTCGGCATGACCGTGCGTGCAGACAGAGCCGAGTACGCGCACCTCGGGATGCGCGGTGCGGATATGCTCCACAAGACGCTCGCCCTCCCACGCCGGATCGACGATTAAGCACTCGTCATTCGAAATCACGGCGTAACTGTTGGTCTGAATCGGGCCGTTGACGAGTGCCTCAATCGAAGCCGTGCCTCGGGGTGTCAGGTCCAAAGTCATATCGCCCATGCGCATACCCTCCTTCTAAAATACGTTCGAGGCACCAAACGATGCCTCGAACGTAACCAATATCTATGATGCCAAGAGGCTCTCGCACCTACACACGGCGCTTGAGCTGAGCTCCGCCTTCGCCGGGCATAAGACGGCGAGCGTCGTAGACCGAATCGACACTGCTGATGGAAGCAAGCAGCGGATCCAGACCACTCGCGTCCGAGATCTCGACCATAAAGCGCAGGGTTGCAATACCCTCGCGGTTGGTCGACGTGGCGGCAGAAAGGATATTGCCGCCCGCATCGCCAATGGCAATGGTGACATCCTTGAGCAGGCCCATGCGGTCCAGGCACTCGACCACGATCTCGACCTGGAAGAGGGTGTCGGCAGCGCCGTCCCACTCCACATCGATCATGCGCTCGGGATGTTCCATAAGACCCTTGACGTTAGGGCAGTTGGCGCGATGCACCGAAACGCCACGACCGCGCGTGATGAAGCCGACGATGTCGTCGCCCGTCACGGGGTTGCAGCAATGAGCCAGACGGACCAGCAGGCCGCTGTTGCTCTCGCCCTTAACGATAATGCCGTTACTGGCGCTCTTGCCGCGTTTTTGCGGCTTGCGGTTGGAGCCGCGGGCAGGCTGCTTCACGACCTCGGCGATAGCCTCGGCCTTGGTGAGCTGTTCCTCAGGCTTGGGGTCCAAGATTTGCTCAACCTTATTGCCCACAGCGCGCGGGGCAACCTTGCCGGCGCCGACGGCGGCAAACAGGTCCTCGAGCTGCTTGAAGTTAAACTGCTCCGCCACGGCGTTGAGCGCACGCGTCGAACGCGGCGTAGAAATGCCATAGCCACGCTTACGCAGGTCCTTGGCCAGCATATCGCGACCGGCGGCAGCGTCGTCGTCCTTGGTCGCAGCGGCAAAATAGCGGCGGATCTTTGACTTGGCGGAAGGCGTCTTAACGATCTTGAGCCAATCGCGCGACGGCTTGGAACTCTTGTTAGTCAGGATTTCAACGCGGTCGCCCGTCTTGATCTCGTGCGTGAGCGGAGCCACCGCACCGTTGATTTTGGCGCCGACGCAGTGGTTTCCCACCTCGGTGTGAACGGCATAGGCAAAGTCGAGCGGCGTGGAGCCGGCACGAAGCGCCATGACCTCGCCTTTGGGCGTGAAGACAAAGATCTCTTGATCGAACAGATCGACCTTCAGCGAGTGCAGGTATTCCTTGGCATCGGTGATCTCGTCGGAAGCCGCCCAATCGAGCGAATGTTTGAGCCAGTTGATCTGGTCGTCCAAACGTTGAGCGTCATTGGTCTTGGAAGCAGACGATCCGCCCGACTTCTTATATAGCCAGTGGGCGGCAATGCCGTACTCGGCCTGCTCATGCATCTCATAGGTTCGAATCTGAATCTCGAGCGGACGAGCCGTAGGGCCGATGACCGTCGTGTGGAGCGACTGGTAGTTATTGACCTTAGGCATGGCGATATAGTCTTTAAAGCGACCAGGCATGGGGTGCCACAGCGTATGCACCGCACCGAGCGTGGAGTAGCAATCGCGCACCGAATGGGTAATAACGCGCAGCGCCACCAGGTCGTAGATCTCGGAGAACTCCTTGCCCTTGCGCTTCATCTTTTGGTAGATGGACCAATAGTGCTTGGAGCGGCCGTTGATCTGGAAGTCCTCCAGACCAATGCGGTTGAGCTCATCGGTAAGCGTCTTGATGGTCTCGGCAAGGTAGCGTTCGCGGACCTCGCGCGACTCAGCTACCATACGCGCGATGCGCTGGTAGGCATCGGGCTCCAGGTAGAAGAAGGACAGGTCCTCGAGCTCCCACTTAATAGAGCTCATGCCCAGGCGGTCGGCCAAGGGCGCGTACACGTCCATGGTCTCGCGAGCCTTAAACAGGCGACGATCCTCGCGCAGGGCTGCCAGCGTTCGCATGTTGTGCAGACGATCGGCAAGTTTAACGATGATGACGCGGATGTCCTTGGACATGGCGAGGAACATCTTGCGCAGCGTGAGCGCCTGCTTCTCGTCCATGCTGTCGACTTCGATGTTGGTGAGCTTGGTCACGCCATCGACGAGCTCGGCCACCGTATCGCCAAACAGGCCGGAAACATCGGTGAGCGAGGTCTCGGTATCCTCGACGGTATCGTGCAGCAGCGCGGCACACACCACATCGCAGTCCATCTTGAGATCGGCCAAAATGATGGCAACCTCGACGGGATGGTTAATGTACATCTCGCCCGAGCGGCGCTTTTGGTTGCAGTGCTTCTCGGCGGCAAAGCAGTAGGCCTGCTCAACCTTAGAAAAGTCGTCCTCATTCATATATTTGAGGCACAGGCGCTCCAGCTTGTCGTAGCTGTCCGCCATAATCTCGGGCGGCAGCTCATCGGCATGCTTATAGTGCTCCATCTCCGAAAACGGCTGGAGGGTGGAATCATGGGCGGTACGGGCTGCGGCATCCATCGAGGTCCCCTTCCCCTAGGCCCGCGGTACGATCGGGCGGTTAACTTTGGCTAGCATATCAGAAGCGCACGAATCGAGCGCCCAGCTCCGGAAAGCCGAAAACTCCATGCGCGAGCGCAAGCCCTCCAAATAGCGAATTGACCTGCTCAATTGCACGCGGCCGGGGTTTTCGGCCATCGCGATGCGACGAGTGTCGTCAAACCCCGAAACTCGACAGAAACCAAGCTCTTCGAAGATTCCCAGGCCGCTTTCCACCGAACGCTCGTCGACCGGCGTGCGAGCATCGATGGCAAGGCACATCTGCGCGATGTCGATATCGCTCGCACTAAAGGAATCGTCCCCGGTTTTGCCGCGGTTGGAGCGCCACATGGTCTGCAGCGCGCGATAGAGCGTGACGAGCTCGTCGCGCTCGGGCGCATAGCAGTCGAGCAGGCGCTCGTTAATGCGGGCGTCGCGCGACGAATAGAGCAGATGGATCACGGCGGGCTGGCCATCGCGGCCGGCACGTCCGCTCATCTGGTTGAACTCGATGGCGCCAAACGGCATGTGGTAGAGCACGACATGGCGTATATCGGGCAGGTTGACACCCTCGCCAAAGGCGGAGGTCGAAACGATGCAGCTGAGGCTTCCGTCTCGGAATGCTTCCTCCACGCGACGGCGATCGGAACGCGCAAGCCCCGCGTTATAGAACGCGATATGGGTCGCACAGTCGGGAACGCGTTTGCGTAGTGTCTTGGCAAGCGCCACGGACTGATCACGCGAATTGACGTAAATGACGGTCTTCTCCCCCATCGCCACGATCGACACCAAACGGTTCTCGCGGCTCGCAAGATCTCGGTCGTCCTCGAGCTGCAGGTTCTCGCGCACCGTCTCGTCGACCACCGTGTGAGTGATCGGAAGCATGCGGGCAAGCTCGGCCACGACCGGAGCCGTCGCGGTGGCCGTCGCGGCCATAACGACCGGGTCGCCCAGGGCTTTGAGGATATCGGGCATGTCGAGATAGGCGCTGCGGTCGCCGCCCTTGGCAAGGCCAGCGTGGTGTGCCTCATCGATAACGACAAAACCGATGCGCCCCGAACGCGCAAAGCGGTCGCGGTGAATGGACAGGAACTCGGGCGTCGTGAGCACGATGCCGGTACGGCCCGAAGCCAAGCCGGCAAACACGTCATCGCGCGCCGCCTCCACGGTCTCGCCGGTCAACACGCCGACGCCAATGCCGAGCGCGGCCATCGTCGACGAGAGGTGATAGGCCTGGTCGGCAACGAGCGCGCGCAGCGGATAGACAAAGATGCTCGCACGTCCGCGAAGGACCGCCTCGCGCGCGGCATGCACATGGAAGATGAGTGACTTGCCGCGCCCCGTTCCCATAACGGCCAGAACACTTTGGTGATCGGCCAGGGCATCGAGCGCCTCGACCTGCGCGCGGTGCGGCTGGTTCGAGCCGATAAAGCTATGGATAAGCGAGCGCGTCAGCTCGGTAAAGGAAAGCTGGGCGAGCGTCTCGCGCTTACGCGACTCCAGGCGCAGGCCGGAATCCGCCGGCTGCACGCCACGACGAAGCTCGCATGCCGGATCGTCGACGCTGGGCAGTGTGGTATCGCGGACCAGAACATCCTTGATCATGAGCTTGGGCTTCACACGCCCCTGCCAATGCTCGGCAACGGCCTCGAACACCAAGTCGACAGCGCTATCGCAGTTGATGAGCTTATCGATTTGCGGCACGCGGAACATAATGGCCGGCACACTCGCGGCGCCATCGGTCGCCACAAAGCGCATGTGCTCGCCGGTTTTGCCCACCACGGCGCGATCGCACATCGTCACGCCCTCGGCGGCCAGCAGCGGCACCTTGTTGCCCTGGCCAAACGGCTCAAGACGGGAAATCTGCTCGATGGTCTCAATATTCAGCTCGGAAAGGTCGACCGTGGCGGCAACCTCGTCGGTGTCCTCAAAGTCCTCGGCGGGAAGCTCGGACAACACGGCGGAAAGGCGACGGCGGAACTCATCGAGCTTGGATGCCTCGATGGTCACACCCACCGCACCAGCATGTCCGCCGCGACGAATCATCAGGTCGGAACAGCGCTCGATGGCGTCAAACAGGTTAACTTCTGTCTCTTATACACATCTGACGCTGCCGACGACTTAATAGGTGTAGA
>UQOJ01000070.1 GCA_900542635.1 uncultured Collinsella sp.
GACGGCGGCGCCCTATCCGGCGGACCCGCGAGCGGCATCGGATGTCTTGGCCAACCAGGTGAGTCATGCCGTTCGCTGGGTCGACACGCTGCATACTCTGCAGGATCAGGGCATCGACACGTTTATTGAGGTCGGCCCCGGAAAAACGCTGTCCGGCTTGGTCAAGCGTACGTTGAGCGACGTTCGTGTGTATTCGTGCGAAACGGCCGAACAGGTCGCAGCTATTGCCGACGAGCTCGCATAGCCCACAGGGCTGTAACCCGAAAGGAACGACATGGGCAACATGAACAACGGCGCGCTCGAGCGCAACGGCTCACGCCGTGTGGCACTGATCACGGGCGGTTCGCGTGGTATCGGCCGCGCTTGTGCGGTTGGCTTGGCGGAGGACGGCTTTGATATTGCCGTCGTCTATGCCGGTAGCGTCGATGCCGCGCGCGAGACATGCGAAGCCTGCGAGATGGTTGGCGCCACGGCGCGCGCATATCAATGCGACGTGGCTGATCCTGACGCTGTCAACGCGTGCGTGGAAGCGGTCTTCAACGACTTCGGCTCGATCTGGGCGCTCGTCAACAACGCCGGCATCACCCGCGATGGCCTGCTCATGCGCATGGGCGACGATGCCTTCGACCGCGTGCTCGATGTCAATCTCAAGGGCACGTTCAATACGACACGCGCGCTCACTAAGACCTTTATGCGCCAGCGCGGCGGTTGCGTCGTCAACATGAGCTCGGTCGTGGGCCTGATGGGCAATGCCGGGCAAGCCAACTACGCTGCCTCCAAGGCGGGCGTAATTGGCCTGACCAAGGCGGTGGCGCGCGAGCTTGCGCCCCGCGGCGTACGAGTGAACGCGGTCGCCCCCGGGTTTGTCGAGACGGATATGACGGCAAAGCTCTCGGAGAAGGTTCGCGCGGCAACCGAGGAGCAGATTCCCCTAAAGCGCATGGCTCGCCCCGAGGAAGTGGCCGGCGTGGTGCGCTTTTTGGCGAGCGATGCGGCTGCCTACATTACGGGCGAGGTCGTACGCGTCGACGGCGGAATGGCGATGTAGAAACCAGGGCCGAAGAATGGCTTGGATGAGGAGACCATGATGGAACAGAGAGTTGCAATCACCGGCATCGGTGCCGTATCGCCGCTCGGCAACACCGCGCTTGCCACCTGGGCGGCCATGTGCGCCGGCACGTGCGGTATCGGCCCGATCACGCACTTCGATACCGATGCGTTCGCCGTTAAGGTGGCGGCCGAGGTCAAGGGTTTTGACGGCAACGAGTACTTTGGCAAGCGTGACGCCAAGCACCTGGACCCCTGCGTTCAGTTTGCACTGGCGGCTTCGGACGAGGCCATGCACGATGCAGGCTTTGATGTCGAAGGCGCCGTCGATCGTGAGCGCCTGGGCGTCTACGTGGGCTCGGGTGTGGGCGGCATGACGACGCTCGTCGACAACGTCCATACGATTGCCGAACGTGGGCCCCGCCGCGCATCGCCCTATATGATCGCGATGATGATCCCCAACATGGCATCGGGCAACATCGCGATTCGCCATAAGGCAAAGGGCCCGACCCTGCCCGTCGTGACTGCCTGCGCGACTTCTGCCCATGCGGTGGGTGAGGCGTTCCGCGCCATCAAGCACGGCTATGCCGACGCGATCCTCGCGGGCGGCGCCGAGGCCGCAATTATCCCCGATGCCGTTGCGGGCTTTACGTCCTGCCGCGCATTGACCACCAACCCCGATCCCGCGACGGCTTGCCGCCCGTTCGATGCAGACCGCGACGGCTTTGTGATGGGCGAGGGCGCCTGCGTGCTCGTGCTCGAGAGCATGGAACATGCGCAGGCGCGCGGTGCGCACATTTATGCCGAGGTCGTGGGCTACGGCAACACCGATGATGCCTATCACATCACGAGCCCCGATCCCGAGGCTGCCGGCATTGCCCGTGCGATATCGCTGGCGGTGACCGAGGGCGACGTTAAGCCTTCCGAGGGCCTCTACATCAACGCTCACGGCACCTCGACCAAACTCAACGATTCGTCCGAGACGGCGGGCATCAAGCGTGCGCTCGGCGAGGACGCGGCGTGCGCCGCACATGTCTCGTCGACCAAGTCGATGACCGGCCACATGATCGGCGCCACGGGTGCCATCGAGGTCATGGCCTGTGCCATGGCGCTCGAGCAGGGCGTGGTGCCCCCGACCATTAACTACCACACGCCCGATCCCGCCTGCGATCTTGACTACACGCCCAATCGCGCGGTTCGCGCCGACCTCACCTGGGCGCTTTCGACCAACCTGGGCTTTGGCGGGCATAACGCCGCCATCGCGCTGCGTAGATATACGAGGAGCTAGAGCATGGATTCCAAAAGACTTGCCGAGATAGCCGATGTTATGGAGGACCGCGGCCTCACGCGCGTACGCGTTGAGGAGCCCGATGGCACCGCGGTCGAACTCGAGCGCGCGAGCGCCGCACAGCCGGTTGCCGTGCCCATGCCCATGCCGAGCGCTATGGCCGCTCCAGTTGCAGCTCCCACAGTCGCGCCTGCCGCACCGGAGCCCGCCGCGCAGACACCTGCCGCCGCACCGGAGCCCAAGGGCGCCGAGGTGACCGCTCCCATGGTCGGCGTTTTCTATGCTGCCCCGGCGCCGGGCGACGAGCCGTTTGTGCACGTGGGCTCTAAGGTCAAGGCCGGCGAGACCCTCTGCATCATAGAGGCCATGAAGGTTCTCAACGAGGTGACGGCCGAGGCAGACGGCGAGGTGCTCGAGATCTGCGTGGCCGACGGCGACCTCGTGGAGTTTGGCAGCTGCCTCATGAGGATCGGATAGGTGATATCCATGAACAAAGAAGAGCTCAAGGAGCTGTTGCCGCATCGCGAGCCGATGCTCTTGCTCGACGAAGCCGAGCTGGTGGGCGACGAGGCCCACGGCAAGATCACGATTACGGGCGACGAGTACTTTTTGCAGGGGCATTTTCCGGGAAACCCGGTCGTCCCCGGCGTGATTCAGTGCGAGATGCTCGCCCAGAACTGCTGCGTGCTGCTGATGGGCGATGAGGAGGCGCGCGGCGCGACGCCGTTCTACACGAGTCTGGACAAGGTGCGCTTTAAGCGTCCGGTGCGCTCGGGCGATACGGTGGATCTGGTGTGCTCCATCACGCGTGCGCGCGGGCCGTTCCGTTTTGCGACGGGTACCGCAAGCGTCAACGGTGAGGTTTGCTGCCGCGCCGATATGTCCTTTGCACTCATGCACGAAAGTTAAGGAAGGCTTCATGTTCGACAAAGTGCTCATCGCCAACCGCGGCGAAGTCGCGGTCCGTGTTATCCGCGCGTGCCGCGATATGGGCATCAAAACCGTCGCCGTCTATTCCACGGCCGATGCGGACGCGCTGCACGTGCAGCTTGCCGACGAGGCGTATTGCATTGGCGGCCCGCGTCTTGCCGAGAGCTACCTCAACGACGATGCTGTGCTCACCTGTGCCGTAAAGTCGGGGGCAAAGGCGATCCATCCTGGCTACGGTTTCTTTTCCGAGAAGGCGAGCTTCGTGCGCGACTGCGACAAGTACGGTCTGGCGTTTGTCGGTCCTTCGGCCGAGGTCATCGACAGCATGGGCGACAAGGACGCCGCACGCCGAACGGCCGCTGCCGCGGGCGTGCCCATCGTGCCGGGCTGCGATTTGCTCAAAAGCCCCGAGGAGGCAACGGCCGAGGCCGAGCGCATTGGCTGCCCCGTGCTCATCAAGGCGCGTGCGGGCGGCGGCGGTCGCGGTATTCGCAAGGTCGAGCGCGTGGAAGATGCGGCAAAGGCCTTTATTGAAGCACGCGCCGAGGGCGAGGCCGTTTTTGGCGACGGCGAGTGCTACATGGAGAAGTTCGTCGCGCCGGCGCACCACGTTGAGGTGCAGATTATGGCCGATAAGCAGGGCCATGTGTTTTCGCTCGGCGAGCGCGAGTGCTCGGTGCAGCGCCGCAATCAAAAGCTGATCGAGGAGAGCCCCGCGCCGTGCCTCGACGGACACGACGACATTCGTGCTCGCATGCACAAGGCAGCGCGTGACCTGGCTCGTGCCGTCGGCTACGAGGGAGCCGGCACCATCGAGTTTTTGTACTCGGACGACGGCAATTTCTACTTTATGGAAATGAACACGCGTCTGCAGGTTGAGCATCCGGTTACGGAGTTTGTGACCGATACCGACTTGGTCAAGTGGCAGCTGCGCGTGGCAGCCGGCCAGCCTCTGCCCTTTGAACAGGAGGACATACCGGTCCACAACCACGCCATGGAGTGCCGCATCAATGCCGAAACGCCGGACTTTCTGCCGTCATGCGGAACGGTCACCGCGTTGCGTGTGCCGGGTGGTCCGCGCGTGCGCTGGGATTCCGCCATGTTTGCCGGTGCGAACGTTCCGCCGTACTACGACTCCATGCTCGGCAAGCTCATCGTGTGTGCGCCCACGCGTGACGGCGCCATTCGCAAGATGCGCTCGGCCCTGGGCGAGCTCGTGATTGAGGGCGTGAGCGAAAACAGCGAGCTTCAGCTCGACGTGCTGGTAAACGACGAGTTCTTGTCGGGCATGTATCACACCGATCTGATGGGGCATCTCTATGCTGATGAATAGAAAAGCGAAGACGGTCAACGTCCTCGAGGGACCGATGACCGAGTCGTGCGCCGAGTTTCCTGCGCGCCACGTGTTTATCAAGTGCCCGGAGTGCCGTCGTGTGATCGATGAGGCACGCCTGCACGACAACCTCGAGGTCTGCCCTCGTTGCGGCAAACACTTTCGCGTGAGCGGTCGCGCGCGCATGCGCATGACGGTCGACGAGGGCATGTTTGAGGAATGGGATGCCAATCTGGCGTCGGAGGACTTCCTCTCGTTTCCCGGCTATGCCGACAAGCTCAAGAGCGTGAGCGAGCGTTCGGGCGAGCGCGATGCCGTTGTGTGCGGCAGAGGCAAAATCTGCGGTTGCGATACGGCGCTCTTCTTTATGGACGCCAACTTTATGATGGGCTCGATGGGTTCCGTGGTGGGCGAGAAGATCTGTCGCACATTTGAGCGTGCGACCGAGCTGGGATTGCCGGTTGTCGGTTTTACCGTTTCGGGCGGTGCGCGCATGCAAGAGGGCGTGACATCGCTTATGCAGATGGCCAAGATCTCCGCGGCGGTTAGGCGCCACAGCGAGGCGGGCGGCCTGTATATTACGGTGCTCACTGACCCCACGACCGGAGGCGTAACCGCGAGTTTTGCCATGGAGGGCGACATTATCCTGGCCGAGCCCGATGCCCTGACGGCATTTGCCGGCCCGCGCGTGATCGAGCAGAACATGCATAAGCGCTTGCCCAAGGGGTTCCAGCGCTCCGAGTTTTTGCTGGAGCACGGCTTTTGCGATGCCGTTGTTCCGCGTGGCGAGATTGCGCTCACGGTAGGCGAGCTGCTGGCGCTGCACGAAGGGCACGCGCCCGGCCTGGGGGCACCGCATGAGATCGTGCATACGGGCCGCCGCGGCAAAAAGCTGGAACATTTGTTCAAGCGCTCGGCCGCGCCAAAAACCGCGCTCGAGATTGTCAAGCAGACCCGCTCGGCAGATCGCGCCACGGCGGGTGAGATGATCTCGCTGGGCCTGGATGGATTTGTGGAGTTGCACGGCGACCGTTACTTTGGCGACGATGCTGCCGTGGTGGCTGGCATTGGCTGGAAGGACGGGCGACCCGTGACGGTTATCGCCATCGAGCGCGGCACCACGACCAAAGAGCGTATGCGCCGCAACTTTGGCATGGCGCATCCCGAGGGCTACCGCAAAGCGCGTCGCCTTATGCGCCAGGCCGAAAAGTTTGGTCGACCGGTTCTGTGCCTGGTCGATACTTCGGGCGCGTTTTGCGGCATCGGTGCCGAGGAGCGCGGCCAGGGCGAGGCGATTGCCCAGAATCTCATGGAGTTGAGCGGCCTTAAGACGCCGATTGTCTCGGTGGTGACAGGCGAGGGCGGCTCTGGTGGCGCGCTGGCGCTGTCCGTGGCCGACCGCATCCTGATGCTCTCGAGCTCGGCCTATTCGGTCGTGAGTCCCGAGGCCTGTGCGTCGATCCTGTGGAAGGATACCGAGCGCGCGGATGAGGCCGCCGAGGCGCTTAAGCTCACGGCCCCCGATCTGTTGGCGCTCGGCATCATCGACGGCATTGTCGACGATAGGGGCCTGTCGCATGAGGAGATCGCCGGTGCCGTTATGTCCTCGGCATTTGATGCCTTCGATGCGCTTGGGCGGCTCGATGACGCGACCCTCACAAACCTCCGCTACGAAAAGTACCGCGCAATCGGTCAGTACCGCACGATGTGACAAAGAGACAGCCCGCATGTTACATTGGGAAAGGCGTTTCATGCCACAAGTTTCTAACACCTCGTTTACAACGACGGTTTCATCAAACGCAATGGCCGTGGTGGACTATCTGTCCAAAAGCATGATGTCGGCGTTGCCGTTTATTGTCTGCGCGGCGTTGTTCCGCACCGTCGCCGTCATTATGGGCGAAGGCATGCTGGGCCTGTGGTCTGCCGATTCCGAAATCTATCGCCTGTTCTACAGTTGGCTCTATAACGCCGGCTACTACTTTTTGCCCATTTATCTTGGTTGGGCGGCCGCCCGCCAGCTCGGTTGCTCGGAGCAACTGGGCATGATGCTGGGCGGCGTGTTGATTGCGCCCGATCTGCTTAAGCTCGTCGATGCCGCATCGACGACGGGGGCGTCGATGACTTCCGTGTATGGTCTGCTTCCCGCGCCGGTCAACGATTACACGACGACTGTTATTCCGGTTCTCATCTCGGTGCCCGTGCTATGGCGAGTGGAGTGTTTCTTTCAGCGCGTTATCCCCAAGGCCGTAGCGTTTTCGTTTGTTCCGTTTGCGACCATGCTTGTCATGGTTCCGGTTTCGCTGTGTATCGCGGCGCCGGCGGGCAGCTATCTGGGCATGCTGTTGGGCAAGCTTATGTTTATGCTTGGCAATTCCGGTGGCATCGTGTCTCTGCTCACGCTCATGGGGCTTGCCGCGGGCTGGGAGTTCCTTAAGATCGCGGGTGTCAGCAACGTTGCCCTATCGCTCGCCTATGCGCAGTTTATGAGTGTGGGAACGGATTCGTGCATCTTGATCGCCGCGACTATGGCGACGTTTGCCGTTTGGGGCATGCCCTTTGGCGCGTCGCTCCGCGTTGCGGATAAGGACGAGAAGGCGCTCATGCTGGGCTATTCGATCTCGGGCGTGCTTGGCGGCGTAAGCGAGCCGGCGCTGTACGGTTGCGGCTTTAAATATGGCAGGTGCCTGACGTGCATGGCCATTGGCGGCGCCGTCGGAGGCCTTGTTGCGGCCGTGGGCCACGTTACGGCCTATACCATCGGCATGACGAACGTCCTTATGGTCATTGGCTTTGCCACGGGCGGCATTTCGAACCTGCTGTGGTGCTGCGTTGCTGGCGGCACGGCATTTGCGGTGTCTGCGGCGCTGAGCTACTGCTTTGGCGTGGTGCCGGCGAAGGAGCAGACGACGGGGGACGGAGCCGATTCGCCCGAAACAGTGGCGAGCGCTGCTGAAGTGAGCGCATAAACCTGTGCGACACAAGGACGATTCCTCTGTCATGTTCCAAGGCCGTGGCCCGTGCGGGTTGCGGCCTTTTTGTATCTGGAGGACAAAGTGGCTACACTACAATCCGTTTGAGCAATAGATATATAGGTAGTACCGTGGGGGCGGATGCAGATGGTCGAGTGGATTGTTAAGCGTGCGCAGGGCGACCGTGCGCGCGTGGGCACGTTGACGGGCGTGGTGTGTATTCTCGCCAATGTGGCACTATGTGCTGCGAAGGGCGCAATTGGCGTACTGTCGGGATCGGTTTCGATCGTGGCGGATGCCATGAACAACCTGTCCGATGCTAGCTCGAACATCGTGAGCGTGCTGGGCTTTAAGCTGGCGAGCAAGCCCGCCGACCCCGAGCATCCATACGGCCACGGTCGCTACGAGTATCTCTCGGGTCTGGTCGTGGCGGCACTCGTGCTGCTGATTGGCGTTGAGCTGGTGAAGTCCTCGGTTGAGCGCGTTATCCACCCCGAACCTGTCGAGTTCTCGCTTGCCCTGGTGGCAGTTCTAGTGCTTTCGATGGTCGTAAAGCTGTGGATGGCGGCCCTCAACCAAAAGCTCGGCGATCGCATTGAGTCCGAGACACTGCATGCGACCGCGCAGGATTCCAAGAACGATGTCCTTGCCACGGGCGCCGTGTTAGCGTGCGCAATTGTTTCGCAGGTGACGCACATCAATCTTGACGCATGGGTCGGCCTTGCCGTTGGCGCCTATATTGGCTGGAGCGGTTTTGAGCTTATCCAAGATACAGTGAGCCCGCTTTTGGGTCAGTCGCCCGATCCTAAGCTGGTCAAGCACATTCGAGACAAGATCATGAGCTATCCCGGCGTTTTGGGCGTTCACGATCTGATGGTTCACGATTACGGCCCGGGCAGGAAGTTCGCAAGCGCTCACGCCGAGATGGCAGCCGAGGCCAGCCCTCTGGAAAGCCATGACACGCTCGACAATATTGAGCAGGCGTTTAGGAACGAAGAGGGCATGATCGTCACGCTCCATTACGATCCCATCGTGACCGATGACCCCAAGCTGGCAAGCATGCGTTTGCGCATCAACGCCATGGCTCAACAGATCGATAGCCGTCTTACAATTCACGATCTGCGCTGTGTGCCGGGTCCCACGCACACCAATGTGATTTTTGACTGCGTGCGACCCTCGGATCTGCAGATGAGTGCCGAAGACTTAAAGCACGCGCTGGCACAACGGGTCGAATCGGAATACCCCAAGTCGGTCGCCAAAATCACGATCGACGAAGACTACGTAGGGCATACCCACGAGTAGGGCTGCGCCGGTAAAGCTAGTTATACAGAAGGGGAGAGCATGAAGCGTCTATATCTACTCCGCCATGGTCAGACGGAATTCAACGTCAAAAAGCTCGTCCAGGGTCGCTGTGATTCACCGCTCACCGATTTAGGCCGTCAGCAAGCCGGGATGGCAGCCGCGTGGCTCAAAGCCCACAACGTCGTTCCCGACAAAGTGGTCTCCTCCCCTTTGGGCCGAGCCATGGCCACGGCAAGCCTCGTCGCAACCGAGCTCCTCGGCGCAGACGCTGACGTTGAGCCCTGCGAAGGCATTATCGAGCGCTGCTACGGCACCTTCGAAGAGGGCCCGCACGACGCGCTGCCCACCGACGTCTGGGATCCGGGCGAGGACCTGGTCCCCTTCGGAGGAGAAGGAAGCCAGGCGCTGCAAGAACGTATGGTGGATGCGCTTACCAATATCATGGGCTCCGAGGGCATCGAAACCCTTCTAGCAGTAAGCCACGGCAGCGCCAGCCGCCAATTTATCAAGGCCGCAGCCCCAGAGGGCTTCGAGCTCCCAACAAAACTCCCCAACTGCGCCATCATGATCTTCGATTTCGATGAGGCAAAGCCACAAGCAGAAGGTGAACCGTCCCAATGCAAGTTCACCCTCCAGCAAATAGTGGACCCCCAACAAAGTCATTAGCCTGAACGAGCAGAGTTAAGCAGACATCAACGTGTCGTCTCCCGAGCTTGGCAGAGGGGCGGCGAAATATATTAAGTTTGTCGCGAGTTCCGCACGCAAAGGAAAGCACTTAATGTGCTTTCCGTC
>UQOJ01000071.1 GCA_900542635.1 uncultured Collinsella sp.
GGCCGAGGCTGCTCCCGAGGTAAAGGCTGAGGCCGCCGTCAAGTCCAAGCCCGCCGTCAAGGCACCGGCCAAGACTGCAGCCAAGAAGACGACCGCGACCGCCAAGAAGGCAACGGCAGCCAAGAAGACCACGGCAACGAAGTCGACGACCACGAAGGCTGCCGCGACGAAGGCCGCTGCGAAGACGACCTCGAAGGCCGCCGCAAAGCCTGCTGCCAAAGTCGAGGAGACGACCGCCGAGCCCAAGGCCGAGGCAACTGCCGAGGCAACTGCCGAGGCAAAGCCGACCGCCAAGACCACCACGCGCAAGCGCACCACGACCAAGGCTACTGCTCCCAAGGCGGAGGCTAAGGTCGAGGCCAAGCCCGCTGCCGCCAATGAGGAGCCCAAGGCCGAGGTAAAGGCCAAGCCAGAGCCCACCAAGGAGACTCCGGTCTCCCCCGCCGCTCCGGCAGAGAAAAAGGCCCCGTCCAAGAAGACGTCCGTCCGCAAGGCCACGGCCACCCGCAAGCGCCGCTAATCCGGACGATCAAAAACCGAATCCTCGCCCAACTAAGGGGGCGCCCTAACCAGGCGCCCCCTTTCTGTGAGCGTAAAACACAAAAGATAGCCGGTTTACTACGATAAAATGGCGCAAGCCGACCACAACGAGCAATCAACGAAAATGGCAACGCTTCTACCTGCGGTTTTAATATCACCAAAATGGCTGTGGTTAAGATCATTCAATCCATCGTAGTAAACCGAAGTACTTTTGTTTATCTACAAATAGTATCGGTATAGATGTTTTAGAATATCGCGATAATTTTGATGGTAAAACGATTTTCTAGGACAACCGTTCGCCGATGGTAAACGGATGTTGTTTATACAGCCTGTGTGCAACAGATATACTTACATCCTGTGCGTAAAGCCCATGGCCTGCGGGCCATGATTCTATTGAACTGGACCGTACTATGAGATTGTTACACAACAGCCGTCTGCCGCAGTTTCGCACTCCGTTTGGCGCTGTGACCACAGGAACTACCCTTTCCCTCTCGGTGATTTTGGAGGATGCCGATCCCGCGCAGGCAACGCTTACGCTGCGCACCTGGGTCGATGAGATCGGTGAGTCTCGGTATCCCATGACGCACGAGGGCGACGGCATATTTACCGTAGAGCTTGAGTGCACCGAGCCCTGTCTTATCTGGTACAGCTTTATATGCAATATCGAGGGCCAGCCCGAGGTCCGTTTGGGCGCACCACAGGGTCGCACCGGTGGCGAGGGCGTAACCTACGACTACGCCGAGGTGCCGTCATTCCAGGTCACTGTCTACAAACACCGTGAGGTTCGTCCCGAGTGGTACGAGCGCGGTATGGTCTACCAGATCTTCCCCGATCGCTATGCCCGCGACGAGCACTGGCGCGAGCGCACGCTGGCCGAGGTCGAAAAACCGCGTAAGGGCATTCAGCGCCGGATGGTCGAGGACTGGAACGAGCCGCCCGTTTACGAGCGCGCCGAGGACGGCTCCATCAAGACCTGGGACTTTTACGGCGGATCGCTCAAGGGCATTCAGGAAGACCTGCCTCGCATCGCCGAGCTGGGCTTTACAGCCATCTACCTCAACCCCATTTTTGAAGCCGCGAGCAACCACCGCTACGACACCGCCGATTACACCAAGATCGATCCGATTCTGGGCACCGAGCAGGACTTTACTGAGCTGTGCGAGGCGGCCGAGAAGCTGGGCATTTCCATCATTCTGGACGGTGTGTTCAACCACACGGGCGACGATTCGATCTACTTCAACCGCTACGGCAACTACCCCGGCGTGGGCGCATGGCAGAGCGAGGATTCGCCGTGGCGCGATGCGTTTTATTTCCACGAGGACGGCTCGTACGACTGCTGGTGGGGCGTGGGCAATATGCCCGCCATCAATGAGAGCTCCGAGTTGGTACGCGAGCGGCTCCTGGGCAAGGACGGCGTCATTCGTAAATGGCTGCGCGCCGGCGCTCACGGCTGGCGCCTGGATGTGGCCGACGAGCTTTCCGACGATTTCCTAGCCGAGATCAAAAAGGCCGTGCTCGCCGAGAAGCCCGACGCGCTGCTGCTCGGCGAAGTCTGGGAAGACGCCTCCAACAAGATCAGCTACGGCCATCTGCGTCGCTATCTGCAAGGCTTCGAGCTCGACTCGGCCATGGATTACCCCTTCCGCGACATGGTCATCGGCTTTTTGATGGGCTACAAAAACGCCTACCAAGCTGCCGAGGATATTGAGACCCTACGCGAGAATTATCCGCGCGAGGCACTGTCTTGCGCACTAAATCTGCTTTCGAGCCACGATCGTCCGCGCATTATCTCGGTGCTCGGCGGCGGCCCTGACGAGTCGCAGCTGCCCGAGAGCGAACGCAGCAAGTGGCGCCTGGACGAGAACTCGATGGGCCTGGCCAAGAGCCGATTTTGGCTCGCGACGCTTATGCAGATGACATTCCCGGGCGTTCCCTCAATCTATTACGGTGACGAGTACGGCCTTGAGGGCCTGACCGATCCGGGTAATCGCCGCACCATGCCGACCAAGGAAGACCTGCACGACTTCGATACGTTTGCAATCGTCAAGAACGCATCTGCTGTGCGCCGCGCGCTGCCGTTTATGGTTGACGGCGAGATCAAGGCCTTTGCGCTCAATGACGAAGTACTCGCCTATACGCGCACCGGCAAAGACGGCGAGTCCGCGACCGTCATCATCAACCGCAGCCTGCGCAATTCGCATCGCGTGACCATTCCGGCGCTCGGCGAATGTGCGAGCGATGTGATTAGCGGTCACGAGTGCGAGATTCACAACGGCACGGTCACGCTCGACCTGTACCCGCTGGGCTCGTCGATCATCTATCACCACGCCGAGCAGCGCCTGCAGGAGCCGCTCGATCACGGTGCGGGTGTTGTGTGCCATATCACATCGGTGCCGACCGACGACGGCAAGCCCGGTACGATCGGTGCGCCCACGCGTCGCTTTATCGACCATCTGGCTGCCATGGGCATGCGCTACTGGCAGGTTCTCCCCGTCAACCCCACGGACTTCTTCCGCTCCCCTTACGCCGGTCCTTCGGCCTTTGCAGGCAATATCGACCTGCTACCCGAGAGCCACGAGGAGCTGGCCGCCGACTTTGAGACCTGGAAGGCCCGCGGAGGCGAGGATGCCGATCCGCTGTACACCGCGTTTAAACATCGCAATGCCGATTGGCTCGAGAAGTACTGCGTCTACATGGCCGTTAAGAAGTACTTTGAAGGCGATTCGCGCCATGATTGGCCGGCAGATGTCGCGCGCTACAACGAGTATCTGATCGATGACAAGCGCTTCCACGACGAGGCCGAGCTGCAGGCGTACATGCAGTACCGCTTTGACCTGGCTTGGTGCGAGCTCATGAACTACGCGCACAAGAAGGGCATCGAGGTCATCGGCGATATCCCGATGTATGTCTCGGACGATTCGGCGGATGCGTGGAGCGAGCCCGAGAACTTCTGGCTGTCCGATACCGGCAAGGCGATCGAGATTTCCGGCGCGCCGCCCGACAACTTTGCACCCGAGGGCCAGGTGTGGGGCAACCCGACGTTCCGCTGGGACCACATGAAGCAGAACGGCTATAGCTGGTGGATGGATCGCCTGCGTCGTGCGTTTTCGCTCTACGACCGCGTGCGTCTGGATCACTTCCTGGGCTTCCACAGCTACTTTAGTATCCCCGCGGGCAAGGCTTGCGCCGACGGTCGCTGGCTGGCGGGCCCGGGCAAAGACCTGTTCCAGACCGCCTATGACGAGCTGGGTCCGCTCAACTTTATCGCCGAGGACCTGGGCTATTTGACGCCCGGTGTTCGCGCCATGGCTTCGACCTGCGGCTTCCCCGGCATGGACGTGCTGGAGTTTAGCGATTACGACGTCCGTTGCGGCGTGCACCCCACGCCCGGCAAGATTCTGTACACGTCGACGCACGACACCTCGACGCTCGCCGGCTGGTGTACGCGTTCCTTTGCCGGCGGCGACGAGCCGAGCGGTGTTGAGTTTGCTGCCAAGCTGATGAGCGACGCGCTGGAAAGCGACGCTCCCCTGGTGATGATGCCGCTGCAGGATATCCTGGGGCTTGGCGACGACGCGCGCATGAACGTTCCGGGCGTGGCAACGGGCAACTGGACTTGGCAGGCTGACGAGGCGGACATTGCCGCCGCCGAGAACAAAACAGCACAGCTCCTGCGCAACAACCATAGATTCTGGGGCGAAGCGTGATAAAACCCCCGATATAGGGTACAGTTACAGACGTTTGAATTTTTGCGGGCAGAGTAATCTGCCCGCTTTGTGCTGAAAAGGAAGTATTATGGCGCGCTACGATTACAAGTGCTCGAGCTGCGGCAACGTGTTTGAGGTTGAGCATCCCATGTCCGAGACTCCCGAGGTCGTGTGCCCGAGCTGCGGTGCCCCGGCGACCAAGACGTTCTCGGCCAGCGGCATTAAATTTGAGGGCAGCGGTTTCTATAACACCGACCAGCGAAGCGGCGGCTCCAGCACCAGCGCCACGAGCGGCTGCTGCGCCAACTGCCCGCATAACCACTAGGAACAGCGCGGCCCCGCGATCAACACCGATCGCGGGGCCATTTCTTTGCGCTAAAGGCGGCTCTATGAGTTGCGGTGAAATAAGGACTGTTAGGCGGGTAGAAGCCGCTATTCAATCCCTATTTCACCGCAACTTAGTCATTACTTGTGGACCAAGCGGGCGCAGAAGTGGCCGTCGTAGGAGTCGGCGTTTACCGGCACGCTTTGGAAGAGGCCTCGATCGTTCTGTCGTACGGAGACGAGCTTCTTGGCCTGGGCGAACTCGGGGAGTTGCAGAATCTGCGCCTCGGAGAGCGGCTCCAGGCTAAAACCGGTGCCCTCGGGAGAAGCAAGGAACGCGTCCACCACCTGCGTGTTCTCCTCGTCGAAGACCGAGCACGTCGCATAGATGAGCTCGCCGCCGGCAGCCACGCGCGCGGCGGCTTCCTTGAGCATCGTCAGCTGCAGTTTGGGCAGCTCAACCGTCACATCCTTTTCGGTCAGACGCCACGGGATCTCAGGATGACGGCGCATGGTGCCGGTGCCCGAGCACGGCGCATCGATAAAAACCGTATCGAACTTAACCGGCTTGCCAAGCATGGCATCAAACGATGTCAGTACTTCATCAAGCTCGCAGGCATCACCCGAGACCGTACGAACCCCCTGAATACCGGCCTTGTGCAGGCGAGCGAGATTCAGATCGCATTTGCGATCATGCAGATCGAGCGCCGTATGCTGACGCTCAAAGCCCGCGCGCTTGGCCTGGCACATCATCACATAGGTCTTGGTACCGCGACCGGCACCAATCTCAAGGCAGCTTCCAGGGCGCGTGGCAGCTGTGGCGATAAGCTGCGCGTTAAGGTCCGAGGCCACCGCGGCAGCACGCTCAAACACACCCGAAGCAACGGTAACCTGGGCATCAACCGGGGCATGGCAGCCCGGGAAGACAGGTGCGACGAGCTGCGAGATATACGGATCGAGCTTGGTCGCAAAGGCGTTCTCATGCAGGGCCAGCGGCGCGGGGGCCAGATTGCCGGCAAAGTTAAGCGCACCCTCCGGCGTGTCGAACGACGCCATAATACGAGCGCACAGCCAACGCGGCAGACCCATCAGGCGCGACAGACGAACCAAGCGTCGCTCGGGCTCATCCGCGTCGGATGCCGTGGCAAAGTCCTCAACGTTATCCGCAACCTTATGCAGTACGGCGTTAGCCAAACCGGCGGCGGACTTAGCGCCGCAGCGAACCAACTCAACACCCTGACTTACGGCAACGCGGCCAGGCGTATGCAGATAGAGCATCTCGAAAGCAGAGATGCGAAGCGCCATGCGAACGCGCGGCGCGACCTTTTTGGGCTTATCGAGAAACTGATCGAGCAGCTCGTCCAAAATACCCTGCGTGGCGGCCACACCAAGCGCCAAGCGGGCGGCAAAAGCGGAATCGCGCTGGTCAATGGCCTTGGCAGAAGCACGGGAGGACAGCACATCGCGCGCGTACATGCCGCGGCGATCGGCCTCCATCAACACATCGAGCGCAAGCTTACGCGCGGGAGACAGCTTGCTCATGACAAAACACCCCAGACAAGATCGGCACCCTGCAGGCCAGCGGCCCAAGCAGAAGCAGCCATAGCACGCTTGCCATCGGGCTTAACCTCGAGCAACTCAACTGAGCCATCGAAAAGACCGAGGTAAACACGCTTAGCCTTTACGAGAACCTGGCCCTCGCAAAGCGACACATCTGCCGGCGCGGCATCGAGCACGCGAACGGTCTTGCCGACAATCACGCAACGAGCGGGAGCGGTGTCGGACGAAGCAAGCACATGACGCACGCAATCAAGCGCAGCCATCTGAGGGTCCAGTCGCATCTCCTGCTTGGAAATCTTCGCAGCATGGGTAACGAGCGACTCATCCTGCTCAGTCCAAACAGCCGAGCCATCGGCAAGCGAGGGAAGCGTGTCGGCAAGCAACTTACCGCCAAGCTCACCAAGCTCCATGGTCAGCGCCTCGGCATGCTTACCGGCAACCGAGGTCGAGGCCTGCGCACAATAAGCACCAGTATCCACGCCATGCCCAATACGCATAATGGAAACGCCAGCAACCTCATCACCAGCAAGAATCGCACGCTGAATAGGAGCAGCCCCTCGCCAACGAGGCAGCAAGGACGCATGAACATTCACAATGCCGAGCGGCGCCATATTCAAGACCTCATCGGGCAAAATGCAGCCATAGGCAGCCACACAGAAAATATCGGCCTGGGCAGCCTGAAGCGCCTCCGCGACCTCAGGCGTCATACGATTAGCCTCAACAACCGGCAACCCCAGCTCAAGCGCGCGAGCCTTAACAGGAGACGGCTCCAACTTTTTACCACGCCCACGAACAGCATCAGGACGAGTAACAACAAGCGCAATCTCATTCCCAGCCTCAACAAGCGAAGTCAACGAAGGCACAGCAAAATCAGGCGTACCCATAAACACAATACGCATAAAGAACGTCTCCCCTCAACCAAAGCCGAGACGGCTACAAAGAACAGCGGAAAGCCAAGTCACTAGCCCATCCGCAATAACAATTCAACAAGAACAAATATACCCAAAACCAAAGAAAGAGCCGCAATAAAAGCAGCTCTTTCAGCAAAGCAATTATCAGCGAAGACGCCCATCCCTGGCCCAACGGCACCCGGGCGAACCGAGCCAGAACAACGCAGTCCCCGGTGCTGAGCGCCCACATATCGTCCCGCGCGCAGTTTCGCAGCAAAGCGAGAATGTTTGAGCACGGGATGATATGTGGGCGCTCAGCACCGGGGACGGTGGGACCTACTCCGTCTCGCCCGGTCGAGCGCCGCGGGCCAGGGCGTCCTGGTACTCCTTGACTGCCTTGAGCCTCTGCATGGGCTTCAGTCGCTCGAACATGGTGTTGCCATGCAGGTGATCGATCTCGTGCTGCAGGCACACGCAGAACAGATCGCCCGAGGCCTCGTAGCGAATCAGGTTGGCATCCAGGTCGTATGCCTCGACGACGACATGATCGGGACGCTCGATCTCGCAGCTAATGCCGGGGATAGACAGGCAGCCCTCGCTAGACGGCACCAGATGGTCACTCTGCTCAACAATGACGGGATTGATGAGCACGTACGGATCGTAGTCGTTCTTGTCGCAGTAGTCGCAGTCGATGGTGACGAGCTGAATGAGCTCGCCGATCTGCGGGGCAGCCAGGCCGCAACCGCCGTTGTCGAACATCATCTTCTTCATTTTCTCGGCAAGCGCCTCGATCGCCGGGGTGATCTCCTCGATGACGGCGCACTCCTGGCGCAGACGAGGGTCGGGCGAAAGTACGATTCCGTTGGCTTCCATGGCCATCCTTTCGGGTTGTTACATCAAATCATAGGCGTCGACGTCAACGCTCACGCTCACGCCGCGCACGGAGCCCGCCTCTTTGAGGCAGGCGTCGATATCATCAGAGACATGGTACCCTATCGGCGACTTCACAAGCAGATGGAAGCGGTAACGGTCCTTGGCTCTCTCGATTACACACGAAGCCGGGCCCAACACCTGCGGCACGGCGCTCCCCGCCCGCAAAAAGTCGGGCGCGGCGGCATGCCAGCGGCGCTTAAGAAGTTTTGCAATGCGCCCGATGTAGTCCTGCGCGTCGTCTCGGTTCGCCGACCACACCAAAATGTTGACCAAACGCACGAAGGGCGGATACAGAGCGTCGCGGCGCTGATCCAGGTCGTAGTCGGTAAAGATCGAACGGTCGTGCTCGGCTACGGCGCGGATGACCGGATCCTCGGGCAAGTATGTCTGGATAATCACCTCGCCGGGTCGATCGCCGCGACCGGCACGGCCCGCCACCTGCTCCAGCAAATCGTAGGCACGCTCACCTGCGCGGAAGTCCGGCAGCTTGAGGGCGAAGTCGGCATTGACCACGCCCACAAGTGTAACCTCGGGAAAGTCGAGGCCCTTGGCGATCATTTGGGTGCCCAGCAACACGGCGCAATCGGCTGCATCGAACTGCTCGAGCAGCTTTTTGTGCGCATCCTTGCCGCGCGTGGAATCGGCATCCATGCGAATAATCGCGACATCCTCGGGAAGCATCTGGTGCAGTGCGTCCTCGATCTGCTGCGTGCCCAGACCCATTTTTGCCAGGTAGCGACTACCACATTTGGGGCAACGGCTCGTAGGCGCGGGATACGGCTGCACGCGCCAGGACGAACCACAGGTGTGACACTGCAGCGTGTGCGTGCGCTCGTGATACGTAAGCGCGGTGGAGCAGTGGTTGCAGGTAGGGACGCAGCCGCACTCGCGGCACATCAGGAACGGCGCAAAGCCACGGCGGTTATGCAGCAGCACGGCCTTCTCGCGGCGCTCGACCACACGCTCCAGGCCTTCCATCAGCGGTTTTGAGAACATGGAGCGACTGCCATGCGAGAACTCGCGACGCAGGTCGGCAATGCGAACCGTGGGCAGCACGGCGTGTCCCGGGCGCTCGGGCATCTCGACGCGCGTCCAGGTGCCACCGCTGTACCTGTCTCTTATACACATCTCCGAGCCCACGAGACTAAGGCGAAGCTCGTATG
>UQOJ01000072.1 GCA_900542635.1 uncultured Collinsella sp.
ACACCTATTAAGTCGTCGGCAGCGTCAGATGTGTATAAGAGACAGGGCCTGGACCTTCTCGTCGTGCCCTCCGCCGAGCTCTCCCGCGGCCGCGGCGGCCCGCGCTGCATGAGCATGCCCTTCTGGCGCGAGGACCTCTAAGTCTTTAACGTTCCGGTGCGGTCCCCCTACAACCGCACCGGTTTCGCCCGTCAAACGGGCAACACTATTACTTATGTAATTCATTTTTTCGAAAGGAAACGAACCATGGGTGTTAACCTCTCCGGCCGTAGCTTCCTCAAGCTCCTCGACCTCTCCACCGAGGAGATCGAGTACTTGCTCAAGCTTTCCAAGAACTTCAAGGACATGAAGCGCGCTGGCGTTCCGCACCGCTATCTCGAGGGCAAGAACATCGTTCTGCTCTTCCAGAAGACCTCCACTCGTACCCGCTGCGCCTTCGAGGTCGGCGGCATGGATCTGGGCATGGGCGTCACCTACCTCGATCCCGGTTCGTCGCAGATGGGCAAGAAGGAGTCCATCGAGGACACCGCCCGCGTTCTCGGCCGTATGTATGACGGCATCGAGTTCCGTGGCTTTGCCCAGGACGACGTCGAGGAGCTCGCTGCCAAGTCCGGCGTGCCCGTGTGGAACGGCCTGACCACCGAGTGGCACCCCACCCAGATGCTCGCCGACATCCTGACCGTCCAGGAGAACTTCAACTACGACATCAAGGGCAAGACCCTCGTCTTCATGGGCGACTGCAAGAACAATGTCGCTCGCTCCCTCATGGTTGTCTGCTCCAAGCTCGGCATGAACTTCGTGGCCTGCGGCCCCGAGGAGTGCATGCCCGCCGACGACGTCATCGAGGCCTGCAAGCCCATCGCCGAGGCCAACGGCTGCACCATCAAGCTGACCACCGACGTCAAGGACGGCGTCACCGGTGCCGACGTTATCTACACCGATGTGTGGGTCTCCATGGGCGAGCCCGACGAGGTCTGGGCCGAGCGCATCGCTCAGCTCACCCCGTATCGCGTTACCTCCGAGGTCATGGCTATGGCCAACCCGGGTGCCATCTTCCTGCACTGCCTGCCCAGCTTCCACGACACCAACACCACGATTGGCGCCGAGAAGTGCGAGCAGTTCGGCATCACCGAGCAGGAGGTCACCGACGAGGTCTTCGAGAGCCCCGCTTCCAAGGTCTTCGACGAGGCCGAGAACCGCATGCACACCATTAAGGCTGTCATGTACGCCACGCTCAAGTAAGAGCATCTAGCATCTCGCTCGGGGTGTATTACTGCGCACCCCGAGCGGTTTTATCTGGTAATAATCTCGCATCAAGCGGCAGGCACGGCACGGAAGAGCCGCTTCTGGCGAGATCAGTAAATGATTTATGAAGGGGGGATGAGAACTATGACTGAGACCGCTAAGAAAAAGCGCGGTATGCCTTCATCGTTCACCATTCTTCTTGCTCTGCTGGCAATTGTCGCAGTGATTACCGTTATCGTCTCCGGCACGTCCGGTGGCGCGGTTACTGCCGCCCGTCTGAGCGATTTCTGCACCGCCCCGATCCTGGGCTTCGCTGACGCTCTGCCCGTCTGCCTCTTCGTTATGATCCTGGGCGGCTTCCTCGGCATGATGACCGAGACCGGCGCCCTGGACAACGGCATCGCCGTCCTGGTGCAGAAGCTTAAGGGCAACGAGATTATGCTCATTCCCGTGCTGATGCTCATCTTCTCCCTCGGTGGTACCACCTATGGTATGTGCGAGGAGACCGTTCCCTTCTACGCCCTGCTCGCCGCTACCATGATGGCCGCTGGCTTCGACCCCATGGTCGGTGCCGCTACCGTCCTGCTCGGCGCTGGCTGCGGCTGCCTGGGCTCCACGGTTAACCCGTTCGCCGTCGGCGCTGCCGTCGACGCTCTGACCGGCGTTGGCATTGAGGTCAACCAGTCCATCATCATCGGCCTCGGTGCCGTCCTGTGGATTGTCACTACCGCTATGTCCATCTTCTTCGTGATGAGCTACGCCAAGAAGGTCAAGGCTGACAAGGGTTCCACCATCCTGTCGATGCAGGAGCTCAAGGACGCCGAAGAGGCTCACGGCAAGGCTGCTTCCGAGGTCCACAAGGAGGTCAAGCTTACCGGTCGTCAGAAGGGTGTTCTGATCGCCTTCGCCTTCACCTTCGTCGTCATGATCGTCGGCTTCATTCCGCTGGCCGACCTCAACGAGGGCGTCGCCAACTTCTTCGACGCCGGCGCTGTCTACGACGCCGACGGTAACGCCGTCGTCCAGGGCTGGTCTGCCCTGATCACCGGCCTGCCCATTGGCCAGTGGTACTTCGACGAGGCTTCCACCTGGTTCTTCCTCATGGCCGTCCTGATCGGTATCATCGGTGGCCTGTCCGAGAAGCAGATCGTCAACACCTTCATCACCGGCGCTGCCGACATGATGTCCGTTGTTCTCGTCATCGCCCTCGCCCGTGGTATCTCCGTCCTCATGGCTAACACCGGCCTCGATGTCTTCGTCCTCGACGCTGCCGCCAATGCCCTGGCTGGCCTGTCCGGCGTGATCTTCGCTCCCATGAGCTTCCTGGTCTACTTCGGCCTGTCCTTCCTGATCCCTTCGACCTCTGGTATGGCCACTGTCTCCATGCCCATCATGGGACCGCTGGCTGTTAAGCTCGGCTTCTCGCCCGAGGTCATGGTCATGATCTTCTCCGCCGCCATCGGTGTCGTGAACCTGTTCACCCCGACCTCCGGCGCCATCATGGGCGGTCTCGCCCTGGCCAAGATCGAGTGGACGACCTGGCTCAAGTTTGCCCTTAAGCTCATCGTCGCTCTCTCCGTCGTCTGCGCCGTCATCCTGACCGTCGCCTGCGTGCTGCTCTAAGTACCCAACGGGTACCCCACGGAAACCTTGACGATCCTGTAGAGGATCACCTGGTCATCGTCTGTCCGGTGGGGTCAACCCACCGGTAGACTCCTACCTTTAGCCCCCTCCCGTTCCGTGCGCGGGAGGGGGCGCTCTTGTGTTCCGGCGTTTTACCAAACGCCGGAACCGCTCGACGCTGCAAGCCCGCCAGAGCGGCAATCTGACGTTCAATCGTCGGGCATGGCCAAAAGGC
The DNA here is from genome assembly GCA_900542635.1 of uncultured Collinsella sp. Classification (GTDB taxonomy): domain Bacteria; phylum Actinomycetota; class Coriobacteriia; order Coriobacteriales; family Coriobacteriaceae; genus Collinsella. The sequence continues at coordinate 3,104 of UQOJ01000072.1, forward strand.
CTATGCCCTCCTCTTTCACGTCACCTTGCTCGCTCTGGCGGGCTTTCGCTGACTTATGCTCCACCTGCGACGTTTCCATTATTGATACAAAGGCCAGGTTTGTTTGAACCAAAAAGGGGAAGTTGCGGTGGAATCGTTCCTGTTTGGCCGTCTTGAGGGGTTAAACGGGAACTATTCCACCGCAACTTATCGATGACGTGTTTGGTTGGTGCCAGTTGATTGCTTGGGCGTTGGGGAGGGTCTGCTCCGTTATAATCGCCTAGAACATTAATTGGAAACGGGACGGGAGCCATACATGCGCCAGGGTTTCGACAATGCGAAGTATATCGAGCTGCAGGCTGCTCACATTAAGGAGCGCATCTCACAGTTTGGTGGCAAGCTCTATTTGGAGTTTGGCGGCAAGCTGTTCGATGACTATCATGCGAGCCGCGTGCTGCCGGGTTTTGAACCGGACAGCAAGTTCCGCATGCTCAAGAGCATCGCCGACGATGTCGAGGTTATCATCGCGATCAACGCGAACCATATCGAGAAAAACAAGGCTCGCGGTGACCTTGGCATTACCTATGACGAGGATGTGCTGCGCCTGGTTGACTTGTTCCGCGGCAACGGCTTTGCCGTCGCGGCTGTGGTCATCACCCAGTACGCCGGCCAGCCTGCTGCCGATGTGTTCCGCAACCGCCTGAACGCGCTCGGCATTCCTGCCAAGCTGCACTATCCCATCGAGGGCTACCCGCACGATGTCGATCTGATCGTGTCCGATGATGGCTACGGCAAGAACGAGTTTGTCGAGACCACCCGACCGCTCGTCGTGGTCACTGCCCCCGGTCCTGGCTCGGGCAAGCTTGCCACCTGCCTGTCTCAGCTCTATCACGAGCACAAGCATGGCACGGCCGCCGGCTATGCCAAATTCGAGACCTTCCCGGTTTGGAATCTGCCCCTTACGCATCCGGTCAACATTGCCTACGAGGCCGCCACGGCAGACCTCGATGACGCCAACATCATCGACTCCTTCCACCTTGAGGCCTACAACAAGACCACGGTCAACTACAACCGCGACGTCGAGGCCTTCCCGGTAGTCCGTGCCCTGATGGAAAAGATCCTGGGCAAGAGCCCCTACCAGAGCCCTACGGACATGGGCGTCAATATGGTTGGCTTTGCCATCACCGATGACGATGCCTGCCGCGACGCTTCCAAGATGGAGATCGTCCGCCGCTACTTTACCGCGGTCGAAAATGTGCGCCGTACCGGCGTGGGCGATGAGCAAGTCGACCGTCTCAAGATTATTATGAAGAAAGCCGGCATCGATAAGAACTACTCACCGGCGCGCTCGGCGGCCCTCACCAGGGAGCAGCTGACGGGCGGTCCCGTGGGTGCCATGGTCATGCCCGATGGCTCCGTGGTGACCGGTAAGACCTCCACGCGCCTGGGCGCCGCAAGTTCGCTCATTATGAACGCCCTCAAGCATGTCTCGGGCGTCGACCTTGAGCTCGAGGTCATTAGCGATGAAGCGATCGAGCCCATCAGCAAGCTCAAGACGCATTTCCTGGGCAGCAAAAACCCGCGCCTCCACACCGACGAGACGCTTATGGCGCTGTCGATCACCTCGGCCACGAGTGAGACGGCCGCTCGCGTCCTTTCGGGCCTGGAGCAGTTGCGCGGTTGCGATGCTTTCTTTAGCGTTATCATCTCGCCGACGGACGAGACGGTACTGCGCAAACTGGGTATCAACGTGTGCTGCGAGCCCAAGTTTGAGCGCCGTGGTTTCTTCCATCGCTAAGTTTGAAGCATCGCGGTAATTGCATTGCATTTTGGCCGTATCGGGTTAGCGCCCGGTACGGCTTTTTGATCAATAAAGCGCCTATTTCGGCGAAAAATAGCCGTTTACCTGCCTAGAAACAATTAGAGCGGTATACAATAACCGTAACTGTTTCATCCTTGGCGGGATGCCGCATGATGGATATTACCTGCCATCGTGAGGTGTGTCGGTCGCGCACGGCGCGTTAGATGCTCGTGCTCGGTTTGAGGAGGCTGCTATGGCGGGCAAGGGTCGTGCGAGTGTCAACGATATGAAGCGTGTCGAGGTGCTGGTGTTGATGGAGATCGACCAGCAAACCGAAGACAATGGCGGGCCGTATGGTTTCTCGCGCAAAACGCTTGCCGAACGCGTGGGGGTTTCGCCGTATCGTGCCCGCGCCGCAATCGATCGCTTGGATTCCGAAGGCATGATTGATGTCGTCTCGCGTTATAGCGACGACGGCGGTCAGCTTGCAAATGGCATTTGCCTCACCGAACGTGGCGAGTGGTATCTTGAGGGCGTCCGTACTGGCATGCTCGTTCAAGAAATGCTTGAGGACGAGGTTGCTGATCGATAGCAGCATGTAACCCTTGCCATAGCGACGCCGCCTGGGAAACCGGGCGGCGTTTTGTTTCAAGATTGAGAAATGCAATCGCACGCGAGAAAAATTGCGAACGGTCCGCGGCGCGAGTATTACAATGAAGACCCGTAAGATGTGGATAAACAACTTCTACGGGAAGCGCAGGTAACTCAATATGACCAAGCATGTGTTCGTAACCGGTGGCGTGGTTTCGTCCCTGGGCAAGGGTATCACCGCGGCCTCGCTGGGCCGTCTGCTCAAGTCGCGTGGCTACAAAGTAACGATGCAGAAGGCCGACCCGTATCTGAACGTCGACCCCGGTACCATGAGCCCGTTCCAGCATGGTGAGGTCTTCGTTACCGAGGATGGTTACGAGTCCGACCTGGACCTGGGTCATTACGAGCGCTTTATTGATGAGAACCTGACCCGCGATTCCAACTTTACGACCGGTGCCATCTACAAAAGCCTAATCGCCCGCGAGCGTCGCGGCGACTTTTTGGGCGGTACCGTGCAGGTGATTCCCCACGTCACCAATGCCATTAAGGACAAGTTCCGCCGCATCGAGGAGCAGACCGGCTCCGATGTAGTCATCACCGAGCTGGGCGGCACGATTGGCGACATCGAGTCCCAGCCGTTTGTCGAGGCCATCCGTCAGTACCGCAAAGAGGCCGGCCCCGAGAACGTCTGCTACATCCACGTGTCGCTTGTTCCCTATATCGCCGCCGCCCACGAGGTCAAGACCAAGCCCACGCAGCATTCCGTCAAGGAGCTCCGCAGCTTTGGCATCCAGCCCGATATTATCGTGCTGCGCTCCGACCACCATATCGATGACGCTATCCGCGGAAAGATCGCAAGCTTCTGCGACGTCGACACCGATTGCGTCTTTACTAACGAGGACTGCGCGAGCATTTACGATGTTCCGCAGCTGCTTGCCGAGCAGGACTTTGACCTGCGCATTTGCGAGCGCCTGGGTCTGGACCCGCGTGAGCGCGACATGAGCGAGTGGAACGAGTTCCTGCGCAAACAGAATCACGCCAACCATCACGCCGACAAGGTGAAGATCGCCGTCGTGGGTAAGTACACTCAGCTGCCCGATGCGTACCTGTCGGTTATCGAGGCCCTTCACCATGCGGGCGTCTTCTACGATCGCCATGTGGACGTCCAGCTGGTCGACGGCGAGAGCCTTGACGAGCAGAATGTCTCCGAGGTTCTGGGCGACGCCTCGGGCATCCTGGTCCCCGGCGGCTTTGGCAAGCGCGCCCTGGAGGGCAAGATCCTCGCGGCCGAGTTTGCCCGTGAGCACAAGATTCCGTATCTGGGCATTTGCCTGGGCATGCAGGTGGCCGTGTGCGAGTTCGCCCGCAACGTCGTCGGCCTTGCCGGCGCCAGCTCCTCCGAGTTCGATCCGGACGGCCCGTTTAGCGTCATCGATCTGATGAGCTCGCAGGAGGACGTGACCGAGAAGGGCGGCACCATGCGCCTGGGCGCCTATCCGTGCAAGCTCGCCGCCGATACCCTTGCTCGCGAGGCATATGGCGAGGAGCTCGTCTACGAGCGTCACCGTCACCGCTTTGAGTTCAACAACGCCTTCCGTGACCAGCTCGAGGACGCCGGTTTGGTTATCTCGGGCCTGTCGCCCGACGAGCGCCTGGTCGAGATGGTCGAGCTGCCGCGCGACGTGCATCCGTGGTATGTGGCAACCCAGGCTCATCCCGAGTTCAAGAGCCGCCCGACCAACCCGCAGCCGCTGTTCCGCGAGTTCGTGCGCGCTTCGATCGGCCAGCACGAGGGTGTCGACCGTCTGCAGGTGACGCCCATGAATCTCGCTACGGACTAAGGGTGCCGGCGAATAAGGAACATACCGAAGCTACTCCCTCGTCGCTCGCCGTGGCGGTGGGGGAGTATCTCGATTACCTCGCGGTCGAGCGGGGTTTGGCGCGCAACACGATTGCGGCCTATCGTCGTGACCTGACGACGTACTGCGCCTATCTGGAGCGGGCGGGTATTGCGTCTTTTGAAGAGGTGACCCGTCAGGTCGTGGAGGGCTTTGTCGCCGACCGTCGCGATGGGGGCTATTCCGATGCCTCGGTGGAGCGTGCGCTTGCGGCCGTGAAGGGCCTGCATGCCTTTTTGGTGCGCGATGGGGCTGTGGCCCAAAATCCAACGGCGGCGTTGCGCCTGCCTAAAAAGGCCGAGCGTTTGCCGGAGTATCTATCGGTGGAGGATGTCTCGGCGCTGCTCGATCAAGACTTCTCCGAGGGCGAGATGGGCTTGCGCGACCATGCCATCTTGGAAGTGCTCTACGGATGCGGTTTGCGTGTGAGCGAGTTGGTGGGGCTCGATGTGGGCGATATCCATATCGACGATGGTTTTGTGCTCGTTCGCGGTAAGGGCTCAAAGGAACGCCTGTCCCCGCTGGTGGGAAGCGCAGCGCGAGCTCTGACGCTCTATGTAACTGAAGGGCGCTCTCGCTTGGCGGCCCATGCCCGCGGAACCGAGACCTCGGCGGTCTTTTTAAATAAGAACGGCCGCCGTCTGTCGCGCCAGGGCATCCATGCCATCTGTGAGCGCTACGGGCGCCAGGTGGGGCTGGTGGGACTCCATCCCCATACGCTGCGTCACTCCTTTGCCACCCATATGCTTGCGGGCGGCGCAGACCTCCGTGTGCTACAGGAGATCTTGGGACATGCCGATATATCGACCACGCAGGTCTACACGCATGTCGATCGTACGCAACTGACCGAGGTCTATCTGGCGGCGCACCCGCTGGCGCATCGTTAACACATTGCTGGCCTGCATATTTATAGGTATTCGGGGACGGGCCCCAGATTGCCGCGGCGTGCTTTTGCGCGCGCATGGGCAATCTGGGGCCCGTCCCATTTTTCGCCACTTGGCGTCGCGGTGGTGGGCCGCACGTGCCTTGGGTCTGTCTCTTATACACATCTGACGCTGCCGACGACTTAATAGGTGTA
>UQOJ01000073.1 GCA_900542635.1 uncultured Collinsella sp.
TACACCTATTAAGTCGTCGGCAGCGTCAGATGTGTATAAGAGACAGTTGCTGCACACCCACGTCGACGATGTCGCTCATATAGGTAGGCAGCGCCAGATCGGCGTTGCAGCTGATTACGATAAGTACGATAGCTGCGAACAGTGCCAGGATATGTTTTTTAAAGAGCTTGAGAATCCTCACTCGGCATCTCTCCTTTCTTGATTGCGGTCGATAATTTCGTTGGCACGTCTAAGAAGGCGCACCATCTCTTGGGTATCTGTTTCGCCAAGCTGCTCGAGGAAGGCCGCGGTGCGGTCCTCGAATTCCCGACGTTTGATTTCGATAACCTGGAATCCTTTGTCGGTCACCGTGACGTGTACGCGACGACGGTCGGTCTTTGAGTGCTCGCGCTCGACCCAGCCCTTGGCCTCGAGGGCGCGCAGGATATTGGCGATGCGGGCGCTCGAGACCCAGGCGCGATCAGCGAGTTCGCTCGGCGTGAGCGAGCCGCCGGCGCGCATGAGGGCGCGCATGACGGCCATCTCGCCACCCAGAGCCTGGTCGGCAAAGCGCGAAACGCGCTGGTGCATGCTGCCAAACTCGGTAAAGAGCTGACGCCCAAGCTCATGGAAATCGGTATCTTCCACCGAAAACCCCTAACACTAGAAACTATTTTCGGTGGAAGATGATACCCCCATACGCGGGCCTCATACAGTAGGCAATATTAAGAGCTCATTAAGACTTAAAATCATACAATTGCTAAAGCGTTTCAAAGAACTATCATGCCCGCGGTTAGGCGAGGGGTTGTCACCACCATGACGACTGGAACTCATATAATCGCCACGTGCGATGCTCCAACTTCCCGCAAGGAGACACCTTACATAAAGGGGGATGGAGTCATGGCATTTGACTTCACGGGCAAGACCGCGATTGTCACGGGCGGCACTCAGGGCATTGGCCTCGAGATCGCCAAGGGCATCGTCGCGGGCGGCGGACATGTCGCGCTCATCGCAAGGAACGCTGCTAAGGGCGAGGCCGCTGTGGCCGAGCTTGGCGAGGGCAACAAGTTCTATCAGCTCGATGTCGCCGATGCGCCCAAGGCGCGCGAGACCGTCGAGCAGATTTTTACGGACCTGCCGCAAACCAACATCCTGATCAACTGCGCTGGCGTCATCAGCACCAAGAAGTTCGACGAGATCGATGACACCGAGTGGCGCCGCACCATCGACATCAACCTCAACGGTACCTTTACCATGATGAACGCCGTCTACCCGCACTTTAAGGCGGCCCATGCCGGCACTATCGTCAACGTGAGTTCCGTTGCGGGCAAGATCGGTGGCGGCCTGCTCGGCACCGCGGCTTACGCGAGCTCCAAAGCAGGCGTTAACGGTCTGACCAAGGCAGTCGCCAAGGAAGGCGGCAAGTTTGGCGTTCGCTGCAACGCCGTGTGCCCGTCGCTCACGTTGACCGATATGACCTCGATTCTCTCTGACGAGAACTCTCAGCGCATCATCAACGGTATTCCTCTGGGCCGCGCCGCCCATGCCAGCGAGCCTGCGCAGATGGTGCTGTTCTTCGCTTCCGACCTCGCCAGCTTCGTGAACGGCGAGATTGGTGACTGCGACGGCGGCATCGTCCTGGACGGGTAATACCCCGCGGTGATCGTTTGGCGGCGACCCTGGCGACTCGGGGTTGTCGCCTTCTTTCTGACATAGGCGCGTGCGGCTACGATTCGCATGCATCCAAAGGAGATATATATGAGTGAATCGACTGCGGTGGAGGCGCCGGCGGCAAAGGAGCCGTTCTTTAAGATGTCCTCCATCCCGGGCGCCAATATCTTGGTGCCGCTTCTGTTGGGCTGCCTGCTCAACACGCTATTCCCCGACCTGTTTAAAACGCTCGGTAGCTTTACGCTTGGCATGACCCAGCAGGGTGCAGGCCCGCTCGTTGGCGCCTTTTTGCTCATCGTCGGTACGACGATTTCGTTTAAGAGTGCTCCCGCCGCCGCTGCACGCGGCGCCATCATCATCGCTGTCAAGCAGATCGTGGTCGTTGCCGTGTCGCTGCTCATCCTTTATGTGTTCAACGACAACCTGTTTGGCATCTCTGCCATGGTGATGCTGGCGGCTTGCACCGGCGCCAACAACGCTATGTACGCTGGTCTGATGGGCACCATGGGCAACGAGGCCGAGCGTGGCGCCGTCGCCATCACCACGCTCGTTGTCGGCCCTCCGGTCACGATGATCGTGCTCGGCGCTGCCGGTCAGGCTCCGATCGGCTGGTCGCTCGTGGGTGCCATTCTGCCGATCGTCATCGGCATTATTCTGGGTAACCTGTTCCCCAGCTTTAAGAAGATGATGGCCCCGGCACTTTCCGCCATCATCGTGCTCGTCTTCTTTGCCATGGGCTCGACCATGACTTTTGGCCAGCTTATCAACGGCGGTCTTCCCGGCATCCTGCTCGGCGTGATCTGCTCGGTGGTCTTTGCAATTCCCGTCATCGCGGTCGATAAGCTCACGGGCGGTACGGGTGTCGCAGGTGCGGCCATTTCAAGCTGCGCCGGAGCCAATGTGGCCACGCCTGCTGCCATGGCAAGCGTCAATGGGGCCATGTACGGTGGCGCCGTGCTCGCGACGGCTACGGCACAGGTTGCTGCCTGCGCAATCGTGACGGCTATTTTGACCCCGCTGGTCACCAGCTGGTGCTACAAGCATTTTGAGGGCCAGGGCAACGGCGATAGCAAGGCAACGACCGACAAGGCCGCCGCAGCCGCCTAATGCCAAGCGGCAATCAAAGCTAAAAAATAGCTACGCCACAGGGCGGCCACGGGGGATCCCGCGGCCGCCCTGCAGTTTCTGTAAGGTCTCTGAGACACTTTACCCTGCTAAAGCTGGCATAACAGCTAGAGCGAAGGTCGTACAAAGGCAAGGAAAAATAACATACAAATCGGTGAACGGTAGTTGTTCGCGCTCGCATTTCCTGCGGGTTTGTAAAAAACTCCCTTATGATATAAAAAAAGAAACATATAACAGCCCAGATGGAGAGGGTCGCTATGTTATCCTTCTCAAACGGGTGAAATCTTGGGTTTTGGGTTGTAGTTCCAAGGTGGATAAACGTTTTCCCTGCACCAACGTGTGGTGAAGAACGGAAGAAGCCGGTAGTGCAAGCCGAACATTCAAGAATTCAATAAGCAGCGGTGTGAGAGAGCGCCGCATTACACGTAACTAGGAGCGTGGTTACACAATGCAGGAGGCATGGGAAGGCTTCAAGGAAGGCATCTGGACGGGAGAGGTTGACGTCCGAGACTTCATCCAGAAGAACTACACCCCCTACGAGGGCGACGAGTCGTTCCTCGCCGGCCCGACCGAGCGTACCAAGGAGCTGTGGGGCGAGGTTCTCGACCTGCTGCTCAAGGAGCGCGAGCAGGGCGGTGTCCTCGATATGGACACCAAGACCGTCACGGGCATCGTGAGCCATCCCGCTGGCTACATCGATAACGCCCATCGCGAGAAGGAGACTATCGTCGGTCTCCAGACCGACAAGCCGCTCAAGCGCGCGCTGCACGTCAACGGCGGTATCCGCATCGCTTGCCAGGCTGCCAGCCAGCACGGCTACAAGGTCGACGAGAACGTTGTCGAGCGCTACACCTTCGAGCGCAAGACTCACAACGCCGGCGTCTTCGATGTTTACACCCCCGAGATGCGTGCTTGCCGCTCGGCTCACATCATCACCGGTCTGCCCGATGGCTATGGCCGCGGCCGCATCATCGGCGACTACCGTCGTGTTGCCCTGTACGGCGTCGACTACCTGATCAAGGACAAGGAGGCCCAGAAGGCTTCCACCCCGACGGTCATGACCGCCGACAACATCCGCGATCGTGAGGAGCTGCAGGAGCAGATCCGTGCCCTCGGCGAGCTCAAGATGATGGCCGAGACCTATGGTTTCGACATTTCCAACCCTGCTACCAACACGCAGGAGGCCATCCAGTGGATGTACTTCGCCTACCTCGCTGCCGTCAAGGAGCAGAACGGCGCCGCTATGTCCATCGGCCGTACCTCTACGTTCATCGACATCTACGCTGAGCGCGACCTTGCCAACGGTACCTTCACCGAGGAGCAGATCCAGGAGTTCGTGGATCACTTCATCATGAAGCTCCGCATGGTCAAGTTTGCCCGTACCCCCGAGTACCAGGCCCTGTTTACCGGCGATCCGCAGTGGGTCACCGAGTCCATCGGCGGCATGGGTGTTGACGGCCGTACGCTCGTTACCAAGATGAGCTACCGCTACCTGCACACGCTCGAGAACATGGGCACCAGCCCCGAGCCCAACATGACCGTTCTGTGGTCGACCCGTCTGCCCGAGAACTTCAAGAAGTTCTGCGCCAAGACTTCTGTCGCTAGCTCCTCGATCCAGTACGAGAACGACGACCTCATGCGCGTTTACCACGGCGACGACTACGGCATTGCCTGCTGCGTGTCCTCCATGCGCATCGGCAAGGAAATGCAGTTCTTCGGCGCTCGCGCCAACCTGGCCAAGTGCCTGCTGTACGCACTCAACGGCGGTGTTGACGAGGTCTCCAAGAAGCAGGTCGGCCCCAAGTACCGCGCCGTCGAGGGCGATACGCTCGATTACGACGACGTTGTGGCCAAGTACAACGACATGATGAAGTGGCTCGCTGGCGTGTACGTCAACTCGCTGAACATCATTCACTACATGCACGACAAGTATTGCTACGAGCGCATCCAGATGGCTCTGCACGACAAACACGTGCACCGCTGGTTCGCTACGGGCATCGCTGGCCTTTCCGTCGTGGCTGACTCCCTGTCCGCCATCAAGTACGCCAAGGTCCACCCCGTCCGTGACGAGAACGGCATCATCGTCGACTTCGAGACCGAGGGCGAGTTCCCCAAGTACGGTAACGACGACGACCGCGTCGACCAGATCGCTCACGACGTTGTGCACCAGTTCATGGAGTACATCCGCATGAACGACACCTACCGCAACTCCGTGCCTACGACCTCGGTTCTGACCATTACCTCCAACGTTGTGTACGGTAAGAAGACCGGTTCCACGCCTGACGGCCGCAAGGCTGGTCAGCCGTTCGCCCCGGGTGCTAACCCCATGCACAAGCGCGATAGCCACGGCGCCATCGCTTCGCTGTCTTCGGTTTCCAAGCTCCCGTTCCGCGATGCTCAGGACGGCATCTCCAACACCTTCTCCATCATCCCGAGTGCGCTCGGCAAGGAGGACCAGGTGTTCTTTGGCGATATCGACCTTGATCAGCTGGGCGAGTAACTATTGTTAGTGCTATACTAACAATAACGATTACTGATTAGAGCGCCGGTTTCGGCCGGCGCCTATCAATCGAAGGAGACACATTATGAAGGTTTCTGAAGTTTCTGAGACTCAGGCCGATAACCTGGTCCACATGCTCGACGCTTACGCCGAGAAGGGTGGCCACCACCTGAACATCAACGTCTTCAACCGTGAGACGCTGCTCGACGCTCAGGCCCACCCCGAGAAGTACCCGCAGCTGACCATCCGCGTTTCCGGCTATGCCGTGAACTTCCACACGCTCACCAAGGAGCAGCAGGACGAGGTCATTTCGCGTACCTTCCACGACAAGTTCTAAAGGGACTCAACTCCCACCGGAGACCCGGCAAGGCCTACGCACTTTGCCTCTCAAACGTCCTCGCCGCTTCGCGGCTGCGGAATGTTTGCGAGACAAAGTGCTCCCGGCCTTGCCGGGTCTCCTGCGTTGTCGCCCTTTAGGGAACCACGCTAAATCAAAATTGGTGTCCTCGGACATGCAAAGAGGCTCGCTGCGCACTTTGTGCGGCGAGCCTCTTTGCGTCCTGCGGAATGTTTTGGGAGGTAGCCCAAACAGCCCTGGCTGGGTCCTGTGTAGTTACCCTTTAGGCGGAACTCTCCTAATTATTTGGATGAGTCGTTTACTTACTTGTACTGTTACCGTCTTCCCGCTCTTGTTGGGGTATGCTTTGTTCGTATGTAAACGTATGACATGTTGATGGGGGAGGGTGCTATGGCTCGCGAGAGTGCTCGTTCTAAGGATACGGCTAAGCCTGGCATCAAGGAAGTTGCAGCGGTGGCGGGGGTTTCGCCTACTACGGTATCTCGTGTGCTTAATAATCGTGGCTATATTAGCCAAGAGACCCGCGATAAGGTCCATGCCGCGATGAAGCGCATCAACTATACGCCCAACGATATCGCCCGTGCCATGCTCAACGGTCGCCTGAATCTTATCGGTATGATCGTCCCCTATGTCAGCAGTCCGTTTCATGCCCAAGTGGTTCAAGTCATTGAGCATACCCTGGCCGAAAACGGTTTTAAGATGCTGCTGTGCAATAGCGCCAATCGACCCGAGCTTGAGCGCTCTTATATCGACATGCTTCGACGCAATATGGTTGATGGCGTCATCGTCAACTCGCTTAATATCGGTGCCGAGGCGTATGCCGAGATGGGCTTGAGTCTGGTTGGTATCGACTGCGACCTTGGCGAAGCCTCTGTTCAGATTGCGAGCGACAGCTATAGCATCGGCGAACTTGCCACGCGTCGCCTGATCGATGACGGATGTTCACGCATCCTGTGCCTGCGCAGCAATAGCCGCATGCGCATGCCTGCCAATAAGCGTACCGATGCCTACCTCGATGTTGTTGAGCAGGCCGGTTTGCCCGCGCTTGTCCGTGAGGTCGAGTTCGTTAAGCCCGACGACGAAAAGAGCGCGGTCGTTGCGAAGATCCTCGATGAGAACCCCGATATTGACGGCATCTTTGCGGGAGACGACACGATGGCCGCCATCTGTCTCAACGTTATGAAGCAGCGAGGCTTGAGCGCTCCGGGCGATATTAAGGTCGTGGGCGCGGATGGTGCCCGCCGCACTATGACGTTTATGCCTGACTTAACAACCGTACGCCAAGATATCGATCGCATCGGAGAGCTCGCGGCGCAATCCATCATTGCTCTTATTAACGGCGAAAAGCCCGAATCGAATATCAAGCTCCCCGTTGAACTCATTGAGGGTAAAACCGCGTAGTTCATCCCGTGCCAAAAGAATCCCTCAAACGCCTCTGATAACCGTTCGCCGGCATATGTCAACCGTTTGCCGACGACTGGAACTGCGAAAAGATGTATTGGTGTGAAAACGTTTGACATATGAAAACGATTGACATATCTTGCAGTTGTACCGAGTTAGTATCTCGTGAGAAAGGAAGTCTCGGATGCACAAGGTGTATTACCAGCCTGAGGGAATTTGGGTAGGCGACATCATGCCGTACGGCGAGGACGGCACGTTCTATCTCTATCATCAGCGTGACACGCGAAACCCCGGACCTTTCGGAGAGCCGTTTGGCTGGGCACTCGCGACAACCAAGGACTTCGTCAATTACAAAGACTTTGGCGAGAGCCTTGAGCGTGGCGGCGACGAGGAAGTCGACCAGTATGTTTATGCCGGCACGGTGTTTAAGGTGGGCGACAAGTACCATGCGCTCTACACTGGTTGCAATCGCGATAAGGTCAAGGCACGCTTGATGAAGCAGGTTCTTCTTCACGCAACGAGTGACGACGCCGTCAAGTGGGAGAAGAACATCGCCGAGACGCTGCTTCCGCCCCAGGAGGGTTACGATGACCGCAACTGGCGCGATCCCTTTGTGCTTTGGGATGAGGAGAACGAAGAGTACATGCTCATCCTCGGCACGCGTGTGGGCGAGGACAAGCGTCTGATGACCGGTCGTCTGGTCAAGTTCACCTCCAAGGACCTGGATACCTGGGAGTTCCAGGGCGACTGGTGGAATCCGGGCCTGTACACCATGTTCGAGATGCCTGATCTCTTTAAGATGGGCGACTGGTGGTATCTGGTGTTCTCCGAGTACAGTGATGGCAACAAGACCCGTTACCGCATGTCTCGCTCTATCAACGGTCCTTGGATCACTCCTGCGGACGATTCCTTCGATGGCCGCGCGTACTATGCCGCGCGTACCGCATTTGACGGCGAGCGCCGCGTTCTCTTTGGTTGGGTTCCTACGCGTGACGAGGGCGGTGACCCCAGCTCTTACCTGTGGGGTGGCACCTTTATGCCCCTCGAGATCGTTCAGCGTGCCGACGGAACGCTCGGCACCAAGCTTCCTGACAGCATGCTTGGCGCCTTTGGCGAGGCTAAGGCAGTCGAGGCCTTTGAGCTTTCCTGCGAGTCGGGCAAGGTCGAGCAGGTGCTCGCCGCGGATGCCGGTTCCACCTATATGCTCGATGCCGACATCGAGCTCGCCGGTGACGCTGCCGGCTTCCTGTCTCTTATACACATCTGACGCTGCCGACGACTTAATAGGTGTAGAT
>UQOJ01000074.1 GCA_900542635.1 uncultured Collinsella sp.
TTTCCCGATGTCCAAGAAATGGGAGGCGGTTCACTGTCCCCTTTGTGGTGGTTTTTGGTCGGTTAGCCTTCGAGCTGCGCTACTTTGTAGCGGTAGGCCGCGGCGATAACGTCTTTGCAGCCTTCGCGGCCCAGTTTGGCGCGGTTGACGACGATATCTTTACCGCTCGTCATCTTCCACTTTCCGGCGCTGTAGCGCTTGTAGAATGCCTCGCGCGCCTTCTGCTGCTGCTTGACCAGCTTGGCGCCCTTCTTTTTGTTAAGGCCACGCTTTTTGCGCACGATCTCGACGCGGTCCTCAAAGGGGGCTGTCACCAACACGGCAATGTGGTTGGGGTTGTTACGCAGCAGGTAATCGGACAAACGGCCTTCGATAATGCAGCTCTCGGTCTCGCCCAGATCCAAAATCACCTGGCTCATCTTTTGGAACAACTTATCCGAGTACGAACGCGCATCGTAGCGGTCGGGCAGGAACGCCATGTTCTCCACGGCCAGACGCTCATCGTAGGCGGCCATCTTGTCGAGCGACTCACCCGCGCGCAGCGACGCACGTACCAGCAGCTCGTTATCGTACAGCGGAATCCCCAACTCGTCGGCAAGCATGCGACCAATCTCGTGGCCCTCGGCGCCGAAGTCGCGCGCGATGGTAATGACCACAGGATTCTTCTTATTCTCCAGATCGCTCATCGCGATTCCTTTCTCTATGTGACAAAGGGGCTGTCCCTTTGCCACATTCTACGCTGCCACCATTCGCCTCTGATATGCGCGAACCAGCAGCGAGATACCAAAGTTGAGCACAAAGTACATCGCAAACACCAGGCCGTAGAGCATAAGCACCTGCGACAGGTCGATCGCGTGGGCCATCACGACGTTTGCCGTGTACATGAGCTCGGCCACGTTAATGCCCGAAAGATACGAGCTGTCCTTGATGACAGTCGTGCACTGGCTAAACAGCGCCGGAATGATCGTCTTAAACGTCTGCGGCAGAATGATGTAGCGCATGGTGGCAAAGAAGCCAAAGCCCTGGCTCTGCGCTGCCTCAAACTGGCCGCGCGGAATCGAGTTGAGGCCGCCGCGCACAATCTCGGCCATAACGGCGCTGGTAAACAGCGTAAAGGCGATGGTCGAAATCACAATGTCCAAACCCTGCACCGTAAAGTAGATAAAAAGGATCCACAGCAGGTTCGGCGTGCAGCGGAACAGCTCGATATAGGCGCTCACCAAAATACGGAACGGGCGGGGCGCATAGCTTTTAACGAGCGCCAGCACCGTGCCGAAGATGAGCGAGAAAAAGATCGACAGCGCCGAGATCTCGATCGTCTTAACAAAGCCGCCCCAAATGTAGAGCAGGTTGGTCGCGTTGAAGATTTCCATGCGCTAGGCCTCCTCTACGTTGTCGAGCCCCAGCTCGGCCAGGCTCACGCCGCGCGGACGCTCCTTGGAGCGGCGCTCGAGCCACTGCACCAGCATGGCGAGCGGAAAGCAGATGATGAAGTACATAAGGCAGCAGACGATGTATCCCTGCAGGTAGCCGTACAGACTCACAAAGTTGTCGGAACGGTACATAAGGTCGCCGCCGGCCACAAGCGCCAGCACCGACGTGTTCTTGACCAGGTTGAGCGCCTGGTTGCACAGCGGCGGCAGAATGATCTTGAATGTCTGAGGCAGCACGATGTACCAGTACGCCTGCGCACGGGTGAAGCCCTGGCTCTGGGCCGCCTCCATCTGACCGCGCGGAACGGCCTCGATACCAGTGCGGATGACCTCCGAAATGTAGGCCGCGTGATACAGGCCCACACCCAAGAAGCCCAGCACGAACGGCGCGATACGCACCGGCTGGTCGGCACCGGTTATGGCCTGCAAAAACTGCGGACCGGCCATGTACATAAAGAGCACCTGCACGGGCAGCGGGGTGTTCTGGTAAAACTCCACGTACACGCGGCTTATGGCGCGCAGCACGCGCGAGCGAGTGGTAGAGAACACGCCCAGCAGCGTGCCCAGTACCAGCGACAGCAGCAGACCGGCAACGACCACCTGCAGCGTCACGCCAAAGCCCTCCCAGAAGGGCCCCATGTTTTGAAATGTCGTCGACCAACGGTCGGCGTCAAATAATCCTTCGAGCATTTGATTCCTTCCTTGGACGATGCGCCTATACAAGACCCCAGGTCTTGACCTCTTGGTCGAGCCAGCCGTCGGCCAGGCGATCGCAAATCACCTGATCGACCACGGCCGAAAGGTCGCAGCCCTTCTTGGTCGCCACGCCGTAGCCCTGCTCGCCAAACTTGACCTCGGGCTGCAGCAGCTCAACGGTCTCGTTCATGTAACCGGCCAGCGTGGAGCGGTCCATGGCAAAGACGTCGATATTGCCGGCGTCGAGCGAACTCTTGATGATGGGGTAGCCGCTAAAGGCCCTAAACTCGGGCTTGCAGCTAAAGCCGTTGTCCTTGATCATCTGCTCGATCAGGCCCTGCGTGGTAGCACCCTGGCTCACGCCAATGACCTTGCCGTCCAGATCCTCAATCGAAGTAAAGCCCGAACGCTTCTTGACCATGAGTCCCACGTAGTCGGTGCGGTACGGCGTCGAGAAATCCCAGCTCTTCTTGCGCTCGTCGGTGATGGTGTAGGTCGCCGCGACCACGTCGAGCTGGCCGTTATCGATCAGCGGGCCGCGCGTCTTGGGCGTTACGTCGGTAAACTCGACAAGCTCTTTGGCGCGGGCCTCCTTGTAGCTCACGCCAAAGACGGCAGCGGCAATCTGGTAGCACAAATCGACTTCCATGCCCTCAAAGCGGCCCTTGGCGGTGTCGTAATAGCCGTAGCCGGGAACATCCTTCTTAACGCCGGCATTCAGATGGCCACGCGACTTAATGGCCGCAAGCTTGGACCCCTTGTCGGAGCCCTCACCGCTGGTGGAGTTGCCGCAACCGGTAAGCGCGGTCCCCGTCAGCGCGAGCATGCCGGCGCCAGCCAGCTGCAAAAAGTGACGGCGCGACACGGCCGCCCTCGTCATATCCGTCATGTCCATCACCGCGCCTAGTGCAGAATCTTGGACAGGAACTCGCGGCAACGCGGGTTCTCGGGGTTATCGAAGAAGTGCTCGGGCGTGCCCTCCTCCAGGATGCGGCCGTCCTCCATAAAGATGACGCGGTCGGCCACCTGGCGCGCAAAGCCCATCTCGTGCGTCACGCAGATCATGGTGATGTCCTCCTGCGCGAGCTCAATCATAACGTCCAGAACCTCCTGGACCATCTCGGGGTCGAGCGCCGAGGTCGGCTCGTCAAACAGGATGATAGGCTGCTTGGTGCACAGGGCACGGGCGATGGCGATGCGCTGCTGCTGACCGCCCGAGAGATTCTGCGGATACTCGCCAGCCTTATGCGCCATGCCGACGCGCTTGAGCGCGGCGATGGCGATCTCGGTCGCCTCCTCCTTGCTCTTCTTTTGCAGCTTGATGGGTGCGAGCGTCAGGTTGCCCAGCACCGTCATGTTGGGATACAGGTTGAACTGCTGAAACACCATGGAGCTGTACTTGCGAGCCATCTCCAGGTGATTCTTTTTGGTGAGCGGCGTACCGTCGATGACGACCTCGCCCGACGTGGGCTCCTCCAGATAATCGACGCAACGGATGAGCGTCGACTTACCCGAGCCGGAAGGCCCGATCATTACGAGCTTCTCGCCGCGCTTGACGGTGAGGTTGATATCTTTGAGCACATGCAGGTCGCCAAAGTACTTGTTGAGATGCTTGATCTCGATCATGTCTGCCATGAATGTCCCTTCCCTGCGTTTACACGAGTTGAACTATTGTACGGAAAGAACCACGTTTCCGCAGCCCACACTACATTCCCGTAAAGAACCCGCAACCTTTAACCCACTCATTGGGGACAGACTTAAATGAGTACCTGCTCATTGGGCACTCGTTTAAGCCTGTCCCCAATGAGCATCCAGCCCAGCAAAAAGGGGCGCGACCGCAATGGTCACGCCCCCTCAGCCTCAACTGTGTACCGCTCGGCCCCTACGCGAGGCGGGCTCCGACGATCTTTGCTGCTGCCGGCTTGTCGAAGTTGCCGCCGGTGGCCTTGCCGAGTGCGCCCATAACCTGGCCCATCTGCTTCTTGGACGTTGCGCCCAGCTCGGCGATGACCTGCTCGATCAGGGCCTCGAGCTCCTCGCCCGAAACCTGCGCGGGCAGCAGGC
The DNA here is from genome assembly GCA_900542635.1 of uncultured Collinsella sp. GTDB lineage: Bacteria > Actinomycetota > Coriobacteriia > Coriobacteriales > Coriobacteriaceae > Collinsella. Next base: position 4,194 of record UQOJ01000074.1, read on the forward strand.
TCTCCAGAATCTTGACCTGCTCGGTCAGGTTGTCGGTACGCTCCTGGTCGGTACCGGCCTTGATGGACATCTCCAGCGTCTCACTCGTCTGCTTAATCAGACGCTTGATCATGCTGTTGACGTCTTCCTCGGTCACATCGCGACGCTCGTTGACCTCGATATTCTTCACCTCGGCCTTAACCTGGCGGATGATAGACAGGCGAACCTTGTCCTTGGCCTTCATGGCCGCGATCATTTCCTTCTGCAGCTCTTCGTTGGTCATCTGCAAATCCTCCTCAATAGTGCGGGCGGCACTCACGCGGGCGCCGCCCCATGATTACTTAGTCGTCGACGAATCGTCGGTCGAACTCTTGGTGACGCCCTTCAGGCTGACGTTGTACGGCACGTCCTTGGGCATGGGGTTAACGGTGGTGTCGGCGTCCTTCTTGTACTGCTCCAGCCACTCGCTGTACGCGGTGCTTGCCGCCTGCGTCTTCACCACGTTGGAGACGTACTTCTTGATGTCCTTGGGCACCTGCTTAATGTCATCGACCTGATTATCGACATGGAAGTAGTCGGTGCACTTGATGATGTGATAACCATAGGTCGACTCGACGACGTCGCTCACGTCGCCCTTGTTGAGCCCCTCGAGCGCCGCCTGGTAGCTGTCGACGAAGGTGGTGAGCTTGTCCCAGCCCACATCGCCCTTCTTGTCCTTGGAGCCGGTGTCGTCGGAATACTGCTTCACGGCGTCCTCAAAGCTCAGCTCGCCGGAGTTAATCTTGTCCAGGCACTCCTGCGCCTTGGCCTTGGCGGCAGCTTTGTCCTCGTCGGAAGCGTCGGAATCGACCTTAATCAGGATATTCGACGAACGACGGGCATCGTTGTAGTTGGACAGGTTCTCATTGATGTAATCGACAATCTCGCTGTCCTTAGGCTTGCTGGTGGGTGCCACGGCATCCTTGAGCTTCTGCTGCGCCAGGCTCTCCTTGAGCGAATCCTTGTAGGTGTCCTCGGTGTAGCCGTAGGTCTTGAGAGTCTTCTTAAAAGTCTTGGCGCCGCCCGCGCTCTTGCACGCGTCCTTCCAAGCCTTCTCGACCTCCTCGTCCGACACCGTCACGCCATTCTCCTTCTGTGCTTGCTGAAGCAGAATCTGCTGCGCGTAGGAGTCGATGAGCTGCTTGCGGTACTTCTTGGGTGTGAGGTCGTTGTCAACCAGATACTGCGCCCAGTCCTTGTCCTTGGTGTAGCCGTAGGACGTGCGCATGCTCATGATCTGCTTGGTCACGGTGTCCTCGGTGAGGTTGGTGCCGTTGATAGTGGCAGCCACACCACCAGTGAGCTTATAGCCCGAGCTGGCGCTTTCGGTCTGCGACATCAGGCCGGAGCACGCCATGGCCGAGACGGAGAGCAGCATCGCCAGCACGCCGATGACCACCAGGACAATCTTGACGGTCTTGGACACATAGGTCTTGCGCTGCTTCTTGCGAGAGCTGGAGGCGGCGCGGGACCGTTGATCGGACGTCGTCACGACCTCGGGGTTCTTTTTCTTATTTGCCATGTTTGGCCTTTCGCATCACGAATCGAACAAACGCAATTGTGTCACAACGCAGCCCCGCGGCACACCTGGTGCATGGGGGACAGGTTAATCTGCACCATTTTGGTGCAAAGGGGACAGGTCTGGCAGTTGGCAGTTAGGGACGTTCCTTTTCTGCCGGCGGTTAGGGACGGTCCCCCAGTGCCGGCCTTAGAAGTGGCGGCGGATGGCGTCGACCATGCCCTGCGGCGTGGTTTGGCCGAGCACGTCGGCCGCGGCGCCAGCGTCCATAAAGATATTCATGAGCGCTTGCAGGGCCTCGACCTGGCCGCCCGGCTCGGCAATGCCCAGATTGATAACGATCTGCGCCGGCACCGGGGCACCCATGCCCGCCATCGCGTTGAACGTCACGGGTGCGGCGGGCTTTACCACCGCGATATAGGGCTTGGCCACAAATCCCGGATCGGTATGCGGAATGGCGATGTTTGCCGCCGGCATAGCGAGACCCGTGGGATAAGCGTCCTCGCGCGTGCGGACGGCGTTGAGCCAACCCTCGGCAATGTAGCCGCGTGGGGCAAGCTCACCCTCGAGCCGCGCAAACGCCTCATCCGGCGTCGCACACTCCCAATCAAAAAACACCAGCTCAGGCGAGAATAGCATCTCGGCGTTATCCGCCATACTGTCCTCCAAAGTTGCATGAGGTTCACAATGCCCCATATGATAGCGAAACGAGACAGACAAGGTTAGCCGAGGATCCCAATCATCTCGACCGCGCGAGCAGGCGTCAGGCAAACTTCGGGCATCGCCCCCAGCATGCGTCGGTCGCTCGTGACCACATAGTCAACACCCGCCGTCTCGCCCGAAGCGATGATGAGGTTGTCTTCAAGATCCGGCATACGCTTGCCAAGCATGCGCGCCATCTCGCATTCTGCCAACGAAAGCGGAGAGGCAGTTGCCACCTGCATCATGTGCTCGATGCAGGCCCATGACGCCGGGGCAAACGACACGTTAATCCCATTCGCATTCCGCCGGGCTAGACGCCGAGGCAAAATGTAGAACACATCCTTTGCCGTCGTGGGAGCATACAAAAGGTCGATCTTTCCCGCCTCGGCCAGTTCAACCAATCTCTTCGCTTCGTCGAACGCCCCCTCTTGCAGGTAATAATCGAGCCAAACGTTCGTGTCTACCAAGAGACGCTTTGCCTCAATCATCGACAATTCGCCTCTATGTCGGCAATCATCGCGTCATACATATCATCTCGTACGGCATCCCAGTCTTCCGCCGAAGATTCTGCCGATGCGAAATCCGACGCGCTCAGCCCCAACGAGGAAAAAGCTAGGCCACGCCCCTGTTCGGCGAGGCTCTCCGCACGGGGCGCCTCACGCTTATCCGCCACCATAAATCCCGGCAACGTTTGATGTTCGACGAGATAGGCCCAAAGTGCGCGAATGGCATCGCTCGGCCCCAACCCATTGCGAGTTAGGACCGCATCGCCACCAGCTTTGAGCATAGGATCGATTCGTGTGTTGAGCTGCACCGTTGCTGTACCCATAGCGGCTCCTCTCTACGTGCTAGCAGTATAGCAAACATAAAAGGCAGCGCAAAAGGGCCCCGCCCGAACGCAGACGAAGCCCTATCGGATTTCTTGAGATGGAAATGGCACCCGTCACGTTATCCGGAGTCCAAAGTCAATGAGCCAATAAAGCTGAGGGGGCTCATGTGATTCCATAAGCCCCCTCAGCTTTTTCGATAGTTAAGTCACAACAGCGCTTCGTCATTAACAAACACAAGCTGTCTCATTTTCCCACTTCTGCCCTTTAGGCCCAATACGGAATATACCTTCGATATTTGGCGCCCGCATCCTCATCCTCTTCCTTTATCAATGCCTCTTCTAGGCGCTCTCTGATTAGACGAGACATCGCCACCGTGTTTTTCTTTTCATCGGAAAGTCCGAAACGCTCTCGCAGCGACTGATTGCTCATCGACTCGCCTTGGGCGTACAAAAGATAAGCATGCCAGTACACAGCATTTTTTCGTTCGCTTTTTTCATTCGAGTATATGGGCAATCGCAATAGAGCGTCACGAGCGTTCCCAGCCCGCCCTCACTCTTATTTGATAACAAGATGTTAAATAGACGGCAAATAGAATTGTGCACAATTTGAAGCTGAAGGCCAAGTTTTTCTGGTCATTTTCCCAGATAATCTCAATGCTGGAAGCTTTGTTCTCTGCAAAAGAGTCGACTGCCGTAATTGACAGGCAAGAAGATATGGCCCCGGTGTCAAAAGGAACTCAAGCAGCAGGGAATGTAATTAAACCAGCAACTATCGCCAAGCAAATGGGCGTTGTCCTTATCCAGCATCATGTCCTTCGAACAAATCGAGCGGCAGCGGCACAGCAACGAAAAACACAGCTGGCAAACAGTGGCGCAGCGGCACTCCATTTTTATGTATTTCTGAAATTTCCGAAAAAGCCAGAATCTCATTAGCATTTGATAATGCCCCATTACAGTCTGAAATAGGCCATCGATAAATTTCGATGGCGAGCATTCGGC
>UQOJ01000075.1 GCA_900542635.1 uncultured Collinsella sp.
TGCGGACCTCCAGTCCGGACCGCCCCGCGGTCCAACTTTCTGTCCGCACCCCCTTCCGACCCTTTTTCTACCCCTCGACAACCTTCCCTGGACAATTAGTTCAGATACGTATTTTTTTAAAGCTCCAAAGGCCGTTCTGAGCCTTCTGAGCTCCCCGGCGAACGCCATACTGCCCAAAGCTCATCGCTTTCGAGTACGACCGACGCATATTTACCCTCAAATCGCCCTCGAAAGCCCTTAGAAACGCCTCGAACGCCCGCCGTCTTATACGTATCTGAACTAACTGTCCAGTAGCTATCGTCAACCTTCGCGGCAGAGCTCAATTTCCTGCAATCCCCTCAACCGATTCCACCGATTTCATAACACCCAGCCGTTCATGGCGCGCAGCGCCCCGCTGAGCGAAAAGAACGGTATGGCGGTCGCATTCTGCCCCCAACTTAGTACGTTATAGCTATGACGACCGTGATTTCACATCTCTCCGCCCTCCGCGCAATTCGTCGCGCACGACGGGCGTACTCTGCCCTACCCTGGGACTCCGTTGATAGCGAACAGCAAGCACAGGCCTTGGCTGGCTGCATTCCCAACAATGACGCGATAGACTTTGGCGCACTTTCGATACTCGACGCCTGGAATGAAGATGATTCCGAACTGCTCGATCTTCTCGTTTCAAACGAAGACAACAGGCGCCCCGACAAGCGACTTCTTCAGCATATTCTCTCCACTCCTCTTCCTGAAGGTGCAATTATGCACGTCGAGGCCGACATCTACGCAACGTCTCCTGCCATGACAGCCATGCTTTGTTCCAAAAATGAATCAGTCGCCAAAACCTTGATGCTCCTTATGGAGCTGCTCGGAACCTACTCCCTTCCTCCCGGGGCAACATACCCCATTGCCTATGACGACATCTGGCCCAAGGGCGATGACTACGAAGCGATGGACGACCTCGATTGCCGGGGCGACCAGTCGGCGACCGAACAGCAGAACGAAACCCGCTACGAACAGGCACACTACAAATGCGAGCCCGCCACGACCATCGAAGAGCTCGAGGCGGTCGCACGCTTCGCCAAAAGTAGCTCATACACCTCGTTTCGCACGGCAGTCAAGCTCGTCCGACCCGGATCTGCATCCCCAGCCGAATCCCTAATGTTTGCCGTTCTCGGAGCGCCCATGCGCTTTGGCGGATTCGGATGTTGCAGCCTGCCCATGGGAGGCCTGCTACTCAACTATCGAATCGACTTCGACACCCTTGCGGTCAACATGTCCTCGGGCATCCCCTATGCCATCTGTGACCTATATTGCCCGGCAGCCGGAGTCGACAACGAATACAACGGAATTGGGCACGAGCTTCAAAACGCTCGCATCCACGATGGCAATCGAAATAATGGCCTCAAGGCAATGGGCATCCACGTCCTGGTTATCAATCGCGACCAAATGAAAGACCTTGTTGCACTCGAAGCCTTCGCCCAAACGATGCATCGACTCGCGGGAGTCCGATTCCGATACCGTATCAAAGGCTATCGCAAGCGTCAGGCCGCTTGGCTCAACGCCCTGCGGGCCGGAATCGGCCTTGCGCCGGTCTAAACGGCGAATCACCCGTGCACCGTCGAGCAGGGCTGGACAGTTAGTTCAAATACGTATAAATGGACACATTGAATTAGGCTGTTTTGCAGTTATCTCTATACCATTCGCCCGATTTGAAGGCAGGGTAGACTTCAAAACAGCGTCATATGGACTAACTAAAGCTCCAAAACAACGTATCGGCATTGAATTGAGCACTTCGAGTCCTCAGAACTTATACGTATCTGAACTAACTGTCCACCTCTGATTTCGACGGCCGTCCAAACGCCCCTAAACGCCCTCAATTACCCTCCATTTGACAGCGGCAACAGGGTCGCTCACCATAGCAGGCGACAAATCAACGAAAGGATAAACATGGCAGCTGCACAGCCGCTTAAGATTCGCATGGTCGCCGGGCTTGGCAACCCGGGCGAGGAATATGCCGAGACCCGTCACAACGCTGGTTTCAAAGCAATCGACGAGCTGGCCCGTCAGGCCGGCGTCACGTACTGGAAAAACCAAGCAGGCGCCGAGGTCGCGCTCATCAACATCAACGATCCCGAGGAAGAGGGCGGCAAGCGCCAGATTGTACTGGTCAAGCCGCAGTCGTACATGAACACCTCGGGCGGGCCCATCTCCAAACTCTGCCGTGAGTACAAGATCAAGGCCGAGGAGCTGCTCGTCATCCACGACGAGCTCGATATTCCCGCCGGCGACGTGCGTGTTAAGGTGAGCGGCGGCCATGCCGGTCACAACGGCCTGCGTTCCATCATCGACAAGATGGGCAGCCGCGACTTCAGCCGCATCCGCACCGGCATCGGCAACCCTCCCGGCAAGATGGCCGTCGCCGACTACGTGCTTAAGCAGCTGCGCGCCCGCGAGGCCGAGGATTTCCAGGACACCTGCGCCCGCGCGGCCGACGCCGCCGGCCTGGCGATTGTGCACGGCGTAGTCTATGCTCGCGACCATGTCAACGGCGCCGCCTCCGCCAACGGCAAGCACTAAAACCTATCATTTAGGGATAGGTTTATTTTGGCAGATTTTACCTGCGGAAACGCCGCAGCGGCCGCATCGCAATAAACCGCGCACCGCCATACACACATAGCACCCCAAAGGGGGCCGACCTCATTGCAACCCGAGGCCGGCCCCCTTTGCCGTTTTACCTGATAAAACCGACCAAAATAAACCTCTCCCCCTTTGGTAGGCCAAAGTGGATAAACCCCGCTCCCAACCGCCGAAGACACACGTAAACAGCATGTCCATGAGGGTATAATTTGCACCGTATGTCTGCACAACGCCTGTGCGCGTACGGTTTTATTCGGGCTACCGTCCATTTCCGTGGAGGCACGGTTCGGCGGCCCTAACAAGAGAGGGGTTCTATGTATAAGATCCTGGAGAAGACGCAGTTCTCGGAGAAGGTGTTCAAGCTCCGCATCGAGGCGCCCGCAATCGCCAAGCATGCGCACGCTGGACAGTTCCTCATGGTTCGCGCCAACGAGACGGGCGAGCGTGTCCCGTTTACCCTGGCCGGCTGGAACGGTGACGAGGGCTGGGTCGAGTTCATCTTCATGGTGATCGGCAAGACCACCGAGATGCTTTCCACCTACGAGGCCGGCGAGTCACTGCGCGACGTCGTGGGCCCGCTGGGCGTTCCCACCGAGATGGCCGAGGGCCCCTGCGCCGTCATTGGCGGCGGCGTCGGCCTGGCAATTGCCTTCCCGGTCGCCAAGCACCTGGTCGAGACCGGCCACGAGGTGCACGCCATCATGGGCGCCCGCACCAAGGACCTCCTGCTCATGGAGGACCAGTTCCGCGAGCTCCTCGACGAGGACCACATCCACATCACCACTGACGACGGCTCCTACGGCGAGCAGGGCGTTGTCACCGCTCCGCTGGAGCGCCTGCTGCAGGACAAGGCCGTGAGCCAGGTCTTCTGCGTCGGCCCCGTTCCGATGATGAAGTTCTCGACCCTCACCGCCCAGAAGTACGACACCCCCATCACCGCGTCGCTCAACCCCATCATGGTTGACGGCACCGGCATGTGCGGCTGCTGCCGCGTCGAGGTGGGCGGCGTGACCAAGTTCGCTTGCGTCGACGGCCCCGACTTCGATGCCACCCTGGTCGACTGGGATGACCTTCGTGCCCGCCAGGCCGCTTACCGTTCCGAAGAGGGCGAGTCCCTCAAGGCCTATGAGGAAAAGAGCTGCGCATGCCACTAGTTAACGGTCGTTTCGTTGCCGATATGAAGTCGCCCCGCACCCCCGATAACGAGGAGCCGGCTGCCGAGCGCGCCTGCGACTTCCGCCCCGTCGACAAGGGCTTCACCGAGGAGATGGCGCTGGCCGAGGCCGAGCGCTGCCTCAACTGCAAGAAGCCGTTCTGTGTTGAGGGCTGCCCCGTCAACATCAACATCCCCCGCTTTATCGAGCAGATCCGCGCGAAGGACTTCGGCGGCGCCCTCGATACCATCCGCGAGGACTCCATGCTTCCCGCCATCTGCGGCCGCGTCTGCCCGCAGGAGAACCAGTGCGAGGGCAAGTGCATCCGTGGTAAAAAGTCCGAGCCCGTGGCCATCGGCCAGCTCGAGCGCTTCCTGGGTGACCGCCCCGAGCTCGCCTCCACGCCCAAGATGGCTCCCAAGAACGGCAAGAAGGTCGCCGTCGTCGGCTCCGGCCCGTCCGGCATCACCTGCGCCGGCGAGCTCGCCCGCAACGGCTTTGACGTCACCGTCTTCGAGGCCTTCTTTACCGGCGGCGGCGTGCTGGTCTACGGCATCCCCGAGTTCCGTCTGCCCAAGGCGGTCGTCAAGCGCGAGATCGACGGCCTGGAGGACATGGGCGTCAAGTTTGAGTACAACTCCGTCGTGGGCAACATGGCCACGGCCGAGGAGCTGTTCGAGCAGGGCTTCGACGCCATCTACGTGGCGACCGGCGCTGGCCTGCCCAAGTTCCTCAACGTCCCCGGCGAGAACCTGCCCAACGTCTTCTTCGCCAACGAGTACCTCACCCGCGTGAACCTGATGAAGGCCAACAAGTTCCCCGAGTACGACACCCCCACCAAGCACGGCAAGAACGTCGTCGTCTTTGGTGGCGGCAACGTGGCTATGGACGCCGTCCGTACCGCCAAGCGTCTGGGCGCCGAGCACGCTATCATCGCCTACCGTCGTACCGAGGACGAGATGCCCTGCCGTCGCGCCGAGCTGCACCATGCTAAGGCCGAGGGCGTCGAGGTTCTGCCGCTCGTCTCCCCGCTCGAGTTTGTCGCTGGCGAGGACGGCTCCGTGTGCGCCGTCAAGGTCCAGAAGATGGAGCTCGGCGAGCCCGACGAGTCCGGCCGTCGTCGCCCGGTGCCCATCGAGGGCGCCATCGAGGAGATTCCCTGCGATGTCGCGATCTCGGCTATCGGCACCAACGCCAACCCCTTCGCAAAGAAGATCGGTGGCAAGATGGAGCTCAACAAGTGGGGCTACATCGTCGCCGACGAGGAGACCGGCCAGACCACCGATCCCCGCATCTGGGCCGGCGGCGACATCGTCACCGGTGCCGCTACGGTCATTCTGGCGATGGGCGCCGGCAAGAAGGCCGCCGCTTCGATCACCAAGAGCCTGCTGGGCGAGTAATCACCTACAGAGCTAGCCACCAAACGGCAAAGTCCCCGTCGAGCACACGCCCGGCGGGGACTTTTTCTATGCCGGCCGCCCCAACCACCACAATGGGGACAGACACCTTTGTGGTGGTTTGGAGCCTGGCTGGTCGGTGTGTCTCGATCTGTAACAGGTAGGCCACGTTGAGTCCCGTAGTTGTTACAGATTGAGACATTGTGCGAACATCCACCTGTTCATCTCAATCTGTAACAGTAAGAGGCAAAATTCCTTGCTACGTGTTACAGATCGAGACATTGCGCCGGCGGTCAGACGATTCATCTAAGCCTGTAACATCTAGGGCCGTTTTGGCTGGCTAGGTGTTACAGATTGAGATTTTGCTGAAGCCGAGAATAGGAGCTGTCACCAAAACTTAGCGCTTGCGGCGCTTGGTCGCGGCGACACCGGCGGCGGCAACGGTTGCACCGGCGATACCCAGGGCGGCGACCGTCATCGCGGTGGCATCGCCCGTGGCAGCCAGGACGGCGTGGGACTTCTTGGCCGGCGTGGTTTTCTCAACCGTCTTGGTCACCGTGGTGGCTGCGGCAGGCTTGGTCTCCGGCTTGATCTCCGGTTTCTGCTCGAGCTTGGTATCGGGCTTCACCTCGGGCTTAACCTCGGGCTGCGGCGCCGGCATCTCCGGGTCGACCGGGACCGGCTTAGCCTCGGGCGTAAACGTCAGGTCGGTGATTAGCCATAGCGTACGGAACAAGCCGGGAACAGGCGCATGCTCGCTTGCCTTATCCACCCGATAACTGCACTCCACGCCATTGACCATCAGTTTAATGTTAGACGTAAAGAAGAAATCCCACGCCGGCTTAAAGTACAGGCCATAGCGATAGGTCACACCAGATTTAAAAGCGTCGATGTGGTTGGTGATTTTCCGGTCCCAGAATATATCGGAGTTCACTTCACCGCCATCGCTGCCCGTCCAGAACTCACACTGAAGAATGGAGTTCGAGCCCGCCGGAGTGTCTGCCGTAAAGTCCGGTTTATCGCCCGCCCTAAAGATGGTGGTGGCGTCGTCAATCTCGATAACGTCGATAGTTTGCCAATCATCAACCGGCTGCTCGCACAGCATATTGGCCGCATTGGGCGCAAACACGCCATCGACGGTCTTATCTGTCACGTCGGTCACACCATGCGACGTAATGGCGTCGTTTGCCGGCGCGGCGGCGTTGTCGCTGGGAATGTTTTGTTCAGCGGGTGCCGCATTGTTAGACTCATCGGCGGCGTCAGCCGGAGTCGTCTGCTGAGGTTCGGCGACAGTTTGTGCCGTCGGAGCAGCATCAGTTGCAGGCGCGGTCGCCGGAGCCGCATCCTCCGCAACCGCCGGTGTCACCGGAGCCGCGGCAACCTCACCAGTCGCAGCGGCGGGATCCGCACACTCGGTCGCAAGCGCCAAACTCGGCAGTAGCAGCTGGCCGGCCATGAGCGCGCAGGCCCCCGCGCAGGCGAGTTTTGCACCCATGCGGCGCCACGTTCCGTGAGAGAGCGAGCACGCGCGGCCGTGGTCGATTGGGTTGTCATGGATTTGCTTTCGCATGTGAGCCTCCTTGTCGTAAGGGGTGCTTCTGTAACACCATGTTACGGGAAGATAGCCGGATCCCGGGGCACAAATTCTCAAGTGGCGCATCTGCCAGCGCAAAAGGCGACAAGCGCGCAATCGCCGAGGGGGGGTCTTCGCTTTCCAAAGGCCCGCACATACCATCCTGGTCTACAACCGAGGAAACGGTTATTCCGTCCACCCAAAGGACCGTTCTTGAACCTGAGTAAGACTAAAATCAACGCGCTTCTGGCACTCGCACTGTTTACCTTCGCCTTCCTTGCTGCCGAGTTTCGCTTCGATATCAATATCGGGCTACTCGCCGGCGCCGAGCGCGTTGTGCTCGCACAGGGCTTTATTCTGGGTGCGAGCGTGCTCGGCTTTATCGGATACGCGCCGCTGCTCGGGCTCGCACAGCGCAAAGGCCACTCACTGGCAGCCGTCAACGCCGCCGCCCCTATCGTCATCCCGGGATTGGCCCAGATCCAGTTCCCCACGGGTCCGCTTACCCTCGAGATTCTGGGCCGCATCGCATTCTTTGGGCTCGGACTGTTAGGCGCCGCAACGCACCACGCCTTTTCGTTGGCATTCCAAGATGGCCCCAAACTCGCCACTGGAGCGGGAGCAGCCTATGCCGCCGGCATCGTCTTTGATCTCGCCGAGCGTCGCTACATGGGACTTGTCATGCTCGGCATCGCCGTGCTCTCGACCATTTCCATCCTGGCCGTGGAGGCCGGCGCTGATCCCAACCTGGGCCTTGTCGTCTTTTACCTGAGCTCGGGCTTTTTTGTCACGTTCTTTACCGCCACCTTTACACAGCTGGCACCGCGCATGCATGCGCCCGCCCTTTGGGCCGGCATGGGACGCGCCGCCAACAATGTGTGTGCGTTCACTACATCGGGCATCTCGCTTGCCCTCGTGACCTCGGGCAACGTTGCCCTCATCATGATCGGCGCGCTCGTTTTGCTCGTCGCCGCCTGCGCAGCATTCGTGGCAGCCGGCTTGTTCCGCCTGCCCCAAACCGAGCAGGAGCGCGAACATCAACAGCTTGCCGAGGAGGCGCTGGCAGCACCGAGTATCGAGGAGCAGCGTCAGGCCTTCATCACCGATCACGCTCTCACCCCGCGCGAAGTCGACGTGCTCGTGGCCGTAACCCAGGACGAACGCCCGCTCAAGCAGATCGCCGAGGAGCTCGGCATCTCGATGCGCATGGTACAGCGCCCCTGAGCTCTATCTACCAAAAGACCGACACACAGACGCGCGCCGGTCTCACCAAGGCCTTCCCCTCCGCCTAAAACAAAAACCACCACAAAGGTGCACTGTGAACTGCGCCCCGAAACTTGGACTGAACAAATAGCGACTACGCCGCAAGGG
>UQOJ01000076.1 GCA_900542635.1 uncultured Collinsella sp.
TGTCATGCGGACTCCAAACCGGACCTGATGGTCCAACTTTTTGTCCGCAGTCCCCTTTGCACCAAATGAGTTGCGGTGAAATAGGGACTGAATTGTTGCTTAAAGGGTCAAAACAGTCCGTATTCCACCGCAACTTATGGGGTCGGGGGTTTTGGTGCCCTGCATCTCCACAAACTCAACGCTTACGAAGCGCGCGCCGTTCGTGTTAGGGTAGTTCCACCACATAAGTAGTCGCAGACGCGCGTAACACGGGCGGGCGAGATGAAGTCCCAACAGCTCCATCTTGCCCGCCCGTTTTTGTTGCGTGGCGCCGCGGTACAACACAGAGAGGAATCTGCCCTTTATGCCTATCAACAAACGGGAGAGCCTGCTGTTCACCTTTATCATGTGCTTTTGCATGGTGCTCTGGATGAGCATCTACAACGTTGCCCTGCAGCACGGGGCCATCAACGGCGAGGTCGTTGCCACTGCGTGGCTCGGCTTCCCCGTTGCCTACATTTTTGCCATGTGCTGCGACTGGTTCGTCGCCAGCCCGCTCGCCAAGGGTTTCGCCTTTAAGTACTTGGTCACGCCGGGCAAGAGCTCGCCACTTGCCATGACGCTCGCCGTCAGCTCCTGCATGGTCGTTCCCATGGTCATCATCATGTCGCTGTACGGTGCCTGTGAGGGTCTGACGCACATGCCCGGCGGCATCCTTGCGAACCTGTATTCCGTGCCCGCGATCTGGATGATCAACATCCCGCATAATTTTGTGATGGCGCTGCCGTGGAACCTTTTGGTAGCCGGTCCGATTTCCCGCTTCGTCTTCCGTCGCGCCTTCCCTGTGGGGACGGTTTTCGAGGAGGAGCATGCCGAGCTCTTGGAGCAGGCTATGGCTCCTGAGTGCGAGTAGCTCGCTTAGGGATCTGCTGAGCGCGGGCGACTTGCTTGGTTGGAGCCCTAAGCGTGGATAGCTCTCTCGGCGACATCGCGGGCGTGAGCGGTGCGCATGACCGGAGGGCCCGTGCTGCTCCGTTGCCCGACGTGCTAGCGCGCAGAACAATCTGTTGGTGCATTCGGCGGCTGCTGAAGCGTTTTGGCAGCCGCTTTTTATACGGAGTTTAAATACAACAGTCTGTTGTATTACGTAGAGTGGTATATCTCTAGCGGGAAAAATGCGAGAGACGGAGCATTATGGCGTTGCTAGTAGGACTGGACGTAGGGTCGACGACGACCAAAGTTTACGCGATGCACGAGGATATGACCGAGGCGTGGTGGGGATATCGCCGCCACGAGGCGTGTCAGACAGCGAGCGTGCGCGCCATGCTCGGCGAGCTCGCCGAGCGCTTTCCCCATGAGTCGCTGCGCGTTGCGGTGACCGGCTCGGGTGCGCGCGATATCGCGACCGCGCTGGGCGCCTCGTACGTTCAGGAGGTGGTCGCCAACGCGCTCGCGATCAGCAGGTTCTATCCGCAGACGCGCTGCGCCATCGAGCTGGGCGGCCAAGACGCCAAGATGATCTTCTTCCGCACCAACGATAAGGGAGACATCGAGGTTGCCGACATGCGCATGAACGGCTCGTGCGCAGGCGGTACCGGTGCATTTATCGACGAGATGGCAAAGCTCATGGGGGTCGGCACCGAATCGGGCGAGTTCGAGCAGCTCGCAAGCCGGGGAACGACCGTCCACGAGGTCTCGGGCCGCTGCGGCGTGTACGCAAAGACCGATATCCAGCCGCTGCTCAACGAGGGCATTCCTGCCACCGACCTGGCGCTTTCGGCGCTTCACGCGGTCGCCCGCCAAACGATCGGCGGTCTGGCCCAGGGTATCGACATCGAGCCGCCGGTAATCTTCGAGGGCGGTACGCTCGCCTACAACCCCACACTGGTCCGCGTGTTCCGGGAGCAACTGAATCTATCGGACGATCAGGTTATCGTCCCGCGCGATCCGCAGATCATGGTCGCGCGCGGTGCCGCCCTGTCGCTGACCGACATGTTCGCATCGTCCCAACCGATCGACCTTCCCGACGCTTTTGTCCGGCTGGATAAGCTCGAGACGGTCGCGCCCGCAAGCGGGGAGGGACGTCTTGCCCAGCCCTTTTTTGCCACACCTGCCGAGCAGGCGGATTTTACGGCACGCCATGGCAAAGAGACGCCGGCAAAGGGTCCGGATGCGTATGCGCCCGGAGAGACGGTGCGTGTGGCGCTCGGTATCGATTCGGGGAGCACGACGACCAAGTTCGCCCTGGTCGATGAGGCGGGTGAGCTTGTCGATTCGTTCTACGCGTCTAATAACGGCAGACCGCTCGACGTCGCCCAACAGGGTCTTGTCAGCTTGAAGAACCGCTGGGAGACAGCGGGAGTCACGCTTGCGATCGATGCCGTGGGCACCACGGGATACGGCGAGGAGCTTTTCGCGCGCGCGTTCCACGCCGACTACCATACGGTCGAGACGGTCGCGCACGCCCGCGCCGCGTGCGCATGCGTTCCCGATGCGACCTTCGTGCTCGACATCGGCGGACAGGATATGAAGGCCATCTGGCTCAACCACGGCGTGCTGACCGATATCGTCGTCAACGAGGCGTGCTCTGCGGGCTGCGGCTCGTTCCTCGAGGGTTTTGCCAAAAACCTCGGAATAGCCGTTGAGGATATCGCGACCGAGGCATTTTCGTCCAAAGCCCCCGCCGTTCTCGGCAGCCGCTGCACGGTGTTCATGAACAGCAGCGTCGTTTCCGAGCAGCGGCGCGGTAAGGGTCCGGGCGACATCATGGCCGGTCTCTGCCGTTCGATTATCGAGAACGTGTTCACCAAGGTCATTCGCGTTTCAAATCTCAACCGTCTGGGCGACAAAGTCGTCGTCCAGGGCGGCACGTTCCGAAACGACGCGGTGCTGCGCGCATTCGAGCAGTATCTGGGCAAACCCGTCACGCGTGCGCCCCACCCGGGGCTGATGGGCGCTATCGGTATCGCCCTGCTCGCGCGCGAGGAATGCCGCAAGGGCGACGCCGGCACGTCGTTTATCGGGCTCGATGCCGTGGAGCGCTTCGAGCATCGCGAGTTCGGCGGCGTTACCTGCCGTCGGTGCAACAACCGCTGCCAGCGCGCGGTCGTGGCATTTGGCGACGGCTCGCTTTACGTCACGGGCAATCGCTGCCCGCGCGGCGGCGCCATCTCATGGGATGAGCTCGTGCGCGAGGTTCCCGCGGCGGAGGAGCTGCGTCCGCAGGGTGCTTGCGAGGCACAGGCACCCGGCACGGGGCGCGACCGGACCGCGGCTGCCCCCAATCTCTTTGTCGACCGCGAGAAGCTGCTGTTCGAGTCGTACCCCACGGTTCCCGTCTGCGGGGGGCGCGATGTCACGATCGGCATTCCCCGTGTGCTCGAGTTCTGGGACACCATGCCGTTCTGGTCGACGTTCTTCAGCACGCTCGGCTTTAAGGTGCGCGTCTCGGGACGCAGCACCAAGGCGATGTACGAGCGCGGTCTGGCGCACGTCACATCCGACACCGTGTGCTTCCCGGCCAAGCTCGTCCACGGGCACATCCGCAATCTCGTCGACGCCGGCGTCGACCGCATCTTCATGCCCATCATCACGACGGTGCCCACCGAAAACACCGCCTCTACCAGCGAGTGGATGTGCGCCGTCGTAAAGGGATACCCCTACGTGATGCGCAATTCCGATAACCCGGAGGAGCGTTTCGGCGTTCCGTTCGATACGCCGCTGTTCCACTGGTACGACGAGGGCGACCGAAACCGCCAGCTCAAGGCGTGGTGCAAGGAGACCTTCGATATCGATGCCGACCTGGTTGCCAAGGCGACCGAGCAGGCGGACCGCGCGCAGGAGACGTTTGAGAACCAGCTGCAGCTGCGCGGCAGGCAGGTGCTCGAGAACGTGCGCGAGGACGGCGGCTACGCGGTGGTGATCGCTTCGCGCCCGTACCACAACGACCCGCTGGTCAACCACGGGCTGCCCAAGCTCTTCTCTGAGCGCGGCATCCCCGTGCTGACGCCCGATGCGGTGCCGGGGGTCTGCAACGTCGATCTTTCCAACAGCCGCATCGACATCGTGAACAACTACCATGCGCGCATGCTGTCGTGCGCGGTCATCGTCGCATCGACGCCCGAGCTCGAGCTCGTGCAGATGGGCAGCTTCGGCTGCGGCCACGATGCGTATCTCACCGACGAGATCGCGCGCATGATGGGCGAGATGGGCTCCAAGGTTCCGATGATGATCAAGCTCGATGAGAGCGACGTCGCCGGTCCCATGGGCATTCGCGTGCGTTCGTTTATCGAGTCGGTCAACCGTCGTCGCGCGGAGGAGCGTGCCGAGGGCGCCCGGGTGCACGCGGTCCATCCGCTCGACGACCCGTATAAGGTCAAGTACACCAAGCGCGACCGGCACGACAAGATCGCGCTGGTCCCCAACACCTCCCATGCGTTCTGCAGGCTCATGACCGCGGCTATGCGCAATCAGGGCGTGCGCGCCGAGGCCCTTGATATCGGGCGCGAGGATGCCATCCGCCTGGGCAAACGCTATGTGCACAACGACATCTGCTTCCCCGCGCAAATCGTGATCGGCGAGGCGCTCGCGGCACTCAAGAGCGGTAAGTACGACCCGCACGACGTCGCCGTGGTGACTGGCAAGTATATCGGCGACTGCCGCCTGACGCACTACATGCCCCTGCTGCGCCGCGCGCTCGACGACGCGGGATACGACTATGTCCCGGTGCTCACCAACGACGACGTCGATGCCCACAATGCGCATCCGGGCTTCAAGCTCGGCCTTGGCCCGAGCATCCAGATCGCCTACGGTCTTCCCATGATCGATGCCCTCGAGGCCATGCTTAGGCGCATCCGTCCCTATGAGCTCGAGAAGGGCGCGGCGGACGCTGCGTTCGACCGCGCGCTCGATGAGGTTATCGAGGGCATGGAGCGCTCGGGGCTGAGAGGCCAGGCGACGGGCTTCAAACGCGCGCTTGCGATCATGGACGCCGTTCCGTACGACCGCTCGAACCCGCATCCGACCGTTCTCATCGTGGGCGAGTACCTGCTCAATTTCCATCTCGGCGCCAACCACGAGATCGAGCGCTACCTCGAGGACAACGGGCTCGAGGTCATCGAGGCGCGCATGACCGACGTGATCCGCAAGACCTATTTCTACAAGCATGCGCAGTCGCGCGAGTTCCACGTCGACCTGTCGCTGCCCGAAAAGGCCTGGTACGCCACGGCGGACAACCTGTTCGAGCTCGCGCACGACCGTTGCGACCGCCTGGGCGCGGCGAGCCCGCTCTACGAGCCGCCGACGCGCATGCCCGAGCTCGTGCGCGCGAGCGATAAGATCCTGCACCATACGTTCGATGCGGGCGAGGGCGTGCTGATTCCGGCGGAGATCCTCGAGCACGCCAAGCGCGGCTGCCGCAACTTCGTGATCCTGCAGCCGTTCGGGTGTCTGCCCAACCATGTCGTGGGGCGCGGGCTCATCCATGCGCTCAAGGAGCAGTATCCCACGGCGCAGTTCCTGCCGCTCGACTACGATCCCGACGTGAGCTTCGCCAACGTGGAGAACCGTCTTCAGATGCTCATCATGAACGCCAAGGCGCAGGGGTGCGGTGAGGCGCATGGCGAGACCGCGTAAGGACGCCGATGCGCCCGATGCACGCACCCGTATCATCGAGGCGTTTTGGGAGCTCATCGAGAACAACAGCATCTTCGAGCTGTCGGTTGGCGAGGTGACCCGCGCCGCCCAGTGCAATCGCGGAACGTTTTACTACTATTTTCACGATTTCGATGAACTCGTCGCCATCGCCATAGCCCAGCTGCTGCAGGATAACGAGCTCATCACCGATGCCCTCTGGCATTTTTCGAGCGAGGGCGACCTTTCGGCGTTCGACCGGCGCGACGTCCGCTGCCTGCTGCGGCGCATCGTCATCACCATGAGGGCGGGTGCCGCCGAGCAGGTCGAGCAGGGCATCCATACGATCATCATCGACCGCGTGAGAGAGATCGTCCACCCCGACGGAGAAGAGCTCAAGGCAGATTCGAGCTTTGCGGTGGGCTTTCTGGTCTCGGGCATCATGGGCTTTGTGATGGCGGTCGGCTTTGCCCGGGAGGGCGGCGAGGAGATAGACCTCGAGCAGCTGGGGGACAGCGCGTGCGCGTACCTGAGGGCGGTCGCCATGCAGACGGTTGAAACGGTCGCGCAAGTCGAGGGCGTCGATACATCCGAGCTGCTCGAACGCGTCTCCAAGGAGGCCGATGCCTATCGCGCATCGCGTGCGACGAGTCCCGACGTGGTGAAAGACGTCTAGGGTTTCTCTTGCGGGGCGCCCGTCGCGCATCGCGCGGTGAGTCCCGCGATGCGGTCATAACCTGCATTCATGTGAGCCGGGTTTATAGATATTCCTCCAGCTGTTAACATATACTCCATATGGGTAAAGAGACCAAAGCGCTGCCGCGGGGCGGCGCTTTGCGTTTGAAAAAACTAGCTCGTCTAAGAGGAACTAGCATGTTAGACCGTTTTACCGATCGTGCGCGTAAGGTCATGTCCATGGCCAAGCAAGAAGCGCTCGATCTTCATTCAAATAAGGTGGGCACCGAGCACCTGCTGCTCGCGCTTGCCAAGGAGGACGAGGGCATTGCCGCCGAGGCGCTGCGTTCGCTCGACATCTCCTATGATGACATCATGGATACTCTCAAAGAGGTCCAGACCACGGTTCCCGAGCCCAGTGAGGAGACCGAGGCGGCCAAGCTCGCCTTTACGCCGCTCGTCATTAGCGTGATGGAGCGTTCATTCCGCGTGGCGCGCGAGAACAACCAGACCTACGTGTCGACCGAGCACTTGCTGATCGGCATCGTCGAAGAGGGCAACGGCATGGCCATGGACATCCTCATGCGCCTGGGTGTGTCGTCCGCCTCCATCAAAAAGGCTATCGAGAAACTCACCGCCAAGGACCAGGACAAGAAGCGTCCGCTCGCCGGCGCCGGTGCTGGTCGTCCCGGTGCGGGCCTGCCGTTCTTTAGCGGCTCGGATACCTCTCAGCAAAGGGGGGGTGGCACCGATACGCTTAAGCAGTTCGCGACCAACCTCACGCAGAAGGCGCGCGACGGCGAGCTCGACCCTGTAATTGGTCGCGAAAAGGAAGTCCAGCGTATGATGGAAATTCTTTCGCGCCGCACCAAGAACAACCCGCTCATTCTGGGCGACCCCGGCGTGGGCAAGACGGCCATCGTCGAGGGCCTGGCTCAGCAGATTGCAGCCGGCAACGTGCCCGAGAACCTCATGAACCAGAATATCTGGACGCTCGACCTGCCGGGCCTCGTGGCGGGCGCCAAGTATCGCGGCGAGTTTGAGGAGCGCCTCAAGAACGTGATCCAGGAGGCCACCGAAGCTGACGACGTCATCCTGTTTATTGACGAGATGCACACCATCATCGGTGCCGGCTCTGCCGAGGGCTCCATCGACGCGAGCTCCATGCTCAAGCCCGTTCTCGCACGCGGTGCTTTCCAGATCATCGGTGCCACCACGGCCGAGGAGTTCCGCAAGTACCTCACCAAGGACCCGGCCTTCGAGCGTCGCTTCCAGACCATCGATGTCGAGGAGCCGAGCGTCGAGGACACGGTCAAGATCCTGACCGCGCTCAAGCCGCGCTACGAGGAGCACCACCATGTGCGCTATACGCAGGGTGCTATCGAGGCCGCCGCGAACCTCTCCGACCGCTACATCCAGGATCGCTTCCTGCCCGATAAGGCCATCGACCTCATTGACGAGGCCCTGTCTCTTATACACATCTGACGCTGCCGACGACTTAATAGGTGTAGAT
>UQOJ01000077.1 GCA_900542635.1 uncultured Collinsella sp.
TTCGCCTTAGTCTCGTGGGCTCGGAGATGTGTATAAGAGACAGGAATCTGCCGCTGCCACGCGCACGCGGTCGCCGATAGCGCCGACATTTTCGGGCGCCGCGGTCAGCGATTCCTCAAAGGTAATGCCCTCGTCGCCAAAGGTGAGCTCCATCGACTCGCGCGCACCGCGGTCGGGGATGGCAAACACGCAGGCATAGCGCTTGCCCACGACCTCCTGGATGCGCGTCATAAAACGGTTGTCCGAGCCTGCGATGGCCGGCTGCTCAATCTTGAGCTCGGCCGTCACCGCACCACCGGCACGGATGAGGCTCACATAGTTCAGGCGCTGCTGGGCACCAAAATCGAGCTGTTGGGCGCGCACGTACAGACCATCCAGGCGGTCGATCCCCGCCTCGCCGGCACGGGCCTCGATATCCTCGTAGGCGCGCAGACAGTCGTCGAACAGCGAGCGCGGCTCGGACAGGACCACGAGCGCCTTGCCGCTCACGTGTGCCAGCGGGCTCACGGTCTGGCCGTACATCACCGGCAAAAAGCGGTCGAGCTCGGGCGTGACGATGCGCGCATCCACCATCTCGAGCAGCGCCGCCAGCTTGCTGTCGTCCTGGCTGGCGCGATAGAGCGCCACATGCATGTTGTGGACGGCCTCGTCGGTAAGCGCCAGCTCACGGCAGGGGAAGATCTCAATACTGTCCTCGTTACCGATGGTCTGCCCCGTTGAGCTCACCATGCGGCGGATGCGGTCAATCTCGTCGCCAAAGAACTCAATGCGCACGGGCGCTTTCTCCTGCGCGGGAAACACCTCGACGGTGTCGCCGTGAACGCGGAACAGACCGGGCGCATCAGCGGCACCGGCATTGGTGTAGCCCATGCCCACCAGGCGCTGCGGCACCTCGTCAAAAGGAATCTCCTCACCCACCGCAAAAGTGGTGGACTCCCAATAGCGACTCTCGACCGGCGGCACGCAGCGCAGCAGCGCACGGGCCGAGGCAACCATGATGCAGTTGTCCCCGCGCACGATGCGCCCCAGAGCCTCGCAGCGCTGCGCCACCACGGCGTCGTCGGGCGCCTGCTCGCGCCACGGATAGTCCTTACGCTCGGGAAAGCGGCACACGTGCGCCAGGCCCACATAGGCGGCAAGGCTGCGCGCGGCGCGATCAGCCGCATCCTCGCCGCTCACAATGTAGACCGTCGGGCGCGGGCGGCGCGCAAACTGGGCGGCCGCCATAAGCGTGCGGCCCGACTGCGACACAGCCAGCGTCACGTCCTCGCCGGCATCGAGTCCGGCCTCGACGGTCTGCAGTGCCTCGGCAGTGTAGAGCTGCGCGGCTATACGGTGAATGAGCATGCTGTTCCTCCGGCATCGCAACGCCAAAAGCCCGCCGGGGCAAGCTCGGCGGGTCGTACGTCAAATACATTGTCTGTCATGGTAGCGCATGGAGAGGACTCCGGCTCAAGGGCAAACCCAGCCCCGCAAAAAACGCCAGACGAAAATGCGTTCCGCCCTACCCCGCTACGCGCACGCTGGGGCACAAATCTGCCAGCGGACACTCGTCACACTTAGGCTTGCGGGCGTCGCAGATCTCGCGACCGAAGGTGATCCACTGATGGTTGACCGACTCCCAATACTCGTGCGGCAAAATCTTGAGCAGATCCTGCTCGGTCTTGAGCGGCTCCTTGGCATGCGTCTTAGGACTCAGCATCAGGCGGTACGCAATGCGGTTGACGTGTGTATCGACCGCGATGCCCTCGACAATGCCAAACCCCACGTTGAGCACGATGTTCGCCGTTTTGCGTCCCACACCCGGCAGCTTCACGAGTTCCTTCATGTCGGCCGGCACCTCGCCGCCATAGTCGGCGACGATCATCTGTGCGGCCTCGACGGCATGCTTGGCTTTGCTCTTGTAGAAGCCGAGTGACTTGATGGTGTCTGCTACGTCAGCCACGCTCGCCCCGGCCATGGCCTCGGGCGTGGGCCACTGGGCAAACAGCTTCGGCGTCACCTTGTTGACCTGCGCGTCGGTCGTTTGCGCCGAGAGCAGCACCGCGATCAGCAGGCGGAAGGGATTCTCGTGGTCCAAAAAGCACTCGACCGGGCCATAGCGACGGTTGAGGCGCTCGCACACCTCAACGGCGCGCTCGCGTTTGGCGGCATTGGTCTCGCGTGGCATAACGACTCCTCGGCTCAGCGGCATAACAAACTTATGGGCACGATTGTCCCACGTATGGGGTCTTTACGCCTCCAAAAATGCGCCGGTCTGGCGGCCCCACAGGCTTGCGTACTCGCCGCCCGCCTCGACAAGCTGCGCATGCGTACCGTCCTCGACAATCTCGCCGTCCGCCAGCACCACGATGCGGTCGAGCGCCGCCACGGTGGACAGGCGATGTGCCACCACAATGGAGGTGCGGCCGCGCATCAGGTTCTCGAGCGCCTCCTGCACCAGCGCCTCGGACTCGCTGTCGAGGGCAGAGGTCGCCTCGTCGAGCACCAGAATCGGCGCGTCGGTTAGGATGGCGCGGGCGATAGCCACGCGCTGACGCTGGCCGCCCGAGAGCTTGACGCCGCGCTCGCCCACCATAGTGTCAAAGCCACGGGGCAAGCGGTCGATAAACTCGGTCGCATTAGCCAAGCGAGCCGCCTCGCGGATCTGCTCATCAGTGGCGTTGGGACGACCGTAGGCAATGTTTTCGCGAATGGAACGGTGGAACAGCAGCGCCTCCTGCGGCACGTAGGCAACCTGACGGCGCAGGCTCTGCTGCGTGCAGCGCGAGACATCCTGACCGTCCACGAGCACGCGGCCGCCCTGAACATCGTCCAGGCGCAGCAGCAGCTTGGTGAGCGTCGTCTTACCCGAGCCCGATTTGCCCACCAGGCCCACGCGCTGGCCCGCCGCCACATGAAGCGTCAGGTCATCGAACACGCTCTCGCCCGCTACAGCGTCACGGTACGCAAAGCTCAGGTGCTCAAAATCAATCGCGCCCTCGGTCACTTTAAGCTCGGGAGCGTTCTCGTCGTCTGCCACCAGACGCGGCTCGTCCAGCACGCGCGTCATCTCGGCCGCATCGCCGAGCGCGCGGTTGATGCGCTGCATCATGGAACTCACGTAGTTCAGGCGCATGGTGAGGTTATAGGTGTAGGTAAAGATCATGACGAGCGAGCCGGCCGAGATGCCAAACCACGCGTTGCCGCCCGCCACGAACACACTCACCACGGCCATAGTGATGACGATAAGACCCGAGGTCGTAAAGTTGCGCTGCATCATGGCGTGCATCGAGACCGTCTCGGCATCGCGCGCGGCACGATCGGCGACGTCGAACAGATCGCGTTCAAAGTCCTCGCGCCCGCAGGTCTTGACGGCCAAGATGTTCGTGACCGCATCGGACAGCACGCCCGAGAGCTTGTTCTGCGCGGCGGACGTCGCGGCTGAAAGCGGCATGATGCGCTTGTACATAAGCCAGACAAACGCGATGTAGACGACCATGATGCACACCAGGATCACGGTAAACGTCGGCACCACCGGGGCGAGTGCGGCCACGGTGCAGATGACCGAGGTGATGGTGGGGATGAGCGAATACACCGTCACGTCGACCAGACCCGTGTAGCCGCTAATAAAACGGCTTGTCTGGCTCACAAGCGATCCGCCAAAGCGGCTGGTATGGAATGTCATGGATTGGTTGGAGAGCGTGTCGAAGCATAGACGCGCCAGGTGATAGTTGCCTGCAATCTCGAGCTTGTAGACGGTGTAGTCCTGCAGCTTGGAGAGGATCTGACCCACCAGGTTAACGAGTACGAGCGCCAGGATATAGGGGCCGAAGACCTCAAACACCTGGTCACCCGCCACGGGACCGGCTTGAACGCGGTCGACAATGAGGGCCATCACATAGGTATTGGCAAACGTGAGCAAAAAGATGTAGCCCGCCGACGAGAATACCGAGAGAAAGACAATCAGCGGCTGCGTGCGCGTGACACCCCAAAACCGCTGCAGCGTGCGGCGCACGGTGGAGCGGCTGAGCGGGCTGGTGCTTCTCTGGGACATGGGCTTCCTTTCGCGTCTGATAGGGCGAAACGCCATTGTTGCACATTGGAGCACGCTTCAGACAAGTGCGATACGAAAAACGGTGGGGCGCCCGCGTTTGCGCCGGTGCCCCACCGTCTTGTTGCAATTAGTCCTTGTCTTCTTGGTCCGCGAGAAGGCTCGCGGACGTGAGTCCCAAGATCTCATCGGCTTGGTCGGCGTCTTCCAGCGCGTCGATGTCCTTGAGCTTGCGCTCCATGACGTTGGTGCGCGTGGTGATGATGCCCTCGACCGTTTTGCCCGCAGTCTCGATCTGCTGCTGGGCGCGGCGCAGCGCCGCCTGATAGCGCGGCAGCTCGGCCTTGACAGCAGAAAGCACACGCAGCACGTCGTCGGTGCGCTTTTGCAGCCTAAACGTCTGGTAGCTCATCTGCAGGCTGTTGAGGATGGCCGCCATGGTGCTGGGGCCGGCAACGTTGACGTGATAGTCGCGGCCCAGGGTCTCGATAAGCCCGGGGCGGCTGACGACCTCGGCGTACAGGCCCTCAAACGGCAGGAACATAATGCCAAAATTGGTGGTCGCGGGCACGCTCAGGTACTTTTCGCAGATGTCCTTTGCCTCGCGCTTCACCATGGCGTCAAGCGTCTTGCGCGCGGTGGCGACGGCCTCAGCGTCGCCCGACTCCTGTGCGTCGAGCAAGTGCTCGTACGCGTCGCCCGGAAACTTGGAGTCAATCGGCAGCAGCACGGGGTCGCCCTCGTCCACCGGCAGCTTGACGGCAAACTCAACGCGCTCCGAGGCGCCGGGCTTGGTGGCGACGTTTTCCAGATACTGGTCGGGTGTAAGGATGTCCGCCAGAATTGCACCCAGCTGCACCTCGCCCAAAATGCCACGCGCCTTCACATTGCCCAGCACGCGCTTAAGATCGCCCACTCCGGTGGCGATGGATTGCATGTCGCCCAATCCCTTGTACACGGCCTCGAGCTGGTCGCTCACCTGCTTAAACGATGCAGACAGGCGATCGTTGAGCGTACGGGAGAGCTTCTCGTCCACCGTCGCGCGCATCTGATCGAGCTGCACGTTGTTGTCCTTGCGGATGGCGCCCAGCTGGACATCGACCGTCTCGCGCACCTTGTCCAGGCGATGCTCGATGCCCTCGCGATTGGCGCCGAGCTGTTGGGCCGTCTCGCGGCGCAGGTCATCCATCCGGTCACCAGCTTGCGAAAACTCACGTGCGATGGTCAGGTAACGTTGCTGCTCCACGGCGGCGTCGGTCGTCTGCTGCTGCGCGATGGCGTTTGCCGTGCGGCGGGTTTCTGCCAGCGCGACGTTGAGGGCATCGAGCGTGCTGTTGGCCTGCTCGAGCGCAGCCAGCATCTCTGCCCCGCTATCGCCGCGCTCCCGCAGCTCGGCGCGAAGGCCCTTGAGCTGCAGGGCACAAGCCACAGCAACCCCCGCCGCCACCAAGGCGGTCACAGCAAGCACGATATCAATAGCAGACATAGACTCCGCCCAACAAACCCAATCGATTATCAATCAAAACCGCGATTAATCTTACCCCGCCACACGCACCGGGCGCTCCACGGCAGTCGGGCAAATGGATTTTGGGCCATAAGCGTCAAAACGCTAACTCTCCCAGCCGGCGCGGATGGTTGTTGCGACATCGCCTAGGCGCTGGCCGAGGGCCGACAGATGTTGGAGCACTTCGCTGGGCGAGGCACCGTTGAGGATGCAGGTGAGTGCATACGAGACCAAGAAAATCGCCGCAAGTCCTAACGGAATGAGCACGATCATCGCTAATGTGCGCAGGCGCTGGCCCACGCGGCGGTGACGTGTGCGGCGCTTGTCAAACGCAAGCTCCTGCGCATATGAATCTTGTTGTACGGAATAGTTCTCTGGCGCCGATCCGCCCGCAGGCGAAACCGCAGGCGTGGCATTTTGCGCAGGGGGCTGGGCGGCTACCCCTTGCATTTGCATCTCCATGAGCCGTTGCTGCTGACGCAACATGCGCTCGGCTTGTTGCTGCGGGGTCTCAAGAAACAAATCCATGTTGGCCTCCTCAATCGGAGCATTCGACGCTTGCGCCCAGCATCCCGCACCGCCAAGGCCACGGCAACGCAATCCGTAGCAATAGCTGCAAAGTTTCTTGCTGACAAAAGCTGTCGAAAACCTCAACAACTCCCCTACCAGCACTTTCTTTGAGCTTTTTTATCGAATGATCTTTTGCCCTTCCGCTAGCCCGCCAACTAACCAAAATCTAACCAAAAGCTTGACGAAAATTGTGAAGACAGGGACCCCAAACAAAACGTGCCGCCCCATAAGGGGCGGCACACAAACCAATCTATGAGCCAAAACTCGCTGGCAAGCCCGCGCCGTCAGACCCACGGCGTATGCCTTTGCCTCGCGCGACTCTGCGAAGCCGTGAGCGAGAGGAAAAGGCATGCGCCGCGGGTCTGACGCCCGGAACGGTAAGGCCGGCAGTTGCCCTGCGCTCCGTGGTCGGTGAGGACAGACTACATGCCCGCGAGACCGCGGGCGGCGGTGGCGCACATAAACGCCAAGGCTAGAATCACGAGCGAGCCCGCGATGTCAACCAGCACACCCATTGCGCGGCGCTCAAACAGCCAGCTCTCAAAGTGCGGGGCAACGTTGCGCCAGACACGCCACAACAAGATGCCCATGCCGATGACGCCGGGGATATTGAGCAGCAAAATCTCGGAGCACAAGAGGCCAATCAGGTTTCCGGCGGCAAAGCCCGCATCGCCCTCGCAGTATTTGCGATAAATCATGTACAGCATGTACGCCACAAACGGCTGCAGGCACGCAGAGATAAACGTAACCACCATTGAGGGATCCTGAGAAAAGACATCGGTAAGCTTATCCACACTCGTGGCATCTTTCGAAGCCAAGAATAAGCCAATGACCACCACGGGCACCACGCCCAAGATAACCTCGACCAGAGTAAACAACTTAGCAGTCAGATCCTCGCTAGCCGTATTGAGGTGAGGCGCCCACTCAGGATGAGCATGTGCACCGACCTTCTTGTCCTTCTCGGCACGCGCAGCCTTACCGCTCTCATCAACCACGCGATGAGGATCGAGGCGAGTCCCCGCCGCCGCAGCCCGAGCCCGAGACTTCTTACCCATAAACAACACCTCACAAGAGGAAACGAATAGCCAACGCTACCTAGTGTACCCCACCCAAGAACGGTACCGTCCCAACCAATCCCCACACAAAACGTGCCGCCCCAAAGGGGCGGCACACAAACTTATTATCAGCTTTTCTGTAGCGAGCACGCAACGACCCAAAGCGGGCCGGGAGCTGTCTCTTATACACATCTCCGAGCCCACGAGAC
>UQOJ01000078.1 GCA_900542635.1 uncultured Collinsella sp.
AGCGGGTGGTTTAAAGCTGGCCGCTGCGCGGCCAGCGGACTAAAGTCTTGAAAAAAAAGAGGGCCGGCACAATGCCGGCCCTTCAGCGAAATTGCATGTTAGCGCGTATGAATATTAATCCGAATTACCCCGCTAGTTGTCATCATCGTCCATGGAGCCGTCGATGCCGGTTTTGGTGTCGTCATCCGTGTTGGAATCGTCATCCTTAGCGAAGGGGTTCTTGAAGAAGCCCGTCGCATCGGGCTGCAGACCAGAGAGCTTGATCCAGGGATTATCGAGATCGGGCTTGGGCATGGCCTTGGCCTCGGGCGCAGTCTCGTTACCGATAAGCTCAGACTCGTAGATGAAGGTGTCGTCGCCGAGCGCGTCGTAGGCGGCGACCGGGTTGCCATCGCCATCGCGGTACGGCGTGCCCTTAAACACGGCACCGTCATAGGCCACAAGCTGTCGGCGGGTCTCATTCTCGAAGTAGTACACGAAGATACCCTTGAGGGCCGCACAAAGCGGGATGGCAATAATCATACCGATGGGGCCCATGAGTGCCGAGCCAATAACGAGCGCCGTGAGGCTCATGATGGGATGCACCTGCACCGAGCTCTGCATGACCTTAGGCGAAATCACGTTATCGGTGACGTTTTGCGCGACCATCGTCACGACGAGCGTCCATAACGCCAACATGGGGCTGAACATGAAACCGAGCACTGTGGCGATTGCTGCGCTCACCCAAGGACCGACGACTGGAACCAAATGCATGATGCCGGTAAAGATAGCCATGAGCGCCGCATACGGATGGCCGATGATCATAAAACCGATAAAGGCGAGGAAACCACCGCAGATGGACGTCACGACCATACCGCGCATGTAGCCGCCGACAGAGCGAGAAAGGATGGCGACCATAAAGCGGTACGAGGTCTCCTTCTCCTGACCGATGATGGTGCAAATCTCGTGGTGCATGCGAGGGTAGTCGCAGGCCATCCAGTACGCAAGCACCAGACCAAGGAAGATCACGAACAACTGCGAGGCCGTATTGGTGATGAGCGGGAACACACCGCGGCCAAGCTCGGCAGCGATCTGAGACACGTACTTCGATGCCACGGTAACAAGCGACGAAAGATTATCGTCCAAATACTCCTTGAGCGGCGTGTTGTTGAGCGTCTTGGCATGCGAGATCATCTCGTTGAGATCGCCACCAGCAACACGAAGCTGCTCGGGCAGGCGGCTCAGGACTTCCATGATCTGGCCAAAGAGAATCGGCGACAAGATGCAAACGACACCGACGAGCACGGCAACAACAACAATAAGCGCGATAAGCGAACCGATGCCGCGATTCACGCCATGGTGCTCGAGCCAGTTGGTGATCGGGGACATCACAAAGGCAATGATGGAACCAACAGCGAGAAACTCGATAACCGGCGCCAGGATGCCCATAAGGTTAAAGATGACAGCAGCAATAACAATGCAGCCGACAACAGCCCAAATGCGCAGCGTCAGAACGCGGGTGTCGCGCAGCACGCGATCGGTTTGTTGGGGGTGCTCACTCATGAACGAATCATCACTCCGTCGGGGTCGATCTTGTCCTGAATCTTCTTAAGCGTGCGGCGCAGCAGACGCGAGACCTGCACCTGCGAGATGCCCAGCTTCTTGGCAATCTCGATCTGGGTCATGCCCTTCACAAAGCGCAGCTCGATCACCTCGCGCTCGCGCGGCGAGAAATCGCGGATGGCTTCCTCGATCACCAGGCGGTCATCGGTAAAGTCGAGCTCGTTGTCATCGTCGGCGTAACGGTCGAGAATCGAGGGCGCATCGTCGGAATCGGACGCACCAGGAGCCTCGATGGGCACCGAGGTATAGGCCGAAGACGATTCCATAGCCTCGAGGACCTCATCGACAGTCACATCTAGATACTCAGCGATCTCCTCAACCTTGGGCGAACGCTGCAGCTCGTTGGTAAGTTTGTCAGTAGCCTGGTTGACCTTGGCCGAGAGCTCCTGCAGACGACGCGGTACGCGCACACTCCAGCCCTTGTCGCGAAAATGGCGTTTGATCTCGCCCAAGATAGTGGGTGTCGCAAACGTCGTGAACTCGAGTCCGCGCTCGGGATCAAAACGGTCGATAGCCTTGAGCAAGCCCAGATAGCCGACCTGCATGAGGTCGTCGAGCGGCTCGCCGCGATTCTTAAATTTGTTGGCAAGAAACCTTACCAGGTTCATATGGGACATGACGAGCTGCTCACGGGCGTCCGGATCACCGGTCTCCTTGTAACGACGAAACAGCTCGCGGGTTTTCTCCTTGTCCCAAGCGGTCTTGCCGCTCCGGGAACGTTCGGTCATATTAGATATCCGCCTTGAGGTCGAGGGAAAGCGTCAGGGGCGCCGTAGTCTTTTCGTAGGAGTCGCACACGCTCGCGAGGATGAGCTCGGCATACACCGCAGCCTGGTCGTCTTCATCGACCGTAGCCTGGTCGCCAAAGGTAATAGTCATGCCAACGTGGGTCTCATCGACATCGAATTTGATGGTGATGTCATCACAGTCGACCGCGGTGCAACCAAAGATGAAAGCCTCCTCAGCAGCCATGCGGATGTCCTCGATGCGATCGACAGACATAGAGCACAGGGCACCAACGTTGGCTGCCGTCATGCGCACAAGGCGAGCGAGACGCGGGTCACCGGCAACGGTCAGCGTGATAGGGCAGGTTGCTTCGCTACTCATTGCAGGACTCCTCAAAGGTCTCGGCGGGCGTATAGGTGTAATACTGAGCCGGCTTGGATACAGACTTCTGACCATCAGCGTCGCCCGCGGCGGCCTCGTCCTCGCCAATTAGGACGCGCTCGGTAGGCTGCTCGGCCTCCGCAGCGGCAGCGGAAAGCTTGCGCTCGGCTTCAACTGCAGGAGCCTTCACCTTATTGAAGAGCTTCTGCACAGCACCGGCGGCAGAGTCGGTCACGCTCGACACAGCATTGCTGGCCTCGGCCATGCTGCCCGTAACCTCGGAAATGTCCCGAACCACGGCTTCGACCTCTACGAGATTGGAGGTAAGGGCATCAACTGCCGTCTTGCTCGACTTAAGCAGCGGCTCCATCTGGGCAAGCGCCGGCGTAAGCTCATCGACAGCGCCATCGAGCTTTGCCACCACAGGCTGAGCCTCGGCGATGGTGTTGTTGAGGTCGTTCACGGTCTTATCGAGCGAGTCGACAACGGCGCGGGTCTTGCGCAGGGTAAGCGCGAGCTCAACGATGGCCCACACGCCGGCAACAGCGAGCAGCAGCAGGGCGATTTGAATGGGACTCATACAAGCCTCCCAAAGGAATCGATATACAGACGGTTTCCATGGTACCCCAAAGGGGACCGAACATGCCATGAGCAGCAACGTGGGACAAAATTATCAGCAGCTACTTCGGTGCATTCCCGCTGCGGTCGCGTTCACTTTGCTCTACGCGCCATTCTTCCCAACCGCGGCCGGCAGGCTGCCAGAACGCGCCGCGCTCCAGTCCCTCGGGCAAATAGCGCTGATCGACCCAGCCTTCGGGATAATCATGTGGATACTTATACACACCGTATTCATCGCTGCCCGGGCGATGGCGATCGCGCAGATAGCTCGGCACCTCGCGAAGCCCACTAGAATGGATATCGGCCAGCGCCGCATCGATCGAAGCCTCGCACGCGTTGGATTTTGGCGCCAAGCACACATAGAGAGCGGCCTGAGCCAGGTTAATGCGGCACTCGGGATAGCCAATGACCTCGGCAGACTTAAACGCGGCATGTGCCACCAAAAGCGCCTGCGGGTCGGCGTTGCCGACGTCCTCAGAAGCATGAATCATAATGCGACGGGCGATAAACTTAGGATCCTCCCCTGCATCGATCATGCGCGCGAGCCAATAGATCGTGGCATCGGGGTCGCTACCGCGCATGGACTTGATGAACGCACTGATAACGTCGTAGTGCATGTCGCCGTTTTTGTCATACGTAAAGCCGCGACGCGGGTTGGCGATCTTCACGTCATCCACGGTGATGGGATATCGCTCCCCCGCCGCGGGCGCTGGCGTTCCCTCGGTATCGGGACGCGTGACGGCAATCTCGCTCGCAAGCTCGAGCGTCGTGAGCGCCGAGCGCGCATCACCCGCGGCCAGCGTGCAAATGGTCTTAACCGTATCCTCATCGGCCGAGAATTTGCCGTTCAGGCCCTGAGGTGCCTCGAGCGCACGCTCGATAAGCATGGCGATATCCTCGTCCTTTAAATGCTCAAGCTCCACGACGCGACCACGTGAGAGCAGCGCCGAGTTGACCTCGAAGTACGGATTCTCCGTCGTAGCGCCAATCATAATGACGGTACGGTTCTCAACTGCATGCAGCAGGGCATCCTGCTGCGACTTAGAGAAGCGGTGAATCTCATCGATGAATAGAATGGTGCGGCGGTCGTACGTATTCAGGCGCGTCTTGGCCTCATCAATCACACGACGCAGGTCCTTCACGGTACCCGTGACGGCGCTGACCTCGACAAACTCGCTCTTGGTATGGTTGGCGATAATGTGGGCCAGCGTCGTCTTGCCCGTACCGGCAGGCCCGTACAGAATCACGCTCGAAAGCACGTCGTGCTCGATCGCGGCACGCAGCCATGAACCCTTACCGACGGCCTTTTGCTGGCCCACGTACTCGTCGAGCGAATTGGGGCGCATGCGCACCGCAAGCGGCGCATTCTGAAAGGAACGCTCGCGCGTCGAAGCAGAAAAAAGGTCGTCCATAGCCATCCCGTGTATCAATCAAAAACGTTTTCCACTAACAGTATACCGAATTAATACGAACTACCGTTCGTTAATATAGGTACGGTGCGGAAACTCCAGACCAGGGAACAGCTTGCTCGTCAGCTCGCAGAAATAACCGTCCGTCATGCTCGCGATATAATCCACCACGGCTTGATCCTTGTCGTCCTGCCAGGCATAGGTGCGATCATAGTAGGAAAGCTGCTGCTCAATGCGCGAAATATGGTGCTTAAAGATGTAAGAGGACTCGTCGCCACTGTTTAGATCCCGCAGGCAACGGTCGTAGAGCTTTACGAACGCCTCGCGCAGCTCCGCCTCGGAATCGCCTTCGATACCGCCCTTGCTATAGATCTTCTCGTAGTTCTCGCGCTTGGCTCGGCGAATTTCCTCAAACAGGTCCTCGCTCATCTCGATGCGCGGCTTACCATAGCTGTGCTCAACGATATCGATAGAGGCATGCGTGAGGATCCAACTGTTGTAGGCACCACCCCGGCCATCATCAAAAGCGTCGGGCGAAAGCAGGCCCGCCGCGATCGCATCCTGACGGTCACGACCGACGTAGGCAAGAATATCCGAGATGCGAACGACGCAGCCCTCGAGCGTCATGGGACGCAGATGCTCAATTGCGCTATAGCCCGTGGCAATGCAATCCTCAACCGTCTGGTCAAACTGGTCAAAGGAGCCCATGTCCGAGAGCTCAAACACACGCTGCTCGTACTCGCCGTTATGGCATAGCACGCCGTCGAGCGTCTGGAGCGACACGTTGCGGCCATACAACGCGTCGAGCACGCGGACCGACTGCACGTTATGGAAAAAATAACGCCCCGTACGCTCGTGATAGATATCGTTGAGGAAGCGCTCGCCGGAATGGCCGAAAGGCGTGTGTCCCAAGTCGTGGCCCAGGCCAATCGCCTCGATCAGATCGCAATTGAGCCCCAGGGCGCGACCGATATCGCGCGCAATGCGCGAGACAAGCTGCACGTGCAAACCGCGGCGTGACAGATCGTCATTGCTACGAAAGCTAAAGACCTGCGTTTTGCCCGCATACCGGGTGTAAGCCGGAAGATGAAGTATCTTTTCGGTATCGCGCATAAACGCCGGACGCATAAGCGTGCCTTTGTCGGTAGTGCGATCAATACGACGAATGACCTGATCATCGTTGCAACGATACGGGTTGACATAGCCCGAAGCACGATCGGCGGCAATGCGCTCGACAAGCTCGGGCGACAACGCTGAGGGAATACGGTCCATGCGCGCCTTAATGACGGCCGTTTCTTGATTAGATTCCATGGCATGCTCCTTAAGAAGGATGCGCAATCGGTTACAAAGTGCAGCCCACGACCTCGATTATGGCAAAAATCGGCACTAAAAACGGGAGCAATGGCAGGGAGCGCGATTTTGTGAAGAGGCAGGAAAGGGCCAGAGCCAGGAGTGCGACGGCAAATGCCACGATGCCACCCATAGGGTCGAGCGTGCAAAGCGCGAAGAGCGCCTTGGCATCCCCCATGCCGATGCCCGGGATTTGGCGAAGACGACGCCAGAGGGACTCAGTCAGCACGAGAGCAAGATACACAATGACGGCAAGACCCGCGTGGTCAAGCGCTGTGTTCAAACCGAGGTCGAGCCAGACGCCTGCAAGAGCCGCCACCGCACATGCGCCGGCAAGCCCATTGGGAAACCGTCGCTCTCGGGCATCAATTGCCACGCCGGCAAAGATGCAAATCCAAAACGGGATATAGACCATCGGACGCCTCCTCGAGCTGCATCGCAAAAGCAAAAACCACCACAAAGGTGCCTGTGAACTGCGCCCCGAAACTTGGACTGAACAA
>UQOJ01000079.1 GCA_900542635.1 uncultured Collinsella sp.
CTACACCTATTAAGTCGTCGGCAGCGTCAGATGTGTATAAGAGACAGGTCGTGACCCGCGTCATGGGCATCGACGAGGCCAAGGCCGCCGGTGCTGTCGCCCTCTTTGGCGAGAAGTACGGCGACGTCGTCCGCGTCGTCTCCGTAGGCGCCGAGGACCAGCCGTTCTCCCGCGAGCTCTGCGGTGGCACGCATGCCGCCAACACCGCCGAGATCGGTCTGTTCAAGATCATCTCCGAGTCCTCCACGGGCTCGAATGTCCGCCGTATCGAGGCCGTGACCTCCAAGGGCGCTCTCGACTACATGGCTGACCGCCTGGCACTCGTTGACGCCGCCGCCGCTGCGCTCAAGTGCCGTGTCGACGAGGTTCCCGCCCGCGTGGAGAACCTGCAGGCCGAGCTGCGCGAGACTTCCGGCAAGCTCAAGAAGGCGCTCACCGGTGGCTCCTCCGATGCGATCTCCAGCGCCATCGACTGCGCTGTCGAGCTGAACGGCTACAAGCTCGTCGTCGCTGAGCTCCAGGGCCTTGAGGCTGCCGACCTGCGCAACGTTTGGGATACCGTGCACCAGAAGGTCGCCGGCCCCGTCGCCTGCGTTGTTGCCAGCGTGACCGAGAAGGGCACCCCGGCCCTGCTCGCTGCCGGCTCCGATGACGCCGTGAAGGCCGGTTTCCACGCCGGCAACGTGATCAAGCAGATCGCGGGCCTGGTCGACGGTCGCGGTGGCGGTCGTCCCAACATGGCCCAGGCCGGTGGCAAGAACGCCGCCGGTATCGCCGATGCCCTCGCGGCCGCTAAGACCGCGCTCGGCGCCTAAGAACCTAAGTAGTCGCTGTGGTCGCGCTCGCACTGGACATAGGGGAGACCAGGATTGGCATTGCCGTCTCGAGCCGTGATGGCAAGATGGCGATGCCTGTCAAGGTGCTTCCGGCTGCCGAGGTCACTGGTATGGCAAAGACGTTTCGCTACCTGGTTGAGGACTATGAGCCCGATATCCTGGTAAGCGGACGTCCCTTGACCATGGCCGGTGAGCCCGGCCCCCAGGCCGAGCGCGTCGCCGCCGTGGCCCAAAAGATTGCCGACGAGCTCGAACTTCCGCTGGAGTTTGAGGACGAGCGTCTGTCCTCGCAG
This sequence comes from uncultured Collinsella sp., assembly GCA_900542635.1. Lineage (GTDB taxonomy): Bacteria > Actinomycetota > Coriobacteriia > Coriobacteriales > Coriobacteriaceae > Collinsella. The sequence goes on from UQOJ01000079.1 coordinate 1,130, forward strand.
GAGGCCAAGCGAATCCTGCGAGAGCAGGGGCTCAACGAAAAGCAGATGAGGGGCAAGATTGACATGATCGCCGCCAGCCTGTTCTTGCAGACATGGCTCGATCGTAAAAACGAGGAGGTTCAGCATGCCTAGCGCTTCCGATCCGCGCCAGCAGAATCGTTCACGGAAGCCCGTGCCGCGCCCTGCTCAGCCTGGCCAGCGTGCTGCTCAACAGCCCGCCGTTCGTCCCGCGCAGCCTGCTGCTCAACATTCCGCCACTCGTCCCGCGCAGCCCGCTGGCGGCGCTCGTTTTAAGCAGCAGGCTCCTGCCCAGCGCACGCAGGGACAGGCCCCGCAATCACGCTCCCACGCACATCATGCTCATGGCTCGCACGGCGTTGCTCCGGCCACGCGTTCTAGCTATAACACGCGCGCCCGCCGTGGTGCCCAAAAGAAAAGCTCCCCAGTGCCTATGATTATCGGTGGCGTCGTCGCCGTGCTTGCGCTTGTCGCGATTGTTTTCTTTGTCGTGCCAGCCGTCAAGGGCTTCTTTGCCGGTGAGGATGCGAAAGTCGTTGCAGGCCAGCAGGTTACTATCACGATTCCCGATGGTGCTTCGGGCGACACTATCGCTTCGATTCTCTCCGAGAACCATATCGTCGATAATCCCAAGGATTATTATGCGGCGGTCAAAAAGCTCAACGCCGATATGTCGCTTAAGCCGGGTAAGTATTCGTTTACCACGCTTATGGACGCCACGAAGGTCGTCCAGCAGCTTATGGAAGGTCCCAACGCCGGCTCCGATGCGCTCACGATTCCTGAGGGCCTGACGGTCGATCAGGTCGCCGACCGCGTGGCCAAGGCGTACGACAGTATCTCCAAGGAAGACTTCCTCAATCAGGCAAAGGCCTCCAACTATGTGAAGGACTATAGCTTCCTTGAGGGCGCTGCAAACGATTCGCTCGAGGGCTTTCTATTCCCCAAGACCTATTCGTTGGGCAAGGACCCGTCTGCCGACGATGTGATTCGCGCCATGCTCGACCAGTTCAACGCCGAGTATAAGTCGCTCGACTTTGCCAGCTGCGAGGCAAAAATCAAGGAGCGCTACGGCGTGGAGATGTCCGATTACGACATCGTTAACCTTGCCTCGATCGTCGAGCGCGAGGGCCTTAACGCCGATCAGCGTGCGCACGTGGCATCGGTTTTCTATAACCGTCTGGCGGGCAAGCTCGATGGCCTGCGTTACCTCAATAGCGATGCGACCATGATGTATGTCACCGGCGGCGAGGTTACCGCCGACGACCTGCAGAGCGATAGCCCGTATAACACCTATAAGCACGAGGGCCTGCCGCCCACGCCCATCTGCTCTCCGTCGCTCGAGGCGCTCAAGGCTACCCTTGAGCCGACCGACTCCGATGACCTGTATTTCTACATTACACAGGACGAGGAGTATTTCTCGAAGACCTACGAAGAGCACCAACAGTCTTGGAATTGATCATGAGGATTTTTAGCCCCAAACGATATGTTGCCTCGGTCGATCGCATCGACCTCGATACCCTCTGGGCCGACGGCAAGCGCGCTATTCTGCTCGATCGCGACAACACCCTGGTGCCGCGTGATACCGAGCAGGTACCTGCTGCGGTCTCCGCTTGGCTTGAGGCCGCCCATGCTAAGGGCTTTAAGCTGTGCATGGTGTCCAACAACTGGCATCGCGACCAGGTCATGGCATCGGCGCGCGAGCTGGGGCTCGAGGCCATTAGCCATGCCATGAAGCCAGCGCCATTTGCCCTCAAAGCGGGTCTTAAGCGCCTCGGCGCCACGGCCGACGAGGCGGTGCTGATCGGTGATCAGCTCTACACGGACGTGTGGAGCGGTAACTTTGCCGGCGTCGATACCATCCTGGTCAAGCCGCAGGCAACTCAGGACCTGTGGTACACGCAGATCTTCCGTATCTTTGAGCGCCGGGCCCTGCGCGACCTTCCCTGCGAGGAATAGGTTTCGCCATGTCTCAGCACATCAAACACGGCTGCGACCATATCTTCTTTATCGGCTTTTTGGGCGCGGGCAAGTCGACGCTTGCGCGCAACGTGGGCACTATGTTCAAGCGTCGATTCATCGATACCGATCGTTTGGTTGTGCGTCGATGCGGTAAGTCGGTGACCGAGATATTTGAGACCGAGGGCGAAGATCGTTTTCGCGAGCTCGAGACCTCGGCACTCCGTTCGCTTCAAAGCGAGCGCAGCCTGCTGGTATCGTGCGGGGGTGGCATCGTCGAGACGCCGGTGAACATTGAACTGATGCACGAGATGGGTACATGCGTGTACCTCGAAGGCGACTTTGAGGACTCGTTGCGCCAGATTCGCCGCTCCGATACCCGACCCGATTTCCGCTCGCCCGAGCATGCTGCGCGCCTGTTTGAACATCGCCGTCCGCTGTATCGCCAGGCCGCCGATATTACCCTTGATATTCGCAACAAGTCCTTCGAGGACGTTTCCTATCTTTGTGCCGAGAAGCTTTTGGAGCGTGGACTGCTATGATTCGCCGTCAACTTATCAATTTCCAAAACCGCAGTGTCGATGTCCGCGTCGGATTGGGCGCGTTCGAGGAGCTGTCGCGCATGTTTGCCTCGGCTGTGGGCAAGCCTAAGCGCGCGATGGTGGTTTGGAACGACGCCACATCCGAGCGTTTTGGCGAGGTCGTCGAGCATGCGCTGGTCGACGCCGGCTTTGCCGTGTCGCTGCTCGTCCTCGAGGTTTCGCCTGCCGACGCTACGCTGGCTGATGCCGATACCGTCTTTGGCGCCCTGTCGGCTAACGGTATTACCTGCGACGATCTCGTTGTCGCTGTCGGCGACACGGCGACCTGCTCGGTCGTTTGCTGGTGTGCCAATCAGTGGTGCGGTCGCACCGAGTGCGCCTTGCTGCCGACGACGTTCGACGCCATGCTCACGGTCGCGACGACCATGAAGCCGCTCGTCGCCTCGTCGGCCAATGCCCTTCCCGCTATCGCGTTCCGTCCCGAACCGGGCTTGGTCGTGTGTGACCTCGACCTTGTTCGCGAGGCGGACCCCGAGGACCTCAAGCTCGGCTATGCGGTACTTGTTGGCACCATGCTTTCGAGCAGCAAGTCCCGCTGGAATCAGTTTACTGAGACCGTTCCCGAGATTCTCGCGGGCGAGGAGGTCGCGCTCGTCAATGCTGTTCAATGGTCTCAGACTGCCCGCAAGGACGTTCTGATGGCCACGAACCCGAGCGCTCGCCATGCGCTCGATTTTGGCAAGACGGGGGAGCGTACCCTGCGCGTCTGCTTGGGCGATGCCGCTTCGCAGGTCCCTGCCTACCAGCTGTTGTCCGAGGGCATGCGCTTTGAGGCACGCCTAGCACATGATGCCTGCGACTTCGATATCGATTACGTCTTTGAGGTCGATGACTGCCTGGAGGACTTTGGTATCGAAGAGCTTGCCTTCGACCTGGAGCCCACCGCGTTTATCGAGGAGTTCCGCAAGCAGCAGTTCGCTCGCTCGAATCGCAGCATGCTGCCGCTGCCCGCAGCACTCGGTGCCATTCGCCTAACGAGCGTTGAGGACGAGGTTCTTGAGCGCCATGCTCACGCTTACTTGGCTTCTCGCAAAGAACTTCTCTAAGATTTATTGACATCCATCGTCTTTCGTATCATGTTGAGGGACGGGTTTTCAATCGGTTGCGGATCGCATGCGATTCCATCGTTCGGTTGAGACCCGTCCCGTCTATATAGAGACAACAAGAAAGGAATCTGCATGTCTGAGTTTGCTGCCGGTCCTGCCGGTCGTATCGAGCGTGTCCGTGCTCTGATGGTCGACCGTGGCTACGACGCCATCGTGGTGCGCGACGAGGCCAACCTTCGTTGGCTTACGGGTGTGAAGGGCGTCTTCGACTACACCTTCGAGTTCCCGCACGCTGCGTTTATTACGGCCGACCAGTGTCTGTTCCACACCGACTCGCGCTACCTCAACAGCTTTGAGGAGAACACGCCCGCCGGCAGCCCCTGGGTCTACGACATGGATGAGGGTACCATCCCCGGTTGGGTCGCCGGCAAGATCGCGGCCAACAAGTGCCGCGTCTGCGCTGTCGAGGACGATATGCAGATTAATTTCTACCAGGGCATTCAGCGCGGCCTGGAGGACCGCTCCGTCGCCTGCATGTTGCCGCTGATGCACGACGACATCCGCAAGATGCGCGCCATCAAGGATGCCGAGGAGATCGAGCTCATGCGCCATGCACAGTCGATCACCGACGCCGCCTTCCAGCACATGCTCGGCTTTATTAAGCCCGGTATGACCGAGAAGCAGGTTCGCAACGAGCTCGAGAACTTTATGTTCGCCAACGGCGCTGACAGCCTTGCCTTCGGCTCCATCGTAGCGAGCGGTCCCAACACCGCCAACCCGCATGCCGTGCCGAGCGACCGCGTGATCGAGAAGGGCGACTTTGTCCTCATGGATTACGGCGCGGGCTACTGCGATTATCGTTCCGATATGACGCGCACCGTCGTGATGGGCGAGCCCACGCAGGAACAGCTCGACCTGTATGCGCTCGTGCGCCGCACCCATGAGGAGTGCGTCGCCGCCATCCATCCGGGCGTCGAGGGCAACGACATTTTCAAGCTTTCCAAGAAGATCATCGGCGATGCCGGCTATGGCGATTACTACAACCATGGTCTGGGCCACGGCGTGGGCATCGACATCCACGAGCTGCCCAACTTCAACCGCAGCAAGAACACCATCGAGATCGGCTCGGTTGTCACCATGGAGCCCGGCGTCTACCTGCCCGGCGTGGGCGGCGTGCGCCTTGAGGACTACGGCGTCGTCACCGAGAACGGCCTGTCTCTTATACACATCTGACGCTGCCGACGACTTAATAGG
>UQOJ01000080.1 GCA_900542635.1 uncultured Collinsella sp.
CGAGATTCGCCTTAGTCTCGTGGGCTCGGAGATGTGTATAAGAGACAGCTGCTACCGACGGCCCCATGGCTCAGACCCGCGAGCACATCCTGCTCGCCCGTCAGGTCGGCGTTCCCTACATCGTCGTCTTCCTGAACAAGTGCGACATGGTCGACGATGACGAGCTCATCGACCTCGTCGAGATGGAGACCCGTGAGCTCCTCTCCGAGTACGATTTCCCCGGCGACGACATCCCCGTCATCCGTGGTTCCGCTCTGGGCGCTCTCGAGGGCGACGCCAAGTGGATGGACGCTATCCGCGAGCTCATGAAGGCCGTCGACGAGTACATCCCGACGCCTGCTCGTAACAACGACCTCCCGTTCCTGATGGCCGTTGAGGACGTTATGACCATCTCCGGCCGTGGTACCGTTGCTACCGGCCGTGTCGAGCGCGGTGAGCTCAAGCTCAACGAGCCCGTCGAGATCGTCGGCATCAAGGATACCCAGAACACCGTCGTTACCGGTATCGAGATGTTCCGTAAGTCCATGGACTTCTGCGAGGCTGGCGACAACGTCGGTCTGCTGCTCCGCGGCATCAAGCGCGAGGACATCGAGCGCGGCCAGGTTCTCTGCAAGCCCGGTTCGGTTACCCCGCACACCAAGTTCACCGGCGAGATCTACGTTCTGACCAAGGAGGAGGGCGGCCGTCACACCCCGTTCTTCGATGGTTATCGTCCTCAGTTCTACTTCCGTACCACCGACGTTACCGGTACGGTCAAGCTCCCCGAGGGCACCGAGATGGCTATGCCTGGTGACCACATCACCATCGAGGGCGACCTCATCCACCCGATCGCCATGGAGGAGGGCCTGCGCTTCGCTATCCGCGAGGGTGGCCACACCGTCGGTTCGGGCATCGTCTCCACGATCATTGAGTAAATTAGCTCTTTGATATAGCTGACTTAGAGAACCCGGCACTTATAGGGGTGCCGGGTTCTTTTCTGCAATGGATATTGAGCCGTTGCTGGTGTCGAGAGGATCGATAATGGTCCTGGATGCACCGTCGATTAGATCTCGATGGCTTCATTGATGTGTTCCAAATATGAATGGATCCACCGAGAACCAATTGACTCGAGGTTTTCATTGACAGCACTTACGTGGAGCTGATAAAGTAACAACTCGTGCCCGTACGGGGCGGAAATGAAAGGTTCAGGATACATGCGTACTCTAGTTACTCTTGCGTGCACTGAGTGCAAGCGCCGCAACTATACGACCACCAAGAACAAGTCGACCATGCCTGATCGTATGGAGATCAAGAAGTATTGCCCCTGGTGCCGTCACCACACGCTGCACAAAGAGACTCGCTAGTCTCTAGTCACATACGCCAGTAGTTCAATTGGTAGAGCATCGGTCTCCAAAACCGAGTGTTGAGGGTTCGAGTCCTTCCTGGCGTGCCAGTCATTATTCCGTAAGCTCCCACTTGGGGGCTTACGGTTTACTCATGTATAAGCGCATTGCGCGGAGGTAACCCAAATGGCCAACAAGAAGAACAAGAAGAAGGCTCAGCAGCCGGCACCTGCCAACAAAGCTGCCGCCAACTCCAAGGTTGAGGCCAAGAAGGCCGTTGCCAAGAAGAACGAGAAGGCTGCGAAGTCCAAGAAGAACGAGAAGCCTGGTTTCTTCGCCCGCACCAAGAAGTATTTCGCTTCGGTCAAGTCCGAGATGAAGCGTGTCACGTGGCCCGATAAGAAGGAGCTCGTGAACTACTCGGTCGTCGTTTGCGCTTCTCTGATCGTCGTCGGCGTCGTCATCGCTCTGCTCGATGCTGGCTTTGGCGAGGCTCTTGCTCTGTTCTCTGGATTGAGGGGCTAAACCATGTCTAAGCGTTGGTACGTCGTTCACACTTACTCTGGATACGAGAACCGCGTTAAGTCCGATCTCGAGCATCGCATCGAGACTATGGGCATGCAGGACCGTATCTTTGATATCGAGATTCCTATGGAGCGCGTCACCGAGATTAAAGAGGGTGGCAAGCGTGAGACCAAGGATTCCAAGATCTTCCCGGGTTATGTCCTGGTCCGCATGGAGATGGATGACGATGCTTGGACGTGTGTTCGTAACACGCCCGGCGTCACCGGTTTCCTAGGCGGCAACGGCAAGCCCGCTCCGCTTTCCCGCGACGAGTACAACAAGATGACTCGTCGTCCCGGTAAGGGCGATTCGCCCAAGCGCACCTCGGTTGATATTGAGGTCGGTACGTCCGTCCGCGTCACCGATGGCCCGCTTACCGACTTTGATGGCAAGGTCTCCGAGGTTAACACCGAGGCTGGCAAGCTCAAGGTCACGCTGATGATCTTTGGCCGCGAGACGCCGGTCGAGCTCGACTTTAACCAGGTCGCTGTCATCGCTTAAGTTTTCGTCCGTTCGCGCGAGCGTGCTTCTTCTGTGACTGCTCATCTCAGGAGTGCTTCTAACACGCGCGTGCTTACGATATAGCAAGTACTTCACACTCGTGATTCGAAAGGAATGACCATGGCTGAGAAGAAGGTTGCCAACGTCATTAAGCTCCAGATTCCTGCTGGTGCAGCTAACCCCGCTCCTCCCGTCGGCCCCGCCCTGGGCGCTGCTGGCGTGAACATCATGCAGTTCTGCCAGGCCTTTAACGCCGAGACGCAGGACAAGAAGGGCGACATCATCCCCGTTGAGATCTCTGTCTACGAGGACAAGTCCTTCTCCTTCATCACCAAGACCCCGCCGGCGGCTCACCTTATCAAGAAGGAGCTGAACCTCAAGTCTGGTTCCGCTAAGCCCCAGGCCGACAAGGTTGGTCAGCTCTCCCAGGAGCAGCTCACCAAGATCGCCGAGATCAAGATGCCGGACCTCAATGCCAACGACATTGACGCCGCCAAGAAGATCATCGCCGGTACCGCCCGTTCCATGGGCGTCACCATCGCTGAGTAGCGATTTCTTATGGTAACGACGGATGCTCCGACCGGGGTGCCCGTTAAATGTGTGCAATAGGGCACACGATACGATGTGGGAGGGCTCACGCCCGTTTAACCACAGGAGGTAATGCACATGGCTAAGCATGGTAAGAGCTATAACGCCGCTGCCGAGAAGATCGACCGCGCCACGCTCTACACCCCCCTTCAGGCTGCCAAGCTCATCAAGGAGCTCGACACCGCCAAGTTCGACGAGACCGTCGAGGCCCACTTCCGTCTGGGCATCGATACTCGTAAGGCTGACCAGAACATCCGTGGTTCCATCTCCCTGCCCCACGGCACCGGCAAGACCGTTCGTGTTGCCGTCTTCGCCGAGGGCGAGAAGGCCCGCGAGGCCGAGGCTGCCGGCGCCGACATCATCGGTTCCGACGAGCTCGTCGCCCAGATTCAGAAGGGCGAGATCAACTTCGACGCCGCTATCGCTACGCCGAACATGATGGCCAAGGTTGGCCGCATCGGTAAGATCCTTGGTCCCCGTGGCCTCATGCCGAACCCCAAGCTCGGCACCGTGACCATGGACGTCGCCAAGATGGTCTCCGAGCTCAAGGCCGGCCGCGTTGAGTACCGCGCCGATCGCTACGGCATCTGCCACGTGCCCCTGGGCAAGAAGTCCTTCTCCGAGCAGCAGCTCGTCGAGAACTACGCTGCCCTGTACACCGAGATTCTGCGCGTCAAGCCCTCTTCTGCTAAGGGCAAGTACGTCAAGTCCATCTCCGTGTCTTCCACCATGGGCCCTGGCGTCAAGGTCGATCCCGCTGTCCAGCGTGACTTCCTGGCTGAGTAACTGCTAGTTACTGCCTGAGTACAGCAAGCATTGCTAAAGAAACCCGGTTCTGCCTTGTGCAGGACCGGGTTTCTTGCTATCGCGTCAAAACCACCTCAAAGGGGACAGCGTCCCCTTTGAGGTGGTTACCAGGGTGTTCTGGCTGTTGAGGACTCGATGGCATCGTGGCGTTTGAGCTCGCGGCGCATGGTTTGTGAGTTGAGCCAGGCTGCTTGCCAGCCGCGGATGGGGTAGTGCGTCTGGTCGAGCTCAAACTGCGTATAGCCGCAGGCGTTGATGATCGTTGCCCCGCATGCGTGCTGACGCTCGCGCTGAAAATCGCAACCGTAGCTTTGGTGTACATGCCCATGCACCATGTAGTCGACCCCCCAGGACTCAAGCGCCGTGTTAAAGCACTTAAACCCTCGATGCGGTAGATCGTCCAGATCACCCATACCGGCGGCGGGTGCATGGGTAAGCAGAATGTCGCACCCGCCGACCATCCTAACCTTACGCGACAGCTTACGCATGCGTTTGGACATCTCGCGTTCGGTGTACATGTTGGCGCCGTCGCGATAACGCATGGACCCGCCAAGGCCCGCAATGCGAATCCCTCGGTACGTGTACACGCTGTCTTCCACGCAGATACATCCGCCCGGTGCATGACGTGCGTAGCGGTCATCGTGATTGCCGCGCACGTAGATGAGCGGTTTGTTGATGACCGTAACCAAAAACTCAAGATAGTCCGGGTCCAGATCGCCGGCGGACAAAATCAGGTCGACTCCCTCAAAGCGTTCCTTGCGAAAGCACTCCCAAAGGCATCGTTCTTCGGTATCGGCTATGGCAAGGATTTTCATAGGGCAGGGACTTTCGGCTCATCGTCGAGCTGCGGAATGGTGCCCACCACGTTGTCCGCCAGCCAATTCATCTCGACAATCTGCGTGCTCGGCAGCGGAGGGAAGCCTTCGATCTGTACCACGCCGTTCTGGCTGTGGAGCTCGCCGCCAAAGGGGTTGATGGATCCCTCAACAATGCCATTGCGGAGGAGCTGAACAAGCTTGCGCGTCTGATAGGGCAGGCCCGGAGCGTAGCGAATGTCGATAACGCCTGAGCTCATGCCGTACCAGTAGTTGACGGCGCGCACTTGCTGCTCATCGGCGGTTTCGTCCCACGTGCCGTGCAGCAGGCTTTTCACGATAAGTTCGTAGTAACGCCCCCAGTTCCAGACGGGCATGGCGATGCCGGTAACCTTGCCATCGACCAAGCGGTGAAGCCCGTAGGCCGTTGGGTCTTCGAGCGACTTTGACATGTCAGCGCCGGTCATGACGCTTACATCTTCGCGGCACATGGCCTCGGCAAGGCCTCCGGCGGGCACATCGCCCCAGGTTAGGATAATTTGTGCACGGGGGTCGAGTAGCGAGGCGCCAATCGCAAAGGCGTTGATCTCGCTGAGTGCGCCCGAGGCGAAGACCGACGCGTGGTAACCGATGCGGTGGTTGTCCGCCATGCTGGCGGCAAGGGCGCCCAGGAGAAACTTGGCCTCGTACATCTTTCCAAAGTACGAACGGACGCTTTGGTGGGGAAGGCCGATAGAACAGTTAAGGAACCGAACCTGGGGATACTCAACGGCTGCCCTGAGCGTGTATTCCATCAGGCGGTGCGAGGTCGAGAAGATGACGCTGTCTCCATGTTTGACAGCCGTTTCCACGGCGGCGTAGAACACGTCCGGATCGTGGCAGTCCTCGAACGCCTCGGTGCGCACGATACCGCCAAAGTGCTCATCGAGATACTGACGCCCTTGGTCGTGCAGGCTGTCCCAACTCGACGTCGCACAGGGGAACTCATGGATAAAGGCGATGCGCAGGGGATTGGCCGCCGAATAGACGGTCTTGCCCATAAAGAAGTTGAGCACGCCGGAGGTGGACTTGGCGGGCGACTCTTCCTCATCGACGCTCGGTGCTTCGACAAGATCGACCTTGTCCTCGTCATTTTTGCCGGCAATGACCAGCTCACGCCAAATCTTACACAGGCGGTTTACGACGATATCCGTCGGCGTATCCAGCAGGCGGTCCTGGTTGTACACATTGAGGTAGACGAGCATGGCGTCTGCGGGCGTAATGTCCAGGTGGTCGCCGCCCGCGCGAAGGTAGGCTGTCTCTTATACACATCTCCGAGCCCACGAGACTAAGGCGAATCTCGT
>UQOJ01000081.1 GCA_900542635.1 uncultured Collinsella sp.
CGAGATTCGCCTTAGTCTCGTGGGCTCGGAGATGTGTATAAGAGACAGCCCCATATTATTAATGACGTCGACAGGCGGGGTGGTTCCCCGCGTACGTGCCATCTGAGTAACCGAGGGGAGGGCGCACATGGGAATGACTGGTGCATACGAGCGCAATCTCGATGCAAAAGGTCGTCTGTCCCTGCCTGCACCCCTTCGCGAGGAGCTTGGAGAGCATGTTCGCGTGTTCAAAGCCCTGGATGTCGATGCTCTGTACGTGTTCTCTGCCGAGGCCTTCGATAAGTGGGTCGAAGGACTCTTCGCGGGTCGTGAGGGCCACGAGGGTTTCAACCCGCGTGACATTAACGACCAGAAGCTCATGAGGGCGATCAACAAGCGCACCACGTCGATGGACGTGGACAGCGCCGGTCGTATCGGTCTTTCCGAGTCTCTCCGCAAGCAGGCGAACCTCGACCGCGAGGTCACGGTTGTGGGCAACTACGACCACCTTGAGGTTTGGGATCGCGCCGCGGCCGATGAGGACGATGACGATGAGGCCCTGCTGGACCTCTTCTTCTCGTAAGGGCAAGGCACGGGTAACGGATGGAGCGTGGGATCTTGACACAAGAATATCGGCATGAACCTGTCATGCTCGGCGAAGTGCTTGAGTCGCTGCGGCTAAAGAGCGGCTCCGTTGTCTGCGATTGCACCCTTGGCGGTGCCGGCCATTCGGTAAAGATGGCCGCGCAGGTGGGGGAGACGGGCCTTTTGCTCGGCGTCGATCAGGACGACATGGCCCTCGAGGCCGCTGGCGCCCGTCTGGACCGCGAGGTTCCCGGCGTTCCGCACCAGCTGCTGAAGGGCAACTTCGGCGACTTGGACGAGCTGCTTTGCTCGGCCGAGGTGCCCGGGGTCGATGGCTTCCTGTTCGATTTGGGCGTTTCGTCGCCGCAACTCGATATCCCTGGCAGGGGCTTTTCGTATAACGAGGACGCCCCATTGGACATGCGGATGGATCCGGGTAATAACACCTTAAACGCAGCTGAGGTCATCAACACCTATAACGAACACGACCTCGCCCGGATTCTACGCGTCTACGGCGAAGAGAAGTTCGCCTCGCAGATCGCGCGCGAGATCGTGCGCCGCCGCGAGCAAGAATCGATCGAAACCACCGGCCAATTTGTCGAGATCATCAAGGCGGGTATCCCGGCTGCCGCTCGTCGGCATGGCGGACACCCGGCCAAGAAAAGTTTCCAGGCCATTCGCATCGAGGTCAATCACGAGCTCGATGTGCTCGAACGAGGGCTTGATGCCGCCACCAGGTGGCTCAACCCGGGTGGACGTATCTGCGTCATCTCGTATCACTCGCTCGAGGACCGTATCGTAAAGAACCACTTTAAAGAGATGAGCCAGGGGTGCACGTGTCCGCCGGAGATTCCGGTGTGCGTGTGCGGCAACGTGCCGATACTCAAGGTCATCACCCGCAAACCCTTGGTTGCCCAGCCTGATGAGGTTGAGCGCAACCCTCGGGCGAGATCAGCCAAAATCCGCGTGGCGCAGCGTCTGTAGGCGCGACCGCGCGATATTGGACCTCCCGCTCGCACCATAAACGAAGCTTAAACACACTACCAACGTACTCGGGATGGGAGGCGGCATATCATGGGCTACAACACTTCAAGCGCAGCACTCGCCTATGATATGAACGCCATGCCCGCCTATCGTGAGACGCCGCAGGCCCCCGTTGCTCCCCGTGAGCAGCGCGCGCCGCGCTTTGATGTCTACACGGGCGCGGGCCGTCAGGCAAACCAGGCGGTAAGCCCGGTTTTCATGAGCGTTCTTAAAACGTTTTGCATCATTGCGGCTATCTTCATGACGATCGGCGTCGCCCGCGTGGCGCTCGCCGGCGTCACGGCCCAGGTGCTCAACAGCAACGCCGAGCTTACCAACACGCTCGAAAAGGCGACCGATGAGAGCTCCGACCTGGAGGTCATGCATTCGGTCTATGGCGCCGACACGCGCATTCGCGACCTTGCGGGCGCTTATGGCATGGTGGAGCCCAGCGAGAGCGTTACACTTGACTTTTCGCAGGATGCAGCCGCGGGCGCCAACGCGACCGCGACCGCTCAGTAGCAAGACGGTAGCTGAGTATGACAAATGACTATCGCCGCGGTTCCGATGGGGGCCGCGGTTCTGGACGTCCCTCGTCGCGGGGACGTTCTGGTTATCAAGGAACGGGTCGGCAATCTTACAACGCCGGGCAGTCCCGTGGCAACGACCCGGCATCGCGACTTCGCGGCTCGGGCGGCCCTCAAGTGCATAACACCAGGTCGCGCAAGAGTTCGTCGACCGAATGGCTCACAGGCGCGCCTCTGCCTCGCCGCAAAGCCGTCATGGGCTTCATCGGGCTTGGCTTGGGCTTGGGCGTCTTTCGCCTTGCCGACTATCAAATTGTCGAAGCCGATAAACTGCGCGAGCGTGCCGATGCGCGCCGCCTGCTTGCGCAGACCCTCTATGCCAAACGCGGCACCATCTACGACCGCAACGGCAACGTGCTGGCGTCGTCGGTCGAATGTCGCAACATCGCCGTGAACCCGCAGCTTGTCGAGGATGTCGACAAGACGGTGTCGGCGCTGGTCAAGGCAACTGGAATCGATAAAAAGACCTGCCGCAAGCTCGTTGAGTCCGATGACACCTGGGTGTATATCAAGCGCCAGGTGGACGAAGACGATGCTGCGGCGCTGGAGAAGAAGAACCTGCCCGGCGTGCTTTTTGAGCAGGCCATGAAGCGCGTATATCCATACGGCAATCTGGCATCGCAGGTGCTGGGTGTAGTGAATGTAGACAACGACGGCTTGACGGGTCTCGAAAAGCAGTACAACAAGCTTCTGACCGGCACGAACGGTTCCCTCGTGCGCGAGCGCGCGAGGGACGGCAGCTATATCGCGGGCGGTGCCTATAAAAAGGTGGCTGCGGTCGACGGCGTTGATATCGTGACGACGCTCGACGTCAATATCCAGCGTGCGGCCGAGGATGCCCTGGCAGAGGCAGTTGAGAAGACTAAGGCCAAGAACGGCTCGGCGCTGGTCACCGATCCTACGACAGGCGAGATCTTGGCAGCCTGCTCGTACCCGACCTACGACCAGACCGATCTGGAAAACGCCAAGACCGAGGATATGAACCTGCGCCTGGTCACCGACGCCTACGAGCCCGGCTCGGTCTTTAAGACTCTCGTGGCGGGCGCCGGCTTCGACTTGGGCGTCGTGCGATCGAGTACGTCGTTTGAGGTGCCGGCGAGCATCAAGGTGGGCGACGATACCGTCACCGATGCCGACAAGCGCGACTACGCCATGACCATGGATGTGCGCGAGATGATGCGCCGTTCGTCCAACGTGGGCTTTGTCCTGGTGGGGCGCAAGATCGGTGCCGACGACTTTGCCGCCTATGTGGACAAGTGGGGCATCGGTCACAGCTCCGGCGTCGATTTTCCGGGCGAGAGCCTGGGTATCGTCAAGGAGCGTGACCAGTATGACGGCGCCACGCTGGGCTCGATGAGCTTTGGACAGGCACTGTCCGTCTCGCCGATTGAGATCGCACGTGCCGTGGGCGGCATCGCCAACGGCGGCGTGATGATGACCCCGCACTTCTATAAGTCCAGCAAAGGCGACGAGAAGGACTGGGGCGAAGGCGAACGAGCGATTTCGTTGGACGCCGCATCCCAGGTGACATCCTGCATGCAGACGGTCGTGTCCGAGGGAACGGGCGTTGGCGGCGCGGTTGACGGCTATGACGTGGCGGGTAAGACCGGTACGGCCGAACGAGCCGACGAGAACGGCGGCTACCTCAAGGAGAACTACATGTCGTCTTTTATGGGCTTTGCACCGGCACAATCGCCCAAGGCGCTGTGCTATATCACGCTCGACGGAACGCCGAGCGGCTCAGATGCCGCCGCGGTTCCGTTCCAGTCCATTATGGCCAACGCACTCGACGTGCTGGGTATTCCGCACACGAGGTAGGGGGTTACAATCTTTGGGGCGTGGTTTGTTGTCCCATATGAGGGGTGTTCACATGCCCTGCACCACGCATGCGCGGCGCTGGGATACAATACGCCGATAGCATTATTAGGTTTACAGGGGAGCTGCAATGATAGAGATCGCCGTCAACAACCTCGCGGCCGCAACAGGGGCCCGAACCGTGACGGGAGAAGCCGATCGGGTATGCCGCGGGTGCGTTATCGACTCGCGCCAGGTCGAGGAAGGGACGATTTTCGTCGCCTTTCCCGGTGAAAACGTCGACGGCAATGATTTTGCTTCCCGTGCCGTCCAGTCGGGTGCCGGCGCCGTTGTAATGACGCGTGAGCCTGAGGCCGAGTTGGTCTCGCTGGCGCAGGACAAGGGCTGTGCCATCTTGCTGACCGATGATCCCGAGGAGTTTCTGCTGCGTTTGGCGCACACGTATCGCCTGGAGCTTGGCTGCCTGGTCGTTGGCATTACCGGTTCCATCGGTAAGACGACGACCAAGGACGTGCTCGCCGCCGTGCTCGCGAAGCGCTATCGCGTCTGGGCCACCAAGGGCAATTTCAATAACCTGATCGGCATGCCGCTCACGGTGCTTTCCGCTCCGGCCGATACCGAGCTCCTGGTGCTCGAGATGGGCATGAACCATTTCCACGAGATCGAGCGCCTGTCCCAGTCCGCCAATCCCAACCTTGCCATCGTGAGCAAGATCGGCACCTCTCATATCGGCATTTTGGGTAGCCGCGAGAACATCGCCCGCGCTAAGGCCGAGATTGTCCAGGGTATGTGCCCCGCCGGCGACTTCTTGCCGCTGCTGGTTTTGGGCGGCGAGGACGACTTTACGCCGTTCATTCGCGATACGTTCGCCCAGCCTGCTGGTATCGACGTGATGCTGGCCGGCGTTTCGGACGATGATGAGGTCCGTGCCCGCGACATTCGAGTTGATGACGAGGGCCGTCCGGTCTTTACGCTCGATTTTGGCCAGGGTGAGACGATCGATCTGTCTCTTATA
>UQOJ01000082.1 GCA_900542635.1 uncultured Collinsella sp.
CGAGCGGGGGCTCCTGTCTTTTTAGTGCCCTCGGATTGGGTCATAGTGTCTGTCGGTGCCAAAACATCGGCGTAACACTTGGCACATGGGTAGTCATTGGGGACGTTCTTAAACGACTGGTCAAAGGGGGCACTCTTGATGCACTTGGCACTTGGGGACGTTCCTTTTGTACCGGCAGTTTGGGACACTCCTTGCTTCAAGAGGCTGGCGTGCGTCAACCTATTCTCGTTGCAGTAAAAAAATCGCCCCGTTCTTGGTTGAGGACGGGGCGATTCGTCTTTTGGACTTGTGCAGCCAGGCTTATGCAAAGCGGGCGACGAGCTCCTGGAGCACGTCGGTCATCTTGACGAGCGAACTGACCGGGACGAACTCGTTGACGCCGTGGTAGCAATAGCCGCCGGTGGAAAGGTTGGGGCAGGGCAGACCGCGGAACGACAGCTGAGCGCCGTCGGTGCCGCCACGAATCGGCAGCACTTGGGGCTCAACGCCGCAGGCAAGGTAGGCTTCCTTGGCAACATCAATAAGCTCGGGATAGTCGCGAACGATCTCGGCCATATTTCGATACTGCTGCTTAATCTCGACCGTCACGCGCTCCTCACCCAGACGCTGGTTGAGCATCGAGGCGGCGGCATCAATAAGGTCGAGTTTCTGCTGGAACTTGGCGGCGTCATGGTCGCGGACGATATAGCGCGCTGTGGCGTGATCGACGGTCGCAGATACACCCTCAAGGTGATAAAAGCCCTCGTAGCCTTCCGTATACTCCGGGCGCTGCACGTAGGGGAGCAACGCGTTGAAGTCGCAGAACAGATTGCCTGCGTTGACCATACGGCCCTTGGCGTCGCCCGGGTGGATGGACTGGCCCTCAAAGCGGACGGTCGCCTCGGCGGCGTTAAAACACTCCCACTCCAGCTCGCCGATGGGGCCGCCGTCGACCGTGTAGGCGTACTTGCAGCCAAAGGTATCGATATCCAACAGCTCGGCTCCGTGGCCGATCTCCTCGTCAGGGCAGAAGCAAATGCCGAGTGCGGGATGGGGCAGAGAAGGGTCCTGAGCGATACGCGCGACAAGCGACATGATCTCGGCGACGCCCGCCTTGTCGTCTGCGCCCAGCAGCGTGGTGCCATCGCTGCAGACCAGGTCCTCACCCGCGAGGTCGTTCAGGGCGGGAAGCTTGGCGGTGCTCATGGCAACGGGTCTACCGTCAACCGTGCCGCAGACCAGGTCGCCGCCTTCGTAGTGTACGATGTGCGGCTTCACGCCGGCGCCCGGTGCAACTTCGGTGGTGTCGAGATGGGCGATCAGGCCCAGGGCGGGCTTGTCCTCAGCGCCCGCACTTGCGGGGATATGCGCGCAGACATAGGCGTGCTCGGTCACGTAGGCATCTTCCGCACCAAGCTCGCGCAGCTCTTCAGCCAGCACGTTGGCAAGGTCAAACTGAACGGCGCTCGAGGGTACCTGGTCGCAGTTTGCATCCTCGGACTGCGTGTTGATCTGGACGTAGCGCAAAAAGCGCTCGAGGACATCGGGGCTCGTGGTGGTGTTTTCCATAAAGACCGCTCCAATCTTGGTCGTCGTGTGCAACAAGAACTCTAGCACGGTATGCCACGGCATACCACGACGCTTGGATGGGGTAGAATCAGCCATTGAATGCAGAAGGGACGGAAGATCATGGATACGACAAATAGCTCGCGCGAACTACATCTGACGGTGGCGAACGAAGACTACTTGGAGTGCATGGTTCGCATTGAAAGCGAAGAGGGGGAAACCAACGGCGTGCGATCGGTCGACATCGCGCAGCGCCTTGGCGTCTCCAAGGCATCGGTCAATAAAGCGGTTTCGGCGCTCAAGGCATCCGAGCTTGTCGAGCAATCGCACTACGGCAAGGTGATCCTGACCGATCGCGGCCGCGAGGTTGGCACGGCTATCTGGTACCGTCATCGCCTCATCCGCACGTTTTTGGTTCAGGAGCTCGGTGTCGAATTTGAGCGAGCCGATTCCGAGGCCTGCATGATGGAGCATGCGCTATCCGAGGACACGATGAGCCGCTGGCTCGCCTATCTCGAAAAGCAGGGAATCAGCGTCGAGGAATAGCGGGATATATATGGATACGAGTTATTACAACCGCTTTGGTGCCGAGGAACTTACGCGCCGCTTGTCGAGCGAGACCTTGTTGGCGCAGGGCCCCATGGGCAGTGTTTTGTTGAGTGAGTACGATGCCGCCGACATTCCACCGGCGTTTTGGAATCTGGCAGAGCCGCAGACCGTTTCTCGTATCCATCGCTTGTATGTCGCCGCCGGCGCGCAGGTGCTCATTACCAATACCTTTCAGGCATCGAGCTATGCCCTCAAGCACGACCAGATTGCGCCGTCCGTGGCGGAGGTCAATCGCGGGGCCGTCGACGATGCCCGCCAGGCGCACCCTCAGCTGCTGCTAGGCTCGATGGGCCCGATCGGTATTGAGTGGTTTGCCGAGGACTCTGCCGAGTATCGTGAAATCCGAGGCATTGCGCGCGAACAGGCGCACACCTTGCTCAACGCCGGCGTTGACGGTCTGCTGATCGAGACGGTGACGTCTATCCGTAATTTGCAGCCCATGCTTGCCGGCGCCCGAGATGCCGCCGATGGCATGCCTGTTCTGGTGAGTTTTGTCGTTGACGATAAAGGTGACCTGTTGGGCGATGGCCTCAACATCGAGGCAGCCGTTTTGTACGCCGAAAAACACGGCGCAAATTCGGTTGGTGTTAATTGCTGTTCGCTTGCGGCCGCGAACGCGGCGGTGCCCAGGATGGTTGCATCGGCGACTACTCCCGTCACGGTGCGTCCCAACGTAGGCGATCCGGTCCAGACTCAGGATGGCCCCGTATGGCACGAGAACCCCGAAGCTTTCGCGCGCGCATGCATCGAATGGAGACATGCCGGTGCCGCAATGGTGGGCAGTTGCTGTGGAACCACGGCAATCACTACGGCCGCGATGGCCGAGGCGCTCGATATATAAAGGGCAAACCGCTCCATACGGGGCGGTTTTTTTTATTGCTTGCATGTCCTCGGCAGCATTTGCCCAAATGGTGAATGCTGGTGCCGGCAGGTTGCCGAGTGCATGTTGCGGGTATACCCCATGCGTACCATGATCCAAACACTGTGAGGTGTCTGCGCGTGTGCGCGATAATTCATTTTGGAACTGACGGTTGGCGCGCCCGCGTCGACGACGACTTTACCGCCGACAACGTTGCCCGCATTGCCGATGCCGTCGGCGAGTTGTGGCAAAAGACCAATCCCGGCAAAACAGTATATATAGGGTTCGACACCCGGCCGCAGGCGCGCGAGTTCGCTGAGCTTGCGGCAGGCGTGCTTGCGGCTCACGGATTGGACGCAGTGCTCGCATCTCGGCCTGTCCCGACCCCCGCCCTCACGTGGGCGGCGGCGTATGACGGCGGGGCCTGCGGTGCGCTCATGGTGACGGGGTCCCATCATCCGCAGGGGTATCTGTGCCTTAAGTTGCGCATGGGAGATGGCTCGACGGCCAATCAGGATGTCATCGAAGAGCTCGAAGAGACCATGGCCCCCGAGCCGATGGGGATCGAGGAACGCTATCGCACCGCGGATATTATTCCTGACTATATGCAGGCGGTGGCATCGTTTGTCGATGCCGAGGCCATTCGAGCCGCTCACCTGCGTGTGGTAGTTGACCCCATGGGCGGCGCGGCCCAGGGATATCTTGCCGACCTGCTGCGGGAGCTAGGCGTCGAGGTGCACGAGATTCATGCCGGACAGCCGTCCGATCAAGAGGACATTTGCCCCGACCCTGTTGAGCCATGGGTGGACGCTTGCGAGCGTACGGTTGTCGAGGACGGGGCGTGCGCGGGCCTGGTGACCGACGGCGATGCCGATCGTATCGGCGCGGTCGACGAACGTGGTAGATATATACATCCGCATCAAATCATGGCGCTTGTTTTGGGCGACCTCGTTCAATTCCGCAATTTGGAGGGGCGTGTCGTCGTCAATCTCTCGTGCTCGACGCTCGTGCGCCGCATTGCCGAGGCGCTTGGCTGTCGCGTGACCGTTAAGCCGGTCGGTTTCAAATATATAGCTGCAGAGATGAAGAAGGGCGGCGTCCTCATGGGAGGCGAGGAGGCCGGCGGCATCGGCATCGCCGCGCATATGCCCGAGCGTGATGGAATCCTTGCTTGTCTGATTCTGTGTGAGCTTATGGCAAAGACGGGCGCGCCCTTGGGCGTTTTGGTCGATCAGCTTGAGGCCAGTTTTGGTAAGACGAGCTACGGGCGTCGCGATTTGCGCCTTGAGGCCGAAGACGCCGAATCGCTGCGAACACTGCTTCCTGGCATGAATCCCAAATCGATTTGCGGCAAGGCGCCGCAGACTGTAAGCCATATGGATGGTTTACGTTTGGCATTCGAGGATGACACCTGGCTGCTGATCCGCCCCAGCGGGACCGAACCGGTGGTTCGTGTATACGCCGAGGGGTTCTCGGTGGAGGAGCGCGATGAGTTGCTCGATGCCGGCTGTGCCTTGGCTAAGGGAGCCTATCAGCTTTAGCCATATGACGTTTCACTATAAAGAGACCCTCGGTGAGTGGTGGAGAACGGCCGGCAAACGTAAGCTGAGTATTAAAATGTGTAGGAAATGTGTACGCCCAGATTCCCGCCCACGGGGCCCCTCCGGTCTGGCAATATATCTCCTTGCCGCGCGGC
>UQOJ01000083.1 GCA_900542635.1 uncultured Collinsella sp.
CAGCGGATTGGGTCATATGAGCGAAAACCCGCCAGAGCGAGCAAGGTGCCTTGAAGCAAGGCGGCATAGACCTTCTGGTCATGCCGCCGAAGCTGAAAGGCAGATTGCCGCTCTGGCGGGTTTGCAGCGTCAACAGGTTACGCGGTTTGGTAAACCGCGTAACTAAAGGCGTAACCTACAGCGCATCAGCGCAGCGCTTACAGATATGCGCGTGGCCGTTGTACTCGCCGACGGTGGTGCGATAGTTCCAGCAACGGTCGCAGCACTCGCCCTCGGCAGCCTCAATAGCAACGGAAAGCTCCTCGCCCTGGGTCAGTTCAACATCAGAGACGATGTAGAACTCGGCCAGGTCGACGGCTTTGTCGCCGGTCAACAGCGCATACATCTCGGCGGGAACGACCGCCTTGACGCGAACCTGCTGGCTCTTGGTGAAGGTGCCGGCAGAACGGGCATCCTCAAGGGCCTTGGTCACGGCGCTACGGAGCTCGAGCGAAGCCTCGAGCACGCCCTCAAACTCATTGGCCTCGTCGACCGTGATAGGCGACTTGTACCAATCGAGCAGCGCGGCGTACTTCTGGTGATCGACGCAGCCGGCGGGCGCATAGGCCATGGCCTCGTCGACGGTGTAGGACAAGATCGGCTGCAGATCGCGCATGAGCATCGAGAAGAGCTCGGCGAGCACGGTCTGAGCGCTGCGGCGCTCGAGCGAGCCGGGCTTGTCGCAGTACAGACGGTCCTTCAGGGCGTCGAGGTACACGTTGGAAAGCTCGGTAACAACAAAGTCGTAGAGCGCACGGTAGGCACGCGGGAACTCGTAGCTGGCGTAGGCATCGTCGACCTCGGCCTGGACCTGGGTCAGGCGGGCAACCATGAGCTTGTCGAGCGGCAGCAGGTCGGCAAAGGCGACGCCGTCGGTCTCGGGCTCAAACTGACCCTCGAGCTCGGAAAGCAGGAAGCGCAGCGTGTTGCGGAAACGACGGTAGGCATCGGACGTACGGGCGAGAATCTCGTGGTCGATGGAGACGTCGGAGCTGGTATCGACCGAGGCGACCCACAGGCGGATGATGTCAGCGCCCATCTCGTCGCAGACCTTGTTGGGGTCGATGACGTTGCCGAGCGACTTGGACATCTTGCGGCCCTGGCCGTCGAGGGTGAAGCCCTGCGAGACGACTGCCTTGTACGGAGCGTGGCCGTTGGCACCCACCGAGGTCAGCAGCGAGCTCTGGAACCAACCGCGGTGCTGGTCGGAGCCCTCGAGATACACGTCAGCCGGGTACTCAAGCTCGGGGCGATACTCGCAGACGGCCTTCCAAGACACGCCGGAGTCCCACCACACGTCGAGAATGTCCTTATCGGCCTTGAGGTGATGGCCGCCGCACTTGGGGCAAACGCAAGCCTCGCCCAGGTAGCTCTCGGGAGCGTCGGTGAACCAGGCGTCGGAGCCCTTCTCGTGGAAGAGCTTGATAACGGCGTCGAGCGTGGCGTCGTTCATGACCTTCTCGCCGCAGTCGGCGCAGGTGTAGCTGGGGATAGGCACGCCCCAGTTGCGCTGACGGCTGATGCACCAGTCGGGACGCTGCTCGACCATGGCGCCAATGCGGTTTGCCGCGTGGGCCGGATACCACTTGACGTTCTCGCGGACCTCTTTGCCAGCCTGCTCGCGCAAGCCGGTCTTGTCCATCGAGACAAACCACTGGTCGGTAGCACGGAAGAGCACCGGGTGCTTGCAGCGCCAGCAGTGCGGATAGCTGTGGGTGATCTTCTTCTCGAGAATCAGAGTGCCGCGCTCGCGCAGGAACTCGATGATGTGCGGGTTGGCCTCATCGGTATCCATACCGCTGAAGGGGCCGCCAGTGCCAAACTCCTCACCGGTGTAGAACTTGCCGTCGTCATCGACCGGCATGCAGATGTCGGTGATGCCCTCCTTGAGGCAGGCAAAGTAGTCGTCGACGCCGTGGCCGGGCGAGTTGTGGACGATACCGGTACCGTCGTCGACACCGACGTAATCGGCCAGCAGCGCCACGCCCTCAACACCGTCAAAGATCGGCTGCTTGTAGTGGATGTGGTGGAAGGTCTCGGCGGGAACCACATAGGGCTTGCCGTCGACCATAACCGGGGTGTACTCCCAGCCAAACTCCTCGCAGCACTTGGGAGCCAGGTCCTCGAGCATGACCTCGGCACGGCCATCGTGCTCAACGGCGACATAGGCGGCGCCGGGCTTAAGGGAAACGGCCTGGTCAGAGGGGATGGTCCACGGCGTGGTCGTCCAGATGATAAAGTCGACCGGGCCGTCGAAGTTCTCGAGGCCGGCGGGCTTGGAGGTCATCTCAAAGCGCACGAAGATGGAGGGGCTCGTCTCGTCGGAGTACTCAATCTCGGCCTCGGCCAGCGCGGTGTGGCAGTGCTTGCACCAGTGAACCGGCTTGTGGCCGCGATAGATCATGCCCTTATCGAACATGGCCTTGAAGACCTCGATGTCGGCGGCATCGTGCTGGTGATAGAGCGTCAGATAGGGGTTATCCCAGTCGCCGAGCACGCCCAGACGACGGAAACCGGCCTTCTGCAGCTCGATGTTCTCGACAGCGAACTCGTTGCAGAGCTCACGGATCTTGGCCGTGGGGGTCTGGTTGAACTTCTCGGTGCCGAGCTTCTCCTCGACCTTGTGCTCGATCGGTTGACCATGGCAGTCCCAACCGGGGACATAGGGAACCTCATAGCCCTGCATCATCCAGTAGCGGTTGATCATGTCCTTGGAGATCTTGTTCATGGCGTGGCCGATGTGGATCGGGCCGTTGGCGTACGGAGGACCGTCGTGCAGCACGAACTTCTTGTGACCCTCGTTCTTCTTCAGAACCTGCTCGTAGACCTTGTTGTCCTGCCAGTCCTTGAGCCGCTTGGGCTCGGACTTGGAAAGACCGGCACGCATGGGAAAACCGGTCTTGGGCAGATTCATCGTCTGCTTGTACTCGTTTGCCACGGTACCCCTTTCATGTCGTGGGCGCGCACGCCCTCTGGGCACCAAAAAAAGCGCCCGTCCCTGCAAGCTGGGACGAAGCGCCACAAAACGGGCTGTGCGCCCGCAAAAGCTCTTCGCTTAACCACCCAGCTTAGATGCCCTCGCCCGCTTCTAGCGCGCTCGCATCCGTTACTCGGCTGGCCTGTATCGACGACCATCTCGGCGATATCTACTAAGACGTGCCTGTGCGGCACGTCCGTTGGGACCGCAGCTCCGGGGTGATTTTCATCGGTCGCATGCACGGGTTCTCAGCGCTCCCCGCTCTCTGTAGCATGCGGATGGCCGACTACTCGTCCCCATCAACGCTTATGCGGAGTATGCTAGCACGTTCCTCGCCGGCGAAAAACCCTCAACACTGGTTTTATACGTTCGAAATTTCTCGCTATTACAGCCCTGCTCTAGGAGCAAAATACCTGAAAGCACTCTATCGAACGAAAGAAGGTTGCTATGCGCACGATTGGAATGAGCGACTACACCGTTGGCGAGGATTGCTTTGACGAGCTGCCCGCCGCACTGGCGGAGTACGGCGCGACAAAGGTCGCGATCATCGGTGGCAAGCGGGCGCTGGCCGCAGCACTTCCCGGTATCGAAGCTGCGCTGGCAGGTACCGACGTCAAGATTCTGGAGACGCGCGTCTACGGTACCAACAGTACGCGTGCCAATATCGCCAAGGTCGTGAACTCCCCTGCCTGCCAGAAAGCCGACGTGCTCATTGCCTGTGGCGGCGGAAAGGCGCTCGATACCGTGAAGACGGCGGCCATCGAGCTCAAGAAGATCGTCTTCACCGTCCCGACGATTTGTTCCAACTGTTCCGCCGCGACCGCCATTGCCGTTGTCTACAACGACGACGGCTCGCTCGAGGGCTATTCGTACCCCAACCGCCCCGCTCACATCTTCATCAACCCCAAGATCATCGCCGAGGCGCCAGCGGAGTACTTCTGGGCGGGCGTAGGCGATGCCCTGTCCAAACAGCCCGAGGTGGAGTACGCCACGAGCGCCGGCAACTTGGAGCACACAGCCGGTCTTGGCCTGGCACTCGCCCACACCTGCTCCGAGCCGCTGTTTGCCTATGGTGTGCAGGGTCTTGAGGACGTGCGCCAGGACCAGTCGACCGAAGCCGTCAAGCAGATCGCGCTCGATATCGTGGTCAACACGGGCTACGTCTCCAACCTGACCAACCAGAACGATTACTACTACAACTCGAGCGTGGCGCACGCGTTCTACAACGCCACCTGCAGCATTCCGCGTGAGGGCACCTACCTGCACGGCGAGGTCGTGAGCCTGGGCGTGCTCGTGCTGTTTGCCTATACGGGCGATACCGAGAACCTTGAGCGCTACGCCGCCTTTAACAAGCAGATGGGGCTACCCGTGACGCTTGAGCAGGTCGGGCTTTCCGAGGCCGATATCCCTGCCCTGTGCGAGTACGCGCACGCCACCAACGAGTGGAAGCAGGGAAACCCCGAACCTTTCACCGACGAAAAGTTCGCCGCCGCCATCAAGGCCGCCAACGCCTACGGACACACGCTCTAGGCCAAGCCCAAAACCACCACAAAGGGGACAGTGAACCGCCTCCCATTTCTTGGACATCGGGA
>UQOJ01000084.1 GCA_900542635.1 uncultured Collinsella sp.
GCGGATTGGGTCATATGAGCGAAAACCCGCCAGAGCGAGCAAGGTGCCTTGAAGCGAGGCGGCATTGACCTTTTGGTCATGCCGCCGAAGCTGAAAGGCAGATTGCCGCTCTGGCGGGCTTGCAGCGTCGGCCGGTTACGGCGTTTGGTAAAACGCCGTAACTACTCGCGAGCTCCGTACTGCTCGTAGTAGGCGTCGATGGCGGTCTTGAGCTCGTCGTCGATGACGACCTTGCCGTCGATCTCGTGGTTGTAGAGAGTCTCGACGACCTCGGCCATGGAGACGATGCTCGCGACGGGGAAACCGTACTTGGCCTCGATCTCCTTCTGCGCGGTGGTCACGCCGCCCTTGCCGACTTCCATGCGGTTGAGGGACACGATCAGGCCCTTGATTTCGACGTCGGCAGCAGCCTTAACCTTGGGATAGGTCTCGTCGATGGACTTGCCGCTGGTGGTGACGTCCTCGACCATGACCACGCGGTCGCCGTCCTGAGGTTCATAGCCCAGCAGGTTGCCCTTGTCGGCACCGTGGTCCTTGGCTTCCTTGCGGTCGCAGCAGTACTTGACCTCCTTGCCGTACAGCTCGTGGTAGGCAATTGCGGTCACGACGGCCAGCGGAATACCCTTGTAGGCCGGTCCAAACAGCACATCAAAGTCGTCGCCAAAGTTATCGTGGATGGCCTGGGCGTAATACTCGCCCAGCTTCTTGAGCTGATAGCCCGTCACGTAAGCGCCGGCGTTCATAAAGAACGGGGACTGACGGCCGCTCTTGAGCGTAAAGCTGCCGAACTTAAGGACGTCGGACTCGACCATAAACTTGATGAACTCTTGCTTGTAAGCCTCCATGCGGGCTCCTCTCGTAATCGCGTACGTGCCTTCCAGTTTAGCGCAGGCGAAGCATCGATGCGGGCGCGCTTTGGAGCCACGGCATTCTGTAAAGGCTTTGTCGGGGGCAATGGTTTTCCGAACAATGGGGTTGACATCGCAAACCCCCTCATCAAGAATACGGGCGGATTGAAACGGGTACGAGATGCCCAAAGCGCGCTGCGCCCGGCCTTAAGGAGGTGTGCCATGGAAGGCAGTCCTAGTCGAAAAACCTGCATGTCGCCCTCGGCACGCCGCGAGGACTCCGCATCCGCATAACCACCAACAGCAGATCGTCAAAACCACCACAAAGGTGCCTGTCCCCTTTGTGGACTCAAGAGCTTGACGTGAGCGACATCTAGGTTTTTTGAAGCAAATACGACACGTACGCTAACTCCCTTCAACAAGGAGGACCCTATGCTGATGCTCAAAACCGCCACGGTACTCGAAGCCATCTCCAAGCGCCGCCGCACGGCGCGCCCTGCCGCTCACACCGGCCTTGCCAAGAACACCATCTTTGCCGCAACCCATAGCGCCGAGGACTCCCTCGTGCTGCTCGACGCCACGGCTGACGGCCTCACCGCCGATCAGGCAACCGAGCGTCTGGGCGCCTCCGGCCCCAACACCATCGAGGCACCGACCAAGACGCTCGCCCGCCGCATCGCCGACGCGTTCATCGATCCCTTCGCCGGCATCCTCGCCGCGCTCGCGCTGGTCTCGCTCTACATCGACGTGCTCGCCGCGCCCGAGCCGCAGCGCGACCCCTCCACGGTCATCGTCATCGGCACCATGCTGCTGGTATCGGGCGGCATGAAGTTTATCCAGGAAGCCCGCAGCGGCAATGCGGCAGAGGCCCTCAAAGATCTGGTCTCCAACACTTGCACCGCCTTACGCGACGGCGAGCGCATCGAGATCCCCTTCGACGAGCTCGTCCCCGGCGATGTGATCCGCCTCTCTGCCGGCGATATGGTGCCAGCCGACGCCCACATCATCGCCGCACGTGACTTGTTTGTGATCGAGTCCGCGCTCACCGGCGAGAGCGAGGCCGTCGAGAAGACCGCTGCCACCACCGTCGTCGAGGGTGCCGACGGCTCCGCGCTGCCGCTCTCTGCCTGCAAAAACATCGTCTTTACCGGCACCTCCGTGCAAAACGGCACCGCCATGGCGCTTGTCGTTGCCACCGGCTCGGACACCTACCTGGGCGGCATCGCCAAGATGCTCAACGGGCGCGGCGAGAAGAGCGCGTTTGACCGCGGCGTCTCGAGTGTCTCCATGTTGCTCGTACGCCTCATGCTTGTTATGGCGCCGGCCGTCTTTGCCATCAACGCCGCCACCAAGGGCAACGTCATCGACGCGCTGCTGTTCGCCACGAGCGTGGCCGTGGGCATCACGCCGCAGATGCTTCCCGTCATCGTGACCACGAGCCTGTCGCAGGGCGCCAAGGACCTCGCCCGCCGCCAGGTTATCGTCAAAGAGCTGCCGGCGATCCAAAACCTGGGTGCCATGGACGTCCTGTGCTGCGACAAGACCGGCACCCTCACCGAAGACCGCATCGTGCTCGAGCGCTACCTCAACATCGACGGCAACGAGGACGCACGCGTGCTGCGCCATGCGTTTTTGAACAGCTTCTTCCAGACCGGCCTCAAAAACCTTATCGACCTGGCCGTAATCGACCGTGCCGATGTGACGCCCTCGACCATCGTGTCCAATTCCATGTTGGGCCAGAGTCTGCGCGACCGCTATACCAAGGTCGACGAGGTTCCCTTCGATTTCTCGCGCCGTCGCCTGAGCGTAGTTGTCTCCGACGCCCAAGGCAAAACGCAGATGGTTACCAAGGGAGCTGCCGAGGAAATGCTCGAGATCTGCTCCTTTGTCGAGGTCGATGGCATCGCCCAGCCGCTCGCCGAAGATAAGCTCGCCCAGATTCACAAGCAGGTCGCCGATCTTAACGCCGAGGGCCTGCGCGTGATTGCCGTGGCGCAGAAGACCAATCCGCGCTGCGTGGGCGAGTTTGGCATCGCCGACGAATGCGACATGGTGCTGATGGGCTTTTTGGCTTTCCTCGATCCGCCTAAAACAAGCGCCGCGGGCGCCGTCGCCACCCTCGAGGCCATGGGCGTGGCGATCAAGGTCCTGACCGGCGACAACGACCGCGTCGCCGCCACCGTCTGCGAGCAGATCGGCATCGACGCGAGCAACGTCTTGCTCGGCTCCGAGATCGATGCGCTCGATGACGCCGAACTTGCCGAGCGCGCCGAGAAAACCCACCTCTTCGCCAAGCTCTCGCCGCTGCAGAAGGCGCGCCTGGTACGTGTCATGCGCGAGATGCTCGGCCACACCGTGGGCTTTATGGGCGACGGCATCAACGACGCCGCCGCCATGCGTGCGAGCGATTGCGGTATCTCGGTCGATTCGGCCGTCGATATTGCCAAGGAATCCGCCGATATCATCTTGCTTCAGAAGGACCTGGGCGTGCTCGAGCGCGGCATCATCGAAGGCCGCCGCACCTACGGCAACCTGCTCAAGTACCTCAAGACCACGGTGAGCTCCAACTTTGGCAATGTGCTGTCCGTGACCGTCGCGAGCCTGTTCTTGCCGTTTTTGCCCATGAGCGCCCTGCAGCTGGTACTGCTGTCGCTGGTCTACGAGATCGTGTGCATCGCGCTGCCGTGGGACACCGTCGATGACGCCTGGACTGCCCGCCCACGTGCCTGGGACGCCGCGTCCATCAAGGGCTTTATGCTCGAGCTGGGCCCCGTGAGCTCGCTGTTTGACATCGTGACCTTCGCCGCGCTCTTCTTTGTCGTGTGCCCCGCCGCCGTGGACGCAAGCTGGTCCGAGCTTGCCGCCGCGGGCGACGTCGCGGGTATGGCGACCTTTGCTGCGCTCTTCCAGAGCGGCTGGTTTGTCGAGTCCATGTGGTCGCAGACACTCGTGGTCCACATGCTGCGCTCCCCGCATCTGCCGAGCCCGCGCGACCACGCCGCGCCCGCATTGTGCGTTCTTACCGTGCTGGGCCTGGCGCTCGTCACCTGGCTGCCGGCAAGCCCCATCGCCGATGCGCTCGGCCTCATGGCGCTGCCCGCGAGCTTTTTCGCACTGCTCGTCGGCATCGTCACCGCCTACATCGCGCTCACTCAGCTGGCAAAGCGCCGCTACATTGCACGCCACGGCGAGCTGCTGTAGCAAGTAGACGGAAAACACCCTGCCAGCCGCCGTTACCGCTACCACAGCTGCCGACGCCGCTGCCGTTGCCTCTGCCGCCGCAGTCTATCCCCCCCCAGCAGTTGCGGTGGAATAGTTCCTGTT
>UQOJ01000085.1 GCA_900542635.1 uncultured Collinsella sp.
GGTCGGCGGGGCCATTGTGGCTCTTGACAGCGGATTGGGTCATATGAGCGAAAACGGCCGAGAGCGAGCAAGGTGACGTGAAAGAGAAGCGACGCGTACTTTGGTACGCGAGCGACGATTGAACGTCAGATTGCCGCTCTCGGCCGTTTGCAGCGTCGAGCTGTTACGCGGTTTGGTAAAACCGCGTAACTATATACCTACAGCAATTCGATTTTGCCGTCCTTCACCGTCAACCCCATATTACCCGAGAGCAGATCGTCCAGGCGCGAGCCCACGAGCTCAAAGCGCCAGCCTTCGCGCAGGGGGCTCTGCTCGGGGTGCTCAATATAGTCGGCCAGGTCATCGCGCGAGGCAATGACCGAGGTCGCCACGCCCGAGCGCTCGGCAACCAGGCGGATGAGCGCGTACATAAGATCCGTCACACTCTCCAGCTCCGGAGAGATCTGGCGATGCCCGCGCACCATGAGCGGCAGGCGATCGTGCGGGCAGCTTGCGCCGCGCTTGATGGCCATGAGCGCGCCGTCCACATCGCGCTCACCCAACTGATCGGTGCCACGGATGCTGCGGAACTCCTCAACGCGCACAGGATTGCGCTTAACGAGCGCCAGCAGCGTATCGTCGGACATGACCCACTTGCGCGGGATGTTGCGGCGCTCGGCGCGGTCCTCACGCCAAGCGGCAAGCTCGCGCGCAATACCCAACTGGTGACGGCTGCACGAATTGATGCGTTTGACCTTGCGGAACGCCTCGTGGCGATCGGCGCGATAGTGCGACTCGTCAGCCAGCGGGTGCAGCTCGTCGAGCACCCAGTCCACACGGCCCAGCTCGCGCAGGCGGCTCATCATCTCGGTATAGGCGACGATCAGGTACTTGACGTCATCGATCGCATACTCAATCTGCTTATCGGTCAGCGGGCGGCGCGACCAGTCGGTCAGCGACTCGGTCTTGGGCAGCGATACGCCGCAGAACGTCTGAACAAGCGCGCCATACGAAATCTGCTGGCGCTCGCCCAAAAAGGCGGCGGCGACCTGCGTATCAAAAATCGGTCGTGGCAGCACGCCCACGGTATGGAGCATGACCTCCATATCCTGCGAGCACGCGTGGAAGACCTTGGTCACGCTCTCGTCGGCCATAAGCTCGGCTAACGGCGAAAGGTCGTCGATCACCAGAGGGTCGACCGCCACGCTCTCGGCAGGGGTGGCAATCTGAACCAAGCACAGGCGCGGATGGAACGTGCGCTCACGCAAAAACTCGGTATCGACGGCAATCGCGTCGAACTCACGGGCGCGCTGGCAAAAGTCGAGTAGAGCCTGATGTGTGGAAATGTACATATCAACCCATCGAATAAGGTTAGGCCCGAAAAACACGGGTAGGATATCGGCATTGCCTTACAACTATACTCGGTTAGTCACAGAACGGGAACGTAAGTATGCGCTGCCTTATCATCCACAACCCGGCATCGGGCCCCAGCTCAGATGAAATCTACGCATTCACGCACGCCCTCGCGCAGGGCGGCGACGAGGTCGTGATGCGTTTTATCGGCGATGGCATGGAGCCCGAGGACGCCGTGGCAGACGTGCGCGAGTTTGATCGCGTGGTCGTTTCGGGCGGCGACGGCACCGTCTCCAACGTGCTCGACCAGATGCGCGGGTGCGGTGTCCCCACGCTCGTCTTCCCCTCCGGCACAGCCTGCCTGTTCTTCAACAACATCGGCAATGCCCCCGAGGCAGCGGCGCTCGCCAAGGCCTGCCGTGCCGGTCGCACGGTAAAAGTGGACATGGGCGAGCTCTTTTGGCTCGACGAGAACGGCAACGAGAAGCGCCACGGCTTTATCATCATCGCCGGCTCGGGCTTCGACGCCGAGATCATGATGAAGGCCGCTCCCACCAAAAACGACATCGGCGAGATCGCCTACTTCCTCTCCGCGCTCGCCACGCCCAACCCCACGGTGGCGCACTTTACGATTGAGCATGACGGCATTGTCGAGGAGCTCGACGGCATCTGCTGCATGGCCGGCAACACCTCGGTCATCCAAAACGACATCAACCTGTTCCCCGACTGCCGCATGAACGATGGCATGGTCGACATTGCGGTCATCGAACCCGTGCGCACCGTGCAGCTGCTGCCTACCGTGATCGCCGCCGCACTCGACCCCGCCGGCAAGGTACTCGGGCGCCCGCAGTTCAAGATCATCCAGACCAAGGAAGCCAAGATCACCTGCACCCCGTCGCTGGGCATGCAGTTCGATGGCGAGATTATCTCCAGCAATTCGGGCGTCTTTGGAGCCCGCGCGCTTCCACAATGCCTCGACCTCATCGTCGACGAATTCTCCCCGCTCGGAAAATAGGAGGACCCTATGAACGACAATCCCCTGCTCGGCTTTATCATCATCGTTTTGGCCATGCTCGTCGGCTATGCGATCAACGTGATCCACCGCCGGAAGAAGTAATTCCACATTGGTATGATATTCATCCAATTATCGTCTCCCCTGCTGTTTATGCATTTGCCAAACAGCGGGGGATTTTCATTTCGGGCATTCCCAGTTACTTTATTCGGCTACAGTAATTACAGGGCATCTTTATTAAAGTAAAGCTACAAACTGAGTACAATTAACCGCTCATCGCATATTTCATCACGCTTATCGAGTAAGTTTTTTTCATAGATGAATATTGTTTCCAGTTCGTTACGCTAATGAGGTGTCTTTATTGGCTGAAGCCCTCTGGCAACGGAGGGCTTTCGCACGCTGGGAGGGAAAATGAGGAAAACTCACCCCGTCAACGCGCTCAAGAAGCTAGGCATAGGCCTCGCCTTTGGAGCTGCAACCATCATGTCCATGCCGACATCTGCGCTCGCCTGCACGCAGATATACATGGGCAAAAACCTTACGGCCGACGGCAACACGTACTACGGCCGCGCCGAGGACTTTGGCAAGCGCTATCTTAAGCACTACGGCATCGAACCTGCCCACGAACCTGGCTTTAAGTACAGCTCGATTGAATCTGCTTTTGAATACACTTCGAACAAGCCTACCTATCGCTACAGCTATGTACGCGACCACCCCTCCAACTGGATGGGTCGCACCGACGCCTACTCCGAGGCCGGCATCAACGAGAAGGGCGTCTCCTGCTCCGCCACGCTAAGCACCTCCTATAACGAGGAGGCCGCTGCAGCAGACCCCATCGATGAGGAAGTGGGTCTGGGCGAGTACAGTTACGGCAGCATCATCCTGGGCGAGAGCGCCACGGCCCGCGAGGGCGTCGAGCTTCTCGGCAGCCTGATCGATGATCAAGGCGTCTGCACCAACGACCAGATCATCATCGCCGACAACAACGAGACTTGGCTGTTCGCCACACTTTCCGCCCATCAGTGGATCGCCATGAAGCTCGCTGACGACGTCGCGTCGCTCAACCCTAATATCGGGAGCCTCAACTACGATGTCGACCTCAATGACACCGAGAATTGCCTCCACTCTGAAAAGATCCAATCCATGCCCGAAGAAAAGGGTTTCGCCAAATACTCCGCTGACGGCAAATTCGATGTCGCCCAAACGTATGGCGAAAGCCTCGCCGATTCCGGCGTAAACCAGTGGTCCCGCTATGTGCAAGGCCGCGATTATTTTGGTAGTCAGCTGACCGAAGGCACAGATTACGACATTATCACAGTAAAGAAGGAAGGAAAACCTGACCAAAAGGGAGCCATGGTCAGCGAAATCCAGCCCCTGTTCTTCAAGCCTGGCAAGTCTGGTTGGAGCACTTTCGAGTTGATTCGCGCCTTCGGCAACCGCTGTCTCTTATACACATCTGACGCTGCCGACGACTTAATAGGTGTAGA
>UQOJ01000086.1 GCA_900542635.1 uncultured Collinsella sp.
CATTTCCCGATGTCCAAGAAATGGGAGGCGGTTCACTGTCCCCTTTGTGGTGGTTGTGATGGTTGAGCGTCAAAAGTGAACGTGTCGCTACTTGGAGAGCTCGTCGGCGAGGGCCTCGATCTGGGCGCGCGAGGCGTCGTTGAGCGAGCCCAGCACAGTCACCTTGTTCTGCGTCAGGGTGATGTCCTTCATGCCCTCGAGCTCCTTGGTCATAACCTTGGCAGCCGCGGGCGCCCAGGAACCGGACTCGACAAGCGCCACGGTGCGGTTCTGGTAGGCATGCTCGGCGAGCGTGTGGATAAAGGTGCTCATGCACGGGAAGATCTCGCCCTGATAGGTAATGGAGGCGAGCACCAGACGGTCGTAGCGGAACGCATCCTCAACGGCCTCGGCCATGTCGTCGCGAGCCAGGTCAAAGACGGAAACCTTCTGGCCGCGAGCCTCAAGCGCAGAAGCGAGCTCCTCGACGGCGGCCTTCAGATGGCCATACACGCTCGCATAGGCAATCGTGATGCCCTCGTCCTCGGGCTGATAGCTCGACCAGGTGTTATAGGTGTCGAGGTAGTAGCCCAGGTTCTCGGTCAGCACGGGGCCGTGGAGCGGGCAGATAATCTGAATGTCCAGGTCGGCGGCCTTCTTGAGCACGGCCTGCACGAACTTGCCGAACTTACCGACGATGCCAAAGTAGTAGCGGCGAGCCTCGCAAGCCCACCCCTCGGGATCCTCGATGTCGTTGGCGCCAAACTTGCCAAAGCCGTCGGCACTAAAGAGCACCTTGTCGGTGGACTCGTAGGAGAAGATCACCTCGGGCCAGTGAACGTTGGGGGCGCCGATAAAGGTCAGGCTGTGGCCGCCCAGGTCGAGCACGTCGCCCTCTTTGACGACCATCTTGCGCTCGGGGTAGTCGGTGCCAAAGTAGTTGACCATCATGCGGAAAGCACCCATGCTGGCCACGATCTGCGCCTGGGGATAGCGCTCCATAAAGGCAGCGATACCGGCGGAGTGATCGGGCTCCATGTGATGGACGACCAGGTAGTCGGGCGTACGGCCATCGAGCACGGCCTCGAGGTTGCCGAGCCACTCGTCGACAAAGCCAGCGTCGACCGAATCGGCGACAGCGATTTTATCGCCCAAGATAACGTAGCTGTTGTATGCCATACCGTTCTCGGAAACGTCGTACTGGCCCTCGAACAGGTCAATGTCGTGATCGTCGACACCGATGTAGCGGATATCCTTGGTGATCTCCATCAGGCAAAGCCTCCTAGATAGACAAAAGAACCCGTCTATCATAACACTCGCCTTCATAGCCACGGCTATCTGTCAGCATCCTTATCGATTGTTATTGAGGCGGAATATTGAGCCGATGAGCTGCGGAAACTATGCGCGGGGAGCTGCCGTGGTATGCCGAACGATGAGCTGGCCGGGAATACGAATGGCAACGGCTTTGCCCGCCGTACCCGCCTCGGGAACCGCATGCTCAAACACCTCGCGTCCGCGCTGATGTAGATCGAATCGCACGGTCGTGAGCTCGTTGTGTGCTACAAAATCATCGAGCGAATCATCGACACCCACCACGCTCACGTCCTCGGGCACGCGCAGACCGCTATCGCGCAGCGCTGCAATCGCGCCATTTGCCATCTGATCGTTTGCCGCATAGATCGCCGTCATGGTGCGATCGTGCTCGGCCAGGTACCTGCCGGCCTCGTAGCCGCTGTTGGCAGACCAGTCGCCCTCGAGCGGCTCTGCCGGCTCGATGTGTTTACGCTCGAGCGCATCCTGCCAACCGGCGCGACGAAATTGCTCGTCGACCGAGAACGACGGGCCGCCAATATAGCGAATCTGCTCATGTCCCAGCTCAAACAGATGATCCATAAGCAATAGCGAGCAGCCGTAATGATCGGAGTCGACCGTGGTCACCCGCGGATGCGCGTACATGGTAACAATGACCGTGCCAATGCCCGGCAGTGGATCAAACGTCTCAAAATCGGGCGCCATGCGACTCATGCCGATGATGATGCCGTCCACGGGCAATGCGGCCATACGACGCGTTGCCTCGGCAAGCGAAAACTCCTCGGTCTTGGACATCTCGACCAGCGTGATGGCGCAATGATGCTCGCGAGCAGCGCTGGCGATGCCGTCGATCATTGAGAGGTTGCCGAACTTGGTGACATCGTTGACGCACAGGCCGACCGAATGATAACGGCCGTCGCGCAGCGAGCGACCGGCATAGCTCGGACGAAAGCCGAGCTTTTGCATAGCGGCCTGTACGCGCTGGCGCGTCTGCTCGTTAACGTTAGGCAAGCCGTTGGCGACGCGCGAAACCGTCTGCTGCGAAACGCCGGCAGCGCGGGCGACGTCGGCCATGGAGACCGGACGCGAACTGGTATCGTTGGACGGGCGCCTTGCCACAGGATCACCTTCACCCTTGCGAGATCTGAATAGCGTGAATGCCGGCCCGGGCAGAAATACATCCCGCGCCGAGGCCCGCTATCGTCGGACGCATGTTAACGTACTCTACTTTTTCTATCTGCATCTCTTCTGCTTTATAAGTCCATACGGCAGTACCGTTCACGGCTGAATTTCTACCGATTACCAGATTCTCAAAAAGTGACAAGCGATGTGTTATGAGTACGTTAACATAGCCCGTAACGTGCGGTATCGTGAACACTTGGTTCATGCCGCTTTAAGTTGTTAACGTACTCATAACGACGCAAAACCCACCCGGGCGCGCCAAGGAAAGGACTCCCATGACCACCCCCGACGAAAAGACACTCGCCACGCTCACCAAGCTGTTTGAGGAGGAGTTTGGCCCCATCGGCGACCGCCAGGTGCTCTACGTGCACGCGCCCGGGCGTTCCGAGATCAGCGGCAATCACACCGATCACGAGGGCGGTCACGTTATCGCCGGCTCGCTCGATGTCGCTGTCGACGGTATCGCCGTGGCAACCGACTCCAACAGGATTCGCGTCGCCGACGAGGGCTATCCTACGTTTGAGATCACGCTCGACACGCTGGATGTTCAGGAGTCCGAGAAGGGCACGTCCGCAAGCCTCGTCCGCGGCATGGCACACGAGATTGCAGCCCTTGGCGTTGAGCCCCACGGCTTCGACTTCGCCTTCACCTGCTCCGTCCCCTCGGGTGGTGGCCTTTCCAGCTCTGCCGCCGTCGAGGCCGCGTACGGTCGTGCCATGGAGACGCTCTGGGGCGCGCCCGCCATTGAGCCCGTCACGCTCGCTCAGATGAGCCAGCGCACCGAGAACAACTACTACGGCAAGCCCTGCGGTCTGATGGACCAGGCCGCCGTATGTCTGGGCGGCCTTGCCTACATGGACTTTGAGGACCAGGCTCAGCCTAAGACCCAGAAGCTCGAGCTCAACTTTGAGGACCACGGCTATGCGCTCGTGCTCGTTAAGGTCGGCGCCGACCACGTGGCCGCCACCGATGACTACGCCGCCGTTCCGCGCGAAATGCAAGACGTCGCCGCCGAGTTTGGCAACTGTCTCTTATACACATCTGACGCTGCCGACGACTTAATAGGTGTAGAT
>UQOJ01000087.1 GCA_900542635.1 uncultured Collinsella sp.
GTTCGGGTGCGGGCTCGGGCTGCGCCGGGGCGGCGGCAGGAGAGCCGCGGACTTCGGAGCTTCCTCCGGTTCTGGCGAACCAAACAGCGAAAGTTGCTCGGCCATGGCCCCAGCACCTCCTATCCCATACGTCTACAGAAACAAGAGCCCCGCTCGGGTGAACGGGGCTCGGATACATACGTTTGCGCAGCGATTACAGCGCCATCGTGCGGGCGCGGTCGATGCGCGCCAGGCAGTCGTCGCGACCGACGAGCGCCATGGTCTCGCCCAGCGGAGGGCTCACCATGTTGCCACAGACGGCGACGCGCACGGCCTGGAACACCACGCGCTTCTTAAGGTCCATCTGCTCGGGCAGCGGCTCAAGCGCAGCGTCGATGTTCGCGGCCGTCCACTCGGTAACACCCTCGAGCGCGGCCTTGGCGGCGTCCAGAATGGCGCACATGCCCTCCTTGGCCAGGCCCTTGTTGACGGACTTCTCGTCATACTCGAGCGTCTCGGCAGTAGCGAAGATGGGAGCGGCGACGGTCACGGCGTCGGCCGGCATCTTGGTGCGCGGCTTGACGATGGCAGCGAGCGCGTCGATCCAGTCCTCGCCGTACTCGACGTTACCCTCGATGAGACCCGCCTCGTGCAGCTCGGGGACCATAATCTCGTCGGCAAACTGAGCATCGGACATGCCGTTGATGTACTCGGCGTTAACCCAATCGAGCTTCTTGGGATCGAAGGTCGCCGGGTTCTTGGAGATGCGGTCGAGCGAGAACTTGCTGGCCAGGACATCGCGCGGGATGATCGTGGTCTCGCCGTCGAGCGACCAGCCGAGCAGCGCCAGGTAGTTGACGAAGGCGTCGGACAGATAGCCGGCATCGCGGTACTCCTCCACCGAGGTGGCACCGTGGCGCTTGGAGAGCTTCTTGCCGTCGGCGCCCAGAATCATAGAGATGTGGGCGAACGTGGGCACGGGCGCGCCGAGGGCCTCGTAGACCATGACCTGGCGCGGGGTGTTGGACAGGTGGTCGTCGCCACGGATGACATGGGTGATCTTCATCATGGCGTCGTCGACGACGGTCGCGAAGTTGTACGTGGGCGTGCCATCGGAGCGGAAGATGACAAAGTCGTCGAGCTCCTTGGCGTCGAAGGTGACCTCGCCGTGGACGGCGTCGTGGATGACGACGTCGCCGCGGTCCTCGGGCACCTTGATGCGCAGGACGTAGGACTCGCCAGCCTCGATGCGGCGGCGGGCCTCATCGGGATCAAGATCGCGGCAACGGCGCTGATAGCCCTGGAAGGGGTCCTTGCGCTCCTGCGCGGCCTTGCGGTCGGCGTCGAGCTGCTCCTTGGTGCAG
Source organism: uncultured Collinsella sp. (assembly GCA_900542635.1). Lineage (GTDB taxonomy): Bacteria > Actinomycetota > Coriobacteriia > Coriobacteriales > Coriobacteriaceae > Collinsella. Next base: position 1,344 of record UQOJ01000087.1, read on the forward strand.
AAGCAGGGATAGGCCTTGCCCTCGTCCCAAAGCTTCTGGGCGGCCTGCTTGTACAGGTCCAGGCGCTCGGTCTGGGCGTAGGGGCCAAAGTCGCCGCCCACCTCGGGGCCCTCGTCCCAGTCCAGGCCCAGCCAACGCATGGCGCGCAGGATAATCTGCGTGTTCTCGTCGGTGGAGCGGGTGGGGTCGGTGTCGTCGATGCGCAGGATGAACGTGCCGCCGTTTGCGCGGGCGAAAGCCCAGTTATAGATAGCGGTGCGGGCGCCGCCGATGTGTAGCTTGCCCGTCGGTGAGGGTGCAAAGCGGACGCGAACGTCTGATGCCATGGAAATCTCCTCGATTGCAGGATGGATGTCTAACCGTATCAGTATAAAGCATCAAAGCAACCTCCGCACAAAGGGCACCGACCTACTCATTGGGGACAGACTTAAATGACCAGTCTTTGGGCAACCTGTCGGCACTTAGGAAGGCTGGTCATTTAAGTCTGTCCCCAATGAGTAGGTGCGGAAAGGGTGTGAATGTTTGATTTACGCGCTATGATGTGCCCTTGCATAGAGAGCCCGGCGGAATGGTAACGGTCGCCGGGACACGTTTTTGAAAGGACAATCATGTCAGAAGAACTTCGTTCCATCCCGCCCCAACACGGGTCCTTTGTTTTTACGTCGGAGTCGGTGACCGAAGGTCATCCCGATAAGATCGCTGACCAGATCAGCGACGCCGTCCTCGACGCAATCCTTGCCAAAGAAATAGAGCTCCAGGAGCAGGGCTACATCGCCCCCAACGGCGTGCCCGCCAACGTGGAGAACGTCCGCTGCGCTTGCGAGACCCTCGTGACCACCGGCACTGTCATCGTCGCCGGCGAGATTCGCACCCAGGCCTACGTCGACGTACAGGAAATCGCCCGCGGTGTTATCCGCCGCATTGGCTACAACCGTGCCAAATTCGGTTTTGACTGCGACACCTGCGGCGTTATGAGCCTCATCCACGAGCAGTCGCCCGATATCGCCCAGGGCGTTGACGAGTCCTTCGAGACCCAGACCGGCGCTACCACCGACCCGATCGACCTGATCGGTGCCGGCGACCAGGGCATGATGTTCGGTTATGCCTCCAACGAGACAAAGACCCTCATGCCCATGCCGCACTACCTGGCAAGCCGCCTGGCCGAGCGCCTGGCCGCAGTGCGCCACGATGGTACCCTGCCCTACCTGCGCCCCGACGGCAAGACCCAGGTCACCGTGCGCTACAAGGACGGCAAGCCCGTCGAGGTCACGACCATCGTCATCTCCACGCAGCACGCAGCTGAAATTGAAGACATGGGCAAGATCAAGGACGACCTCATCGAGCATGTCATCGCGCCCGTCATGGCTGCCGAGAACATGCCGTGGGATAGCGCCGATATCTATGTGAACCCCACCGGCCGCTTTGTCGTGGGCGGCCCTATGGGTGACACGGGCCTGACCGGCCGCAAGATCATCGTCGACACTTATGGCGGCTACGGCCGTCACGGCGGCGGAGCCTTTAGCGGCAAGGACTGCACCAAGGTCGACCGCTCCGCCGCGTACGCCGCTCGCTGGGTCGCCAAGAACGTAGTCGCCGCCGGCCTTGCCGACCGCTGCGAAGTCGAGCTGGCCTACGCCATCGGCGTGTCCAAGCCGCTGTCGATCATGGTCGACACCTTTGGCACCGCACATGTTGCCGAGGACAAGATCGTCGAGGCCGTGGAGAAGACCTTCGACCTGCGCCCGGGCGCTATCATCCGCGACCTGGACCTGCGCCGCCCCATCTACGAGAAGACGGCAGCCTACGGTCACTTTGGCCGCGAAGACCCCGACTTCACCTGGGAGAAGACCGATCGAGTCGAAGAGCTCAAAGCAGCCTGCGGCCTATAAGCCAGCGGCAAAAGCTGCAGCCAAAAAGAAACGCACCAAATAGAGGTACCGGCCCCAACCGGTACCTCTTTTTTATTAATCCAGTGGTGAAGATGCTTCGAAATGATCCTACGCTGCGTCACCAGCTAATGAATTTTGCAGCACGGGCACTTCTACCATGTATCCTTAGTCCCGAGGGCGGGGCATAAGGTCGATCGCGAGTTCCGCACGAGCCGGAGAGCACTTAATGTGCTCTCCGT
>UQOJ01000088.1 GCA_900542635.1 uncultured Collinsella sp.
AGCGGGGGCTCCTGTCTTTTTAGTGCCCTCGGATTGGGTCATAGTGTCTGTCGGTAACGATTGAGCGGCGTTTTAGTTGTTGGGCAATATAAGATATTAGTTTGCGTTAAACGGAATTCGATGTTCTTGAGGGTAGGGGATTGATTTGGGTCGTGGTGCGGATATGACGCCGCCTTTGCGTTGGCGGTTGGGTGTTGCTGGTGGCGTGGCGCTCGTTGTGTTGCTCGTTGACCAGCTGACCAAGCTTGCGGTTCGTTCCGTGGGCGATGCCCTGCATATGACCGTTATCCCCGGCGTGATCGATTTTCTGTTTGTCCGCAATATCGGAGCCGCCTTTAGCATGGGTGAGGGGCATGGCATCGCGTTTGCCGTGCTGGCGTTGGCGGTCATTATCGCTATTGCCGTGTACCTCGTTCGTGCGCCCCAGCTCGCCCATCTTGAGGTTGTAGGCATGGCTATGGTTGCGGGCGGCGCCATCGGTAACGCGATTGACCGCCTCGCCTTTGGCTTCGTGACCGATTTCATTGCCACCACGTTCATCGACTTTCCTGTCTTTAACGTGGCCGATATCGGCATTACGGTCGGTGTTGTGTTGGCGCTTATCGGTTACATGTTCTTGAGTCCCGCCGCTCGCGAGGTCGATGCGACCGCCGAGCTCAACGCCCGTGACGAGGCCCGCGCCAAACGCAAAGCCAAGCAGCGTGGGGAGCGTGCCCGCAAGATTCGCGAAAGGAATGAGCGCTAATGGCCGACATCCATATTCTCGTTGCCGACGATTCCGTTGGTCAGCGTCTCGATGCCTTTTTGGGCGCCAACGATGGCTGTCCCACGCGCTCTGCCTGCGCGCATCTGATTGAGGGCGGCGCCGTTGCCGTCAACGGCGAGACTTGCCTGTCAAAAAAGTATGCCGTGCGCTCCGGTGACCGCATCTCGGTCGACCTGCCCGAGCCGCACGATCCCACTGATGTGATTCCCGAGGCCATTCCCCTCGATATCCGCTATGAGGACGACTACCTCATCGTGCTCTCCAAACAGCGCGGCCTGGTGTGCCATCCCGCCCATGGCCACGAGAGCGGTACGCTTGCGAACGCTCTGGTCTACCATTGCGGTATCGACCATCTGGGCACCGTGCAGGGCGAGGACCGCCCCGGCATCGTGCATCGTCTGGATCGCGATACCTCGGGCCTCATGCTCGCGGCAAAGGACGACGACACCCAACGCGCGCTTCAAAATCTCATCCGCACGCGCACGCTCGACCGTCGCTATATCACGCTCGTTCACGGGCACATTGCCATGGACGAGGGCACTATCAACACCGGTATCGCCCGATCGACGCGCGACCGCGTGAAGATGGCGGTCTCTGATGATCCCTTTGCCCGTCAGGCCATCACGACCTTCAAGGTGCTTGAGCGCTTTGATTCCACGCGTTTCGACGACGGCTACACGCTCGTCGAGTGCCACCTGTTTACCGGCCGCACGCATCAGATTCGCGTGCATATGCGCCATATCAACCACGCTTGCGTGGGCGATCCGCTCTACGGCAAGTGCGATACGCGTGCCGATCAGGGCTTGACCAGGCAGTTCCTGCATTCCTGGCGCGTGGCATTCGACCATCCCGTGACGGGGGAGCGTATCGAGTGCCGTGACGAGCTGCCGTGGGACCTTGCCGCGGTTCTGGATGACCTGGCTCCTCGCTCACTCGGTCGTACTGCCGCTGGCGACGAAATCGTTCCGCAGCTCGGTCTTCTCGAAGTCTAGCCAGTATTAGGTGGTTTCTTGAACTCGATTAGCCTGCGGTAAGATATACGGTTGTTTACGTAACGCGTTCTCGGGAGCCTGCATGCTCGCCTTTTTACAAACCAACACACCCATTGTGATCTTCAACCAGATTGTCGTCACGCTGCTCACGGTCTGCTTTCTGTACCAGGTGGTCTTCTTTGTCATTGGCGCTCTTCGTGGCGAGGTCGCGCCTCCTAAGGCCAAAAAACTCCATCGCTATGCTTTCTTTATCGCGGCGCATAATGAGGAGGCCGTGATTGCCAACCTCGTTCGCTCCATCAAGGACCAGGATTATCCGTCCGAGCTTATCGAGGTCTTCGTGGTCGCCGATGCCTGCACCGACAACACGGCGCAGCTCGCGCGCGAGGCGGGCGCCATCGTTTATGAGCGCAACGACCTGGCCCGCAAGGGTAAGAGCTGGGTCATGGACTTTGGTTTTGACCGCATCCTTAACGAGTATCCCGACACGTTTGAGGGCTACTTTATTTTCGATGCTGATAACGTCATATCCCGCGATTACGTGTCCAAGATGAACGATGCCTTTGACCAGGGATTCCATGTGGTCACGAGCTATCGCAACTCCAAGAACTTTGGCAGCTCGTGGATCTCGGCAGCTAATGCTACCTGGTATTTGCGCGAGGCGCGCTTTCTCAACAACGCGCGCAATATCTGCAAGACTTCTTGCGCTGTCTCGGGTTCGGGCTACCTCATCTCCGCCAGTGTTATCGAGGGCATGCACGGCTGGCAGTTCCACACGCTGACCGAGGATATTCAGTTCACCACGTTCTGCGCCATTCACGGCATTCGCATTGGCTATGCGCCGGCGGAGTTCTTTGACGAACAGCCCGTGACGTTCAAGGCATCCTGGAAACAGCGCATGCGCTGGACCAAGGGCTTCTACCAGGTCTTTTTTACCTATGGCAAGCATCTTGTCAAATCGACGTTCCGCTACCATCGCTTTGCCGCCTACGACATGTTCATGACGATCGCCCCGGGTATGCTGCTGTCGCTCATCTCGATGCTCGCCAATGCGACGTTCCTGATCGTGGGTGGACTCTCGCACGGCTTTTTGGCTACCGAAGTCGAGATGCAGGCCTGTGCCGCGTCGCTCATTATGACCTTTGCCATGATGTACCAGACCTTCTTTATCCTGGCGCTGCTCACGACTATCTTTGAGTACAAGCATATTCACTGTGCGCAAAAGTGGCGTCTGGTGACTAACCTGTTTACCTTCCCGATCTTTATGTTCAGCTATATCCCCATCACGGTGGCCGCGCTGTTCCTGAAGGTCGACTGGGTTCCTACCCAGCATGCCGTAAACGTCACCCTCGACGAGGTCATGCAAGGCGCCAAATAACCACCACCAAAACCACCGCAAAGGGGCAGTGAACCGCCTCCCATTTCTTGGACATCGGGAAATGGGAGGTTTTCCATGAGT
>UQOJ01000089.1 GCA_900542635.1 uncultured Collinsella sp.
GTTATGGATGACGCCCGTTTTGAGCGTCACGCGGGCGATGCGCTCACCGTCAACGGAAAGCCTTGCGATCTCACGTCCGTCCGCGCCAGCGAGGCAGCGCCCGCCGATCTGGTCATCCTGACGGTCAAGACCACCGGTCTCGACCAAGCACTCAAGACTATGGAGCGTGTCGTGGGACCCAACACGCTCATCGCCTCGCTGTGCAACGGCATTACGAGCGAGCAAAAGATTGCCGAACGTTTTGGCTGGGAGCATACCGTTCTTGGTATCTGCCAGGGCATGGACGCCGTATTCCTCAACGGCGCGCTCACCTTTACCAATGCGGGCGAGATCCGCTTTGGTGCAGCCGCCGGCACCGACCCCGCGACCGTCGCCGCTATCGACGGGCTCTATACGCGCTGCGGCATCGCCCATACCGTCGAGCGCGACATTGCGCACCGCATGTGGGCCAAACTCATGCTCAACGACGGCATCAACCAGACCTGCATGGCCTACGGCGGGACCTACGGAAGCGCCACGGAGCCGGGCTCCGAGCAGCGCCGCTGCTTTGTTTCTGCCATGCGCGAAACGCTTGCGGTCGCCAACGCCGAGGGCATTGAGCTGACCGAGGCAGACCTGACGCAAATGGTGCACCTCATCGAGGGAATCGACCCCGCCGGTATGCCCTCGATGGCGCAGGACCGCATCGCACAACGAAAAACCGAAGTCGAGGAGTTCGCGGGCACCATTTGCCGCCTGGCCGCCAAACACGATATCCAAGTGCCGCAAAACGATTGGCTCTACCAGAGGATTCGCGAAATAGAAAGCAGCTGGTAGTGCTCGGCATACTGCAGCCAACAGATCCAATGGCAAAGCCGCCGCAAGGGGCACTCCCCTCGCGGCGGCTTCCTTTTTCATCTTTGGCCAAAAATCACCTTCACAACGGTTAGAGCTGCGACTCCGACGCCTGGTCCTCATCGTCGCGACAAAGGACAACACCGGCGCTTCCCAGCAGCGTGGCCGCGATCAGCGCGCCGACCACAATAGGAGCAGCCCCGCATGTCCCCTGCATACCCGCGACGAGCGCGGCCGTAGGACCAAGGCAACCAAGCGTCAATGCAACGGCGGCAACGGCGATATCTCGAGCGTTCACAAGACCACTTCCTCCACGAGAAAGACCTTATTTCTCATGAACTAGTGTGCCCCGCGCCCATATGCGTGGCGTACTGCCACGGTAAGCACTCTGTTAACTCAAGCACGCACAAAAAACGGACGCCCCTACGTTGTGCCCAAAGGCTCAGTAAAGACGCTCGCCCGTCATCTCCTATTGGCTTATGGCAGATTACCAACCGGTGTAGTAATCGGTGGTTCCGGCAGCGCAGCCGGAGTCATAGACCTTGCAATCACCCTTGGAGCCCGTAAAGGTCGAGCCCTGGGCCATATCGCCCGCGGCAACAACGTAATAGCCGTCGGAATCGCGCCAGAAGCCCTCAGAATCCTGAGTCCATTCGCCCGTGCGATAGTGATAAAGCACATTGCTGCTGTAATAGGTCTCGCGGCGTCCGTTGTAGTTATTGACACCCGCAGAGCGCGTCAGGCCCGATCCGTTCGCGTAGGACGCGGCAGACGCATAGGACGGAGTGTAACCGGCGTTGTAGTACGAAGCCTGGGCGGCCTCGGCAGCCTCCGCCTCGGCGGCAGCCTCGAGCGCTTCGCGCTTGGCATCCTCAAGCGCAGTGCGCAGCTCATCGAGCTCGGTCGACTTGGCGTCGACCTCCCCCATCGTCAACAGGTTACCCGCACCGTCGATGCAACCCTGCAACACAGCGCGCTCGTCATCGGTAGCATAGTCGCCATACATATTCATAATGATCTGAGCGCGCATCTCCAGGGAATCGCGCTTGGCCTCCATCGAGGCGTTCCACTCCTGCATAGAGCCATAACCGTCGCTGCGGTAGTCGACGGGCTGCACCAGCGTCGCTTCGGACGGCGTAGGTCCAACCGTATCGGATAGTGTTGCCGCGTGGGCATCAGTTGCGCCGGCACCCGCCAATAGCGCCACGGTCAGAGCGGCGGAAAGGGCGGCGGCTTTCGGTTTTCGTGAATCGATCCTCATGTAGCTGGAAACCTCCGTAGTGCGTTTTTGCTGCGTTTGAGCTGCGTGTGATTCGATCGCGCTGCATAGTACCCCGAGCAAATCGCGACCTGCGGTTTTACTCAAAAGGCGCACGTCAATTGCGTAAAACTCACATCCTCTCAACAGGAGTTTTCCACAACTCGAATGCATAAAGCGTGTCAAAAACCCTGTTTTTGCACCCGATCTATGCAAAAAAGGCGCCTGTGCAACCATTGTTCGCACAGGCGCCTTGAGCAGGCATTTTATGCAGTTATACCTATCGAGTCGCAAGGGGCCCTTGCACAAGTCGCTTTACTCGTCCAGCGCGGCGAAGGCCTGCTTCAGATCCCAAATGATATCCTCGGCGTTCTCGGTACCGATGGAAAGACGGATCGTGGAGGGCGTGATGTTCTGCTCGGCGAGCTCCTCGGCAGAGAGCTGGGAGTGCGTGGTGGTAGCCGGGTGCACGACGAGCGACTTGACGTCGGCCACGTTGGCGAGCAGCGAGAACACCTGTAGATGATCGATGAACTTCCAAGCAGCCTCCTGGCCGCCCTTGATCTCGAAGGTAAAGATCGAGGCACCGCCGTTGGGGAAATACTTCTGATAGAGCTCGTGGTCGGGGTGCTCAGGCAGGCTCGGGTGGTTCACCTTGGCGACGTGGCTGTCACCAGCCAGGAACTCAACGACCTTCTTGGTGTTCTCGACATGACGGTCGACGCGCAGCGACAGAGTCTCGGTGCCCTGGAGCAGGACCCAGGCGTTGAACGGGCTGATGCAGGCGCCCTCGTCACGCAGCAGGATAGCGCGGACATAGGTTGCGAAGGCGGCGGGACCGGCAGCCTCGGCAAACGAAACACCGTGGTAGGAGGGGTTGGGCTCAGCGATTTGGGCGTACTTGCCGCTGTCTCTTATACACATCTGACGCTGCCGACGACTTAATAGGTGTAGAT
>UQOJ01000090.1 GCA_900542635.1 uncultured Collinsella sp.
AGTCTCGTGGGCTCGGAGATGTGTATAAGAGACAGCCTTTCAATGGGTTCCCGAAATTTCAGCAGCGGTTATTTGCCCGCGGTGGCGGTGCCGGATTGCGAAGGGGGGACGACCTTGAGCGGCTTGACGAGAGAATCCTTGTGCGAAGCCGGCGCGGCTATCTCTTCGTTTTTGGCCTTGGTGGACTCGGAGCGAGTGATTTCCTCATCGAGTGCATCGATGTCGGCGTCCTCGACCACGGCGTTGAGCGACTCAAAAACGCGGTTCTTGAGCAGCGCGGTGTGCACGCCCTCCGTCAGGTCGTGAAGCTTCTTAAACGCACGCTCGAGCTTGGCGTCGCGCTCGTCATCGGAGGTATCCATGCCGAGCATGCTCACAAGCACCTGCTCAAACATCGAGGACTCGCGGTTGGCGGAAGACACGTACTGACGCAGGTTGCGCGGCTCGATATGGAAGCGCGACAGCTCGGAGCAGTAGCGGATGATCGGAAAATCGCGACCATCGACAAGCTCGCGATTCTGCGGACTCTTGATGATGCGAATGAGGTCGTTCTCGGCGAGCGAGCGGATAAACGAAATTTCGACGCCCAACATATCGGGAATGGTCTCGATGGGATGCAGCTTTTGCTTAGTCTCCTTGGGCTCCGTCTTGAGCGGAACATCGGATAGCAAGCCCACCTCGTAGGCGAGCGTTGACAGGTCCGTGGCGTTTTCCAAGCGCTGCTTAATCACGTTGAGCGGCATGTAGCGGGTCTTCTGCAAGTGCAGGATGACCTCCAGACGATCAACGTCCTCCTTAGAGTACTGACGGTATCCCTTAGGCGTACGATGAGGGGTAATGAGCCCCTCATCCTCTAGAAATCTAATTTTTGAGTTCGAAAGATCGGGGTATGCGCCTCGAAGTAGGTTGACGACTTGGCCGATACTCAGATAGTTGCGTTCGGCCATGCCCTACTCACCGGTTTCGATGCGCTCCGGCGTGCTCTCGTGGTAGATGAGCGTAAACGTACCGATCTGAACGGAAGAACCGTCGTGCAGCGGGGCTGCATTGACAATGGCACCGTCGACCCAGGTACCATTGAGCGAGCCCAGGTCCTCGATGCGAGCGCCGAGGCCCTCGCGAATAATGCGCGCGTGGCTGCGCGAAACGGTCATGTCATTAAGGAAGATGCCGTTCGCGGGATCGCGGCCGATGGTGGTCACGTCGTCCTCGAGCTCAAAGGCGGCACCAGTCTGCGGACCCTTGACGATGGACAGGACGGGGGCGGTGATGCGCACGTTGGCCATGAGGTCGGGAACGGTGACGTCGCTTGAAGGCACGCGGAATACGCAGGTAGCGTCAGCAGTCTTATCATTCTGAGGCAAATTGTTAACCATGTTGTCCATGACAACCCCTAACTTATCGCGGACGTGCCGCAAATAATGAACCGTACGTAATCATACCCCAACGAATCAGTCTTCGATTTCAGGGTTCAGAAAGTCGATGTCCTCGTCCTCGGGATGCGCGAGAGCCTGTTTAATGGCCACTCCGCCCTTAATGGAGTAGATGACAGCCGTGAGCATGGAGAAGATCACGCCGCCGTACACAAAGAAGATGCCGAGGGGCACCGAGCTTCCGTTGAGGCCCGGGAAGGCCGTAAGGGTTGAAGATAAAAGGTGCAGGCCGTCAATAACGGGGAAACCGAGCAGCATGAGTGAGAAGCCGGTCATGAGCAGCGCCGTGGCAATCTTTCCGGGAAAGACCACATCGATGGGGCGACGGTGATAATGACGCACGATAAGCGTGCCGATGCTCAGATAGATGTCGCGGCCAATAATGAGTACGCAGACCCAGATGGGCAGCTCTCCGCGGACCACCAGTCCAAGTACGCCGGTGAACAGCAGCGCACGGTCGCAAATGGGATCCATGACCTTGCCGAGCCACGAGACCGTCTTAGTCATGCGGGCGATCTGACCGTCCATCCAGTCGGTGGAGGCGGCAACGGCGTAGATAACGATGGCGATGACACGGTTGTTATCCGTCACAAACAGGTACAGAAATACCAGGGTGAGGATCAGGCGCGTAAAGGTGATGAAATTGGAGATCGTAAAGATCTTATTCGACGGGTAATCGGAAGTGCCGATAAGCTCCTTTTTGATCTTCTTTTTGATGCCCACAGGACTCCCCCGCTGGTTAACGACAAAACTTTCGATACTATACCCGTTCCGGCGATGTCTATCCAGCGCAGCCATAGAGAGTCCAGACATGTGGAGGGCGCCTCTGGGCTGCGCTGGATTCTGCATTTGTGTACATCAGCCTCCAAAAGCGACATTTTTCGGCATCTTTGGTGGCTGGTGTACACGTTTTGATTCGGTGATTACATCGATCGGGAAAGTTGTTGCTTTAAGCAAATGCGTACGGGTCGAGAAGGGCTGGCGCCAAAAGAGCCCAACGGTCGTTACGGCTTCGTTAGAAACGCGCCCCACCATGGATGGTGAACCCGAAAGTTAAGGCACGCGGGTACGGTGACTCGGCCCGCGCGCCCGGAAGAGAAAGGATTAACCCATGGGTTACATGCTCGAGACGCGCGGGCTCACCAAGCGCTTCGGCCGCGGCGACCAGGCGCAGGACGCCGTGGCCGACG
>UQOJ01000091.1 GCA_900542635.1 uncultured Collinsella sp.
GAGCACAACCTTGCCAAGGTTGGGGTCGCGGGTTCGAGCCCCGTTGTCCGCTCCAAACGCAACAGCCCGGCTATCACGGTAGCCGGGTTTTTTGTATCCATCGCATGGGCTCGAACCCGAGAGGGAGCGAGCGTTAAGCAAACGCGGAGCGTTTGTAGCGAGCTGGCGAGGACGCCGGCAGGCGGCCGAAGCCGGTGCGGATCCGCGAAGCGGATACGCGGACGCCCCGTTGTCCGCTCCAACTATCTTACGCGGTTCTAACGAACCGCGTTTTTTGTTGACGCTGCGCGGGCCCCGGACACCCCATCTTGCCCCTCAATCGTCGGTCGCGTACATAAAGTACGCTTCCCTCCTCTTTCGCGGCAACCTGGGGCACCCGGAGCCCGCTCGCTGTCGTGGCCGGGAAAGTGGGTCTTCCGTTCTTTTCACTAATCGGTCGATTCGTCCCAGGAGGCTTGAACCCGAGAGGGAGCGAGCGTTTTGGGGCGTGGCTGTGGCGTTGTTTGTCGCGAATGTCAGCTTTGGGCGTATCATCGTGGGCATCTCGCAAAACCTCGTTACAAGGGAGACTCATCCCATGGCTACAGAAAAGTCCTCTTCGCGCTCATGGATGTCCGACGCCGCAATCTATCAGATCTACCCGCGCTCGTTTAAGGATTCGACTGGTTCGGGTCTGGGCGATATCGCGGGCATTACCCAGCAGATGGACTATCTTGAGCGGCTGGGTATCGAGGCCATCTGGCTGAGCCCGTTTTACCCTTCGCCTCTTGTCGATGGCGGCTATGATGTGGCGGACTACTGCGATGTCGACCCACGTCTCGGCTCGCTTGACGACTTCGATGACATGATCGCTGCGGCTCACGCGCGCGGCATCAAGGTCATCGTCGACATCGTGCCCAACCATTCATCCAACCAGCACCCCTGGTTCAAAGCCGCTCTTGCCGCCGGCCCCGGATCGCCCGAGCGCGCCCGTTATATCTTCCGCGATGGTCGCGGCGAGCATGGCGAGCTGCCTCCCACCAATTGGAATGCCAACTTTGGCGGCCCCGCATGGACGCGTGTTGCGGACGGTCAGTGGTATCTGCACATGTTTACGCCCGAGCAACCGGACTTTGACTGGTCATGCCCCGAGGTTCATGCGCTCTTTTGCGACGTCCTGGCGTTTTGGAGCGATCGAGGCGTCGACGGCTTTCGCATTGATGTGGCGCAGGGTCTCGCCAAGGATCTCGACCGCGATGACCTCGACCGGTGGCATCTCGCCGAGGGCGATGACATGGTTGACGACGGCACCCATCCGCTGTGGGACCGCAATGAGGTCCACGAGATCTATCGCGAGTGGCGCCGCGTGTTCGACCGCTATAATCCGCCGCGCAGTGCCGTTGCCGAGGCGTGGGTGCTGCCCGAGCGCCAGTATCTCTACGCGCGTCCCAGCGAGCTTGGCCAGACATTCAACTTTGAGTTTGCCAAGGCCACTTGGACCTATGATGACATGCACACTGCAATCGAGAAGGGCTTGAAGGCAGCCGTCGAATCCGATTCCGCCTCGACCTGGGTACTCTCCAACCACGACGTGCCGCGCGTGGCGACACGCTATGCCCTGCCGCAAATCAAGGCGACGCGCTACCACCAGATTGCGCTCGACTGGCTCTTGCGCGACGGGTCGTCTTATGACGAGGACCGTGAACTCGGCGAGCGCCGCGCGCGGGCGGCCCTTTTGCTTGAGCTGGCGCTTCCGGGCTCGGCATACGTGTATCAGGGTGAGGAGCTCGGCCTTTTTGAGGTGGCTGATATCCCGTGGGCTGCACTCGAAGACCCTACTGCGACCAATACGCACGGACCGAAGCGTGAGAAGGGGCGCGACGGCTGTCGTGTGCCCCTGCCGTGGGTGGCGGCGGACGATCCCGCGCATGGCGGATCGTTTGGGTTTTCGCCGGCAGACGCCGATGCGGCGCCCCATCTGCCGCAGCCTGCATGGTTTTCCGATTATGCTGCCGATAGGGAAGAAGTGGACCCGACATCGATGCTTGCGCTCTATCGTGACGCCCTCTGGCTGCGGCGCAAGCTGCGCGGGTGCACCAACGATCTTGCGTGGCTCGATCTTGACGGGCGCACCGGTCTTGCGGATGGTGCCGAGGGCGCTGAGGGCGGCGTCATCGCCTATCGCCGCGATAACGGCTGGACGTGTGTGACGAACTTCGGTGCAGCACCCGTGGAGCTGCCGGCGGGCAGGGTCCTGCTCACCTCATCACCGCTTGCAGACGGCAGGCTCACGCAGGACAGCTCTGCCTGGATCATGCTCGGTGAGATGTAGGGGCATCTCGCTGCGAGCCTGCGTTTGTCCGTGCCTTTCGTGACGACTGATGCCCTCGCGAGAGCGTCGCAAAACTTTTTAAAAAAAGTTCTTGCATTTGGGTGGATCATCCCGTATATTAAATCCTCGCAGGCGGACATGGCTCAGTTGGTAGAGCACAACCTTGCCAAGGTTGGGGTCGCGGGTT
>UQOJ01000092.1 GCA_900542635.1 uncultured Collinsella sp.
TCTACACCTATTAAGTCGTCGGCAGCGTCAGATGTGTATAAGAGACAGGTTCACTACTGGTACGAAAACGGCCTGGTCGATAAGCGCTGGGCGGCCCTGAACGCCGGCGACATTGACCAGTTCCTGGTCCTGACGCGCGAGTCCGGCGCCAGCTCTGCCATGTACCTGCAGAATGTTGTTGCCAAACTGGGTGCCGAGCAGCCTTCCATGTACGCGCTTGCTCTTGCCGAGCATGTGCTCGACGGCCGTGGCGCCGTTCGTATTCACGGCGGCGGCTTTGGCGGTACCATCCAGGCCTTCGTGCCGCTCGATCTGGTCGACACCTTCATCACCAAGATGAACAGCTGGCTGGGCGAGGGCTCTGCCCGTCACTACGCCATCTCTGACAAGGGGGCTTACGCGGCATGGCTGTAATGACTGACGTGCGCGAGGCCGCGCAGAACCTGATCGAGTACGCTATCCACCGATCGATGATCGGCCAGGAGGATCGCATCTGGGCATACAACACCATTTTGGAGTGCATCGGCGCCACGGGTCCCGCACTCGACATGGCTTGGGCGCTCAAGACCGAGAAGATTTCGCTCTTGCACCCCAATACACTCCCCGACTTTGACCTGGAGGGCACGCTTGCCGTGCTTTCCGAGGCCGCCGTTGCCAACGGTGCTGCCGAGGACACGGCGTCGGGCCGCGACCGCATCGCCATGCGCATCATGGGCGCGCTCATGCCGAGGCCTTCGGTTGTAAACGAGGAGTTCAACGGACGTATGGGCGTCAACGAGCCCCGCGCCGCGACCGACTGGTTCTACGGCCTGTGCTGCGACGCCGGTTACGTGCGCCGCGCCGCCATCGCGCGCAATATCAAATGGAGCACCCCCACCAACTGGGGCGACCTTGAAATCACCATCAACCTGTCGAAGCCCGAGAAGGACCCGCGCGATATCGCCGCGGCAGGTGCAGCCAAGAACACAGGCGAGAAGTATCCCGCCTGCCAGCTCTGCATCGAAAACGAGGGCTATCCCGGACGCTCCGCCGCAGCCGACGGCGGCGCTCACCCCGCCCGCCAGAACCTGCGCGTTATCCCCATCCAGCTCGACGGCGAACGCTGGGGCTTCCAGTACAGCCCGTATGCGTACTTTAACGAGCATTGCATTGCCATGAGCTCCGAACATCGTCCGATGCACGTGGATCGCAAGAGCCTCTCCTGTTTGCTCGACTTTGTGGACCTGTTCCCGCACTACTTTATCGGCTCCAACGCCGACCTGCCCATCGTGGGCGGCTCGATTCTGTCGCACGACCACTTCCAGGGCGGCGCGCACGAGTTCCCCATGATGCATGCCACCGAGGTCTCGCAGTTTAGCGTACCCGGCTTTGACCAGGTCAGCGGTACTGTGCTGCAGTGGCCGCTTTCGGTGCTGCGACTGCGCTCGCACGACCGCGCCCAGTTGCTCGATGCTGCCGAGAAGATTATCCTGGCATGGCGCGAGTGGACCGATGAGTCTGTGGGCGTCATCGCGCACACAGCCGATGGCGCGGCGCACAACACCGTGACGCCCGTCATCCGCCGCGTCGACTCCCGCGGCAATGCCGGCGGCGAGATCTACGAGGCCTATCTGGCGCTTCGCTGCAACATCACGACCGACGAGCATCCGCTGGGCGTGTTCCACCCGCATGCCGAGTATCACCACATTAAGAAGGAGAACATCGGCCTGATCGAGGTCATGGGCCTGGCCATTTTGCCGCCGCGCTTGGTTCCTGAGCTCAGTGCTGTCCGCAAGCACCTGCTGGCGGCCAAAGCCGATGCCAGCTACGACCTTGCCAGCGCGCTCGAGGGCGACGACCTTTGCCGCAGCCACGCCGCATGGGCCGAAGATGTTTTTGCCCGCCGCGCCGACGAGCTTACGGCGGACAACGTCATCGATATCCTGCACGAGGAGGTCGGCGTGGTGTTTGGCCACGTGCTCGATAACGCCGGCGTCTTTAAGTGGGACGAGGCAGGACGCGCCGCCCAGCAGCGCTTTATCGACTCGCTGTAGCATACGAGTTCGGATCCCTTGGGGACGGAGGAAAACGGATCATTTCGTCCTCAAGGCAACGGCGCCCGCCGGCAACATCGCCGACGGGCGCCGTTTTTGAGTGTAGTCATTGGGAACGCTCTTAAACGACTAGTCAAACAAGAACGTCCCCAATGACTACTTGCGACCAGGCAACGTCGATGTTTTGGCAACGACAGACACTATGACCCAATCCGAGGGCACTAAAAAGACAGGAGCC
>UQOJ01000093.1 GCA_900542635.1 uncultured Collinsella sp.
GCGTCAGATGTGTATAAGAGACAGGTCCAGACCGCTGATGGGTGCAGGGTCGGCAGCGCGCGTGGCAGCAAGGCGCTGCAGGGCGCGACGCTTCTCATTGACGGCGTGGATGGCGGCCTTCAGACGCTCAGGCGTAATCGTGACGCCGCATTCTTCCTCAATCTTGGCGGCGAGCTTCTTGACCTCGGCCTTCCAGGTCACGAGCGTCGACTCGTCGTGCACGTTGGGAATATCCATGACGTACATGTTCTTTTGCGTGGCAAAGAACTCGTAGGCCTTCTTCTTGCCATCGCAGGTGTTCTCGCCCACCACCAGGTCGCTCGACTCAATGTAGGGGCAGACCTCGCCCAGCTTAAAGCCGGCAAAGCTCTTGATAAGCGGACAGGTGTTGCGCGGCAGGTGCTCCTCGACCTTATCGGTTGCCCAATCGGCACCCGAGCACAGGCCCACGGGAATACCGTCACAGGCAAGTACGATCTCCTCGGGCACGTACACGCAGAACGAACCGACGATCTTTGTGGCCTCGCCGGCCTCCTTCTTGTCGAGCATCTCCTTAATACGGCCGCTATGGATGTTGGTGGCCACAAAGTCCAGGTAGGACGTGGACTTGGGGCGATTGTTCTGCGTCAGGAACATATCGCCGTACATCTGGCCCACGGCGCCCAACAGCATGTCGTGGTCGGCAAGATTCATGCCGAGGCTCTCCCACATCGGATGGAAATCAAATTCTTCAGCCATGACGGTTCCCCTCTCGAACCAAAAACGGATAACGGCGGTATCGATGCACGACGGACGGCGATTGTCCGGCCGTGCTCAAACCCGGAATTTTAGGGAACCTGCCTTGAGGACGGTTATTTAGTTGTGCGTCGTCTCTCCCGGAGCCGTGAACATACCTGCTCATATGCGGCTCCGAGCCATATATAGGGCACGCGCGGCAACGCGGCGAATGTATGTCGTCTGCGGCATGTGCGCACCCTCCTCTACAAGTTGAGGTCAACTATATCAACGGTCGTCGACCATGCGAACACCGTTGACATTCGTACGACAACCTCGTGTACCGTCGTTTAATAAATAATTATCTTGATTGATAAGAGTTTGTCATCCTTCATTCGGCGAACGGCAAGACAAAGCCGCCGAGGCTTATATCCCCGACGGCATTACCCGGCGCTATCGACAAACCAGGTGAATCCTACTCGCATCGAAGTGCATGCGCAGGTTCTCGCCTGCTTGCGGCAGCTCGTCGACAGGCACGCCCACTTTGTTGACCTTCCACTGCAGACGCGTGGGCGCATCAGTACGCGGCACGTCCAACAGCACCAGGCGCTCAAAGCGCGAATCGCTCACTCGGGCCACGTGCAAATCATAGCTGTTGCGACCCCGCCCCGCGCGATTGTCAACATGGAAGTAGCTTGCGCGAATGCCCAGGTACGCCACATTATCGGGAACCGCGCGACCCACGTTAAAGCTCATGCCCCAGTCGAGGGCCTCAACTTCTTCGTCGCCGATCTTGCGCGCCCGGCTTGTGTTCTTGCAGCCCGTCAGGCGCAGCGCCGCCAGCGTCTGCGGACGGCGGACCACGTCCTCGACTGAGCCGATCTCCTCAACATGCCCGTCGTGCATCACGCAGATGCGCTGGCACAGGCGGCACGCTTCGTCGATGTCGTGGCTCACGTAGAGCACGGTGCGGTTGCATACATCGAACAGGTCGAGCATATTCTGCTCGAGGGCGCTCTTAAGATAGGAATCGAGTGCGCTCATGGGCTCGTCGAACATAAAGATACCCGGATGCGCCGCCACCATGCGCGCAAGCGCCACACGTTGCTGCTGACCGCCCGAGAGTCGCACGGGATAGCGGTCGGCAAAATCGGCCAGTCCAAAGATACCCAGGTAGCGCTCGGCGAGCTTTTTGCGCGCGGCGGCGTCGCCCGCATCCTTTACACCGGCGCATACGTTATCGGCCACCGTCATGTTGGGGAAAAGCTGATAGTTTTGGAACAGCAGGGCGCATTTTCGCTCCTGGGGCTGTCTCTTATACACATCTCCGAGCCCACGAGACTAAGGCGAATCTCGT